>JAZQHO010000106.1:0-9216 GCA_045540635.1 Candidatus Limiplasma sp.
GCCACGGCTACCGCCGACCAGGGTGACCCCCCCCCCACTGAGCCTGCGGCTACCCCCGAGCCCGATCCCACCTATTGCGGCATCCCTGCCCACCGCCACAGCGCCGACTGCCTCAGCGAAGCAGGCGAGCTGATCTGCGGCTACACCGAGGATCATCTCCACGGTGAGCTTTGCTATATGCAACTCACCGATCCGGTGTTCTACTGCGGTATGGAGGAGCATCTCCACGGCTACCTGTGCTTCAATGATGATCTGCAGCTGATCTGCGGCTATGCCGCCCAGCACCGCCACGATCAGGAGTGTCTGGTGGATCCCACTGCCGCCGTCTATTACTGTGGCCTTGAGGAGCATTTCCACGATGAGCCCTGTCTGGATGCTGCCGGCGATCTGATCTGCCTGCTGCCCGTGCATGAGCATTCCGCCGAGTGCACCTATGCCTGTGGTCTGCCCGCCCATACCCACAGCACCACCCCCTCCGGCGGCACCATGCTGCTCTCTCTGGAGGAGAACTACGGCTGCTACGATGCAGATGGCAACCTGATCTGCACCCTCACCGAGCATACCCACACCGAAGCCTGCACCGCCGCTCAGGAAAGCGGCTCCGGCGATCAGGTGCTTCTGGGCGACGGCACCACTGCCGATTTCGGCAACTATGTAACCAACGTTACCGTACATACCGACGGTAAGTACGACGATTTCTACAAGCCCACCTACGACCCCGCCTCCGGCACCTACAGCACGGCCATCGATATCAACTTCAGCATCCCCAACTCCGTGCTCACACAGGATCAGGTCTATAACTTCCTCTACGACCTGCCCACCGATGTGGGTGTTACCAGCAGCGACACCTACGATGATGTGTACGACATCCTCAACGCCTCCGGCAACAAGGTAGGCGAGTTCCAGATCAAGCGCAAGGGCGATGGCACCCACTATCTGGATATCAAGCTGGATCCCAACGAAGTGGATACCACCACCAACTGCACCGGTACCCTGTACTTCAACTGCTCCATCGACGGCAGCGCCACCCGCGAGGACGGCAGCGTCTATGTGGAGTTTGAGCAGAACATCGGCTTTGAAGTGGATGGCGACGACATCAACCGCGATGACGGCGAGACCGCCCTCTACAGCATCTCCACCGAAAAGACCGGCGCTTACGGCGATACCGCCTACGATCCCGCCACCAATACCCTTAATTACCAGATCAGTGTCAAGACCAAGGGTACCCCCGGCGATCTGAACCTGAACGACCACATCAACGTTAACGGTCTCACCATCGAGAGCCAGCAGATCACCTCTGTTACGCTCACCAACAACGGCGTTACCACCAACGTTGATAACTATACCTCCAACATCTCCGGCAACAGCATGAATATCACCTTGCCGCAGGTAAAGCACGAAGATGTGCCGGACGGGCAGGTGGCGGAGTACCTGATCAACTATCAGGTCAAGCTGGCGGATTCCGGCTTCAGCAACGCCTATATGACTGCCCAGAACAGCATTCAGGCCAACTCCGGCCCCGGCACCCCCAACGAGGTAAAGGATAACGACAGCATCTCCGAAAACTACGAGCAGAAGATGCTGGAAAAGACCGGCACCTACGATGCCAATGCCGGTGTCATCAACTGGAAGGTCATCTTCAATCAGGCTGGCAAGAACATCTCCGGCCTTACCCTCACCGACCAGATGCTGGGCTCCCTGCCGGATGCCTCCTCCGTCTCCATCACCCCCAACGATGGCGGCTATGCCATCCAGTACAACCCGGACGGCAGCATCTCCGGCATCCATTTCCAGAACTACACCACCTCCACCTACGAGATCACCTACCAGACCAAGCCCGGCAAGGACTTTGCCGGCAACTACGCCGAGGCCAACCGGGTGGCGGTCATCAACCCCAACGGCGATACCGTTGTGGAGGACGACTACACCGTTAACAACGTAAACCGCAACCAGACCGTTACCAAGAGCGTTGCGGGCACCACCGAAGCCAGCAACGGCAAGAGCACCGTCATCGACTGGAAGGTGGAGATCCCCATCGACGAGGACGGCCTCAGCAACGATGTGCCGGTCTCTGACAACATGAGCCCCAGCGGCCGCCATTACATGAATCTGGAGCAGCTGAAGGCGCTCTACGAGCAGGTAAAGGGCATGCTGGGCACGGATGCCGACGGCAAGACCGCCATGACTGTGGATGTGATCACCTCCGGCATCAACGGCTCCGGCAACTACCAGAAAACCACCACCAATATCGATGATGTACTGGCGCAGGCAGACAGCAACGCCCTGTTTGGTGCATTCAGCTTTACCCTCAGCCACAACGCGCAGGATATCGTCAATCTCAAAAACACCACTCTCACCCTTACTTATTCCTCCACGGCCTACAACGGCGGCCTTACCAACAACACCCAGTTCACCAACTGGGTCAGCGTGGGCAGCTCGCCCGGTCAGGCAGGTGTGGACTTTGTTGCCGATAATACCAACCCCGTCAGCAAATACTGCGGCGATGACGGCAACCACAACGGCGGCATCTGCTCCTACCACCACCAGAACGACCCCATCTCCTACGGCATCAGCGTGTACCAGAATGGGGCATACGACTATATCCGCGTGGAGGATACCCTGCCCGAGGGCACCGAGCTGACCGATGTGTATCTTGGCCAGAATCTGCAGACCAAGCTGGCCTATGATGCTTCCGCCACCCCCGACGGCTCCGGCTTCTATCCCCTCACCCTTACCCCCAACGGCGATACCAGCGGCCTTACCGTCAGCGGTAAGTATAATCCCACGACCCGCCAGATCGTGGTGGATGTGCGCCCGGATACCGACCCTAATACCCAGATCTACGACAACTTCGGCTCCGGCAAGACGCTGAGGCTGAAGATCCGTGCGAGCGTAACCAAGGATCAGCGCCCCGGCTCCGGCGAGACCAAAGAATACGAGCTGACCAACAACGCCAATGTGTATGTGGGCCAGAACAACCAGGATTCCTTCTATGATGACGGTACCCACACCTACAAGGTGCGCTATACCACTCCCGATCTCGTTACCAAGAAGGATATGAACTGGAACGCGGGCAACAGCACGATCCAGAACTACAAGCCCGACAGCTTCGGCTGGATCGTGGAAGTGCGGCAGGATCAGGAGTACGACCAGCTGGTTATTACCGATACCCTGCCCGAGGATCCCACGCTTACCAAGATCACCGTCGGCAGCAGCGAGATCGAAGTGGTGCGCAGCGAGGACGGCACCATTACCCTGACCCCTCATCTCCACGATGATGAGAAGGGTCTGTTGATCGTGCCCTCCTACGATGCCGCCACCCGCAAGGTGACGATCACTGTCAAGCGCGACCCCAACAGCGATGTGAAGGATGATCCCGCCCACACCAAGGGATACGGCGAGGAGCAGACCCTGTACGTGCGCTACTACTGCACTCTGCCGGAGGATCATATCGCCACCGAGGATAACCCCAGCGTAAGCAACCAGTACACGAATACGGTGGATGTGGACTTCACCAAGGGCGAGGAGACCACCACCGGCACCGACGACCAGACCATCACCACCCAGTTCACCTACAACCCGCCGGTCAAGAAGTTCGGCGTAGGCTCCAATAATCAGGAGTCGCAGGGCGATACTTATATCAACAATGAAACCGGCGAAATGCAGTGGAGGGTCAAGGTAAGCAATGCCGATACGTACGAGTATGTGGTCATTGAGGATCAGCTGCCCGCCGGTATGATCGAGCTGGACCCCGACAGGAGCGAGGGTGTTATCCAGCTCAAGCAGTGGAGCGGCTATTGGCTGCGCCTTGGCGAAAGCACCGATGGCGGCATCACCTATCCCCTTGTGCCCTACAACCAGCACAACCCCAGCGAAGTATTCTACGGCTACGATGCCACCTACAACGCAAAGACCGGCAAGATCTATATCAAGCTGGAGCATGACCCGTGGCAGCGCAACGGCGTTTTGGGAAGCGAGACCGTGCTCACCTTCTACTGCCGCGTTACCGACGACTACATGCCCAACACTCAGGACGGCCAGTACAAGAAGGAACTGGGCGAGGTGACAAACACGGTGGATGTTTCCACCAACGAGGGCGATCTGGGTCACGACAGCCAGACGCAGATCGTTACCGTTACCCAGACCCGGCCTCAGTTTACCACGGTGGATAAGAACTCCCCTGTGTACGATGGCAACAAGACCCTGCACTATGTGGTGGATATCAACCCCGAGCAGCAGGACATGGATCCCGCCACCAATCAGGTAACGATCGTGGACGTGGCCAGCTACAGCCAGACCCAGCCCTATATCAATTCCCAGTGGGGCAATATTGCCGCCAACCGCACCATGACCCTTCTGCAGAACACCGTTAAGCTGTACTATGCAGACTACGACGAGAACGGTCAGCCCCTGCTCAAGGATGGCAAGCTGGTGCCCGGTGAGGCGGTGGATCCCTCCAAGTGGAGCATGATCTACACCGAGGACGATTCTCAGGATACCGCCACCCGCACCATCACCCTTACGGTGCCCGACAGCCGTGCCCTTGTTCTGGTGTACGACTACGAGGTATCCCTCAGCGGCTTCCACAACAATGTGGCGCTGGATATCGACAACCGCATCTATGCCGAGGGCTACGAAGGCCAGGGCGACAGCTCCGAGTCCAGCGATGAGGATAAGTGGAACGCCAGCGCAGGCGGCGGCTTCATTATCATCAACGACCTCATCAAGTACGACTCCACCAACGAGAGCCATGTGCTGGAGGGCGTTACCTTCGAGCTGCAGGAGTACGTGAGAGGCAGCTGGCGCGTTGTGCGCGAGCTGGTCACTGATGAGGAAGGCCGCATCCAGATCCCCTCTGTCCGCTCCATGTACGGTGGCGGCGAGCTGGAGTACAACCGCCTCTACCGCTTGGTGGAGACCGAGACCATCGTCGGCTACCAGCTGCCCGACCCCGCCCCCAGCTATGCCTTCTATTGGTCGTGGGGCTATGGCGACGACATCTCTACCCCCTCCGGCTTCGACCTTTCCGATGCCGTGGATATGAACGTGGGCGGCGTTACCTTCTACGCCCCCAACGCCAAGAAGGCCACCAGTCTCGGCGTGGAAAAAGTATGGCTCAACCCCGACGGCTCCCGGATGAGCGACCGTGATATGCCCTCCTCCGTAATGGTGGATCTTCACCGCTACGCCATTCCCGAAGCGGACTGGAACAGCATGGTGGAGGAGACCGACGGCAAGATCAACGGCGCCATTGCGGAGGGCGGCGTCAACACGACTGTGTCCATTGCAATGCGCGCTGCCAAAGACAGGCCTCAGAGCGACGATATTACCACCAGCGTGGAAGCGATGATCGGCTCCACCCTGTCCTTTGACATGCATGTTTTCAAGGGCGGCGTTCAGACGACGGTGGATCAGTGGCGCTTTAAGCCGGTGTTCGCCGGGTACGAACCCACCTCCTATCAGGTCATCAACGGGGAAGAATGGTACCACTTTGATGTAAAGGTAACAGAGAACATGGAGCTGACCGGCTCCTTCGTATCGCAGGACGACGGTCACGAATGGGGTACCAACAACATCAGCCAGTATGTGGCCATCGAAAACGTTTCTGCGGCCCGCGGTATCCCGGCCGACAACGCTGTTTTCAATGCCATGCTCTCTCCCTATGTGGATCGCAGCTACGTTGTCTCCACCAAGCTCACCTCCGCAGGCGACTGGAAGAGCATGTGGGAGAATCTGCCCCTGGAGGGGCTGGACGAGAACGGCAACAAGGTGCACTATAAGTACTACGTTACCGAGACCGCGCCCAGCGGCTACGCCGTCAAGATCTCCGGCTACAGCAGCGACGGCGGCGGCGAGTTCGTTGTGGAAAACCAGAAGGACGGCAGCCGTGTGGAAAAAATGAACCTGCGCGTGAAGAAGCGCTGGTTCGGCGCTCACGGCGAGGAATTTGTCTACGACAAAACCACCGGCATCTGGACCGACTCCGATAACCAACAGTATGTTTACGAAAATGGCAATTGGTATACTGTAAACGGCGATACCCGCACCCGCATCACCGATCAGCAGCAGCTGAGCACCATGCCGCTGGAGTCCGTCTCCATCCGTCTGCTGCGCAAGGATCTGCTGGCCGGCGACAGCGCACCGTGGGAGACCTATATCTACAACCAGAACGCCTCCACGGTCATCAACGCCAACACCAACTGGACCTACAACTTCATGGAGCTGCCCACCAAGATGTACAATGCCGAGGGTCAGCTGCTGGAAAGCTACGATTACTTCATTGAAGAAGTGATCGAGGGCGACTACATCGTGGAGCTGATCACCTCCGGCACCGAGGTGGATGCCAACGGCAAGAAGTACGAGGTCATTACCGTTAAGAACTCCGCTGTGCGCAACATCGCAGTGGATGTAAAGAAGGAATGGGCCGAGGGCAGCATGCCCGAGGGCGATGCCAGCGTGACTGTGGTGCTGGATCGTCAGATCTACACCGAGAACGGCTATGTGCCCGACAGCACCTTCGCCGCCGAGGCTCAGCAGAAGGGCTGGGCTACCGAGGCCATCCTCAACGCCGCCAACGAGTGGGCGCACCGGTGGACGGGTCTGCCCAACGGCGCTGTGGATGCCGACGGCACCATCAAGAGCTACAGCTATACCGTTACCGAAGTGAAGGTAAACGGTGTGGATGTGGACAGCACCATCTACGAGCCTACCTACGAATACGGTGCGGACGGCTCCGTTACCATCACCAACACCAAGGTGATCCCCAAGACCGAGCTGGTCGCCTCCAAGGTATGGAAGGATGCCACCGGCGAAGTGGTAAGCGCCCCTGCCGAAGTGCCCTCCGTTACCCTCAGGCTGATGCGTAAGGCAGGGGAGAGCGGTACCCCCGAATTTGTGCAGGATCTGGTGCTCAACGCTTCCAACCGCTGGAAGCTGATCGTATCCGATCTGGAGAAGTTCGTGCCCGTGGGCGGCGAACCGTCCTCCACCCCCTATATCTATTATGTTGTGGAAGAGCCCGTGCCGGAGGGATACGCCGTATCCTATTCCAACAGTGTGGACGGGGTCAGCTTTGCTGCGCCCGAGGACGGCCAGATCACCGTTACCAACCGGCAGTCTACCGACCTGACCGTTACCAAGCTGTGGCAGAACACCAAGGGCCAGAGCGTTGAGCCCACCCAGCAGGCGGTTTACGCCAAGCTGTTCAAGGATGGTGTGGAGTACGGCCTCACCACCGCCGCCAATGCTGCCGCCATGCAGGACGGCTATCTGGTGCTGTCTGCCGCCAACAACTGGCGCGCCACTGTGCTCAATCTGCCCGAGGGCACCTATTCCGTGAAGGAATACCTTCAGCAGAACGGCAGCTACACCGAGGTGGCGGAGGCGGTCATCTCTCCGGCCAGCGGCAGCGCTGCCACCAGCTTCACCATCACCAACACGCTTTCCGGCATGAAGCTGGAAAAGAAGTGGCTCAATGCCGACGGTACCGCCTTTGAGCCCGAGAGCGGCACCAGCGCCACCTTCCGGCTGATGCGCCGCTCCACCGCCGGCGGCGAGGATACGCTGGTTGAGACCGTCACCCTCAACGGCAGCGAACAGACCCCGTGGACGTTCGCCATCGATAACCTGCCTGTTAACGGCCCGGACGGCGTGCGCTATTCCTACTACTTTGTGGAAGAGGGCACCGACAGCGCCTATACCGTATCCTACTCCAACTCTGCCGACGGCAGCACCTTCACCACCGTTAACGATGAAACGGTCACTGTTACCAACAAGAAGCACATCGAGCTGAAGGTGGAAAAGAAGTGGGAGGACGAAGCCGATGCCACCCAGAGCGTGCGCTTCGATCTCTATCAGGTAAAGACCCCCATCGGCGGCAGCACCGGTGGCAGCAATGAGCCTGTCACCGATGTTACCTACACCTTCAATATCGTCTACCATCAGGTAAACGAGGAGAACGGCGTGGATCAGTACGTCACGCTGGCCAGCACGCAGCGCACCTTCAAGTCCAACGAGAAGGTGGTCTGGAAGCCCGCTTATAACCACGATGCCACCAACTGGGGCAACTACCGCCCCAGCGGCAGCCCCAACATCATCACCTCCGATAAGGGCGATACCTACACCTTTACCGAGAGCAGCAGCACTGCCAAGCCCTTTGTGTACAGCTTCGATCTGGGCGTGGCAGGCAGCGAGAACAAGACCATCACCTGGGAGACCAACAACTGGTTCTGGGGCAACAGCTTCTACGGCAGCGACGGCATGGACGGCGACTACTACGTGCTGGACAACTGGTCGCACACCTTTGAGACCACCGTTGCCGAGACCCCCGGTGCCGCTAGCGAGAGTAGCGTTGTGGGCACCTACACCCTCAGCGCCGAGAACGGCTGGAGCATGACCTTTACCAATCAGGATCTGAAGCTCCTGCCCGACGGCCAGTACATTTACACCTACTACGTGGTGGAAGAAGCCATGGACGGCTACACGGTTGTGTACGACAACAACGAGGGCATTGCCTCCGGTGTGATCACCATGACCAATGCCAAGGAGCTGCCGCCTGTGGTGGAGGATGCCACCACCACCCTCAGCATCGCCAAAAAGTGGGTCAATGCAGCGGACTGCAGGCCCCAGAGCCTCACCTTCACCGTTGTTGGGAAGGATGCGCTCAATGCGGCGGATGCAGGCACGGAGCATACCGTTACCGTGGATCTGACCCAGACCCCGCCTGCGGCCTCCTGCCAGACCCTGACCGATCTGGGCGCTGCCCTCAGCGTTGCTCAGAGCGGCGACGGCTTCATCCTCAGCGTTACCGATCTGCCGGATACCCATACCGTCAACGGCAGCGTTACGCAGGACTATACCTATACCGTAACCGAGCAGGAGCTGCCCGGCTTCACCACCACCGTGGAGGGCGATGAGCAGCAGGGTTACACCTTCACCAACACCGCCACCGAGCTGAAGGTGGAAAAGAAGTGGGGCGAAGGCGCTGCCCAGCAGACCGTGCAGTTCAAGCTCTGGCGCAGGACCACCCAGCCCACCTCCGCATGCCCCGGCTGCGGGCAGCAGGTCACTGCGGGCGACAGCGCCCATGCAGCAGCAAGCTGCGGCATCTTCGGCCACCATGTGTGCGACGGCAGAAACCACAGCAGCGCTTCCTGCGGCCTTGCCGGCCATACCAACTGTGACGGCAGAAACCATGCTGCCGCCGCCTGCGGCAAG
>JAZQHO010000107.1:0-39089 GCA_045540635.1 Candidatus Limiplasma sp.
GGTAGCGGCTACCCAGTACAATGAGTGATACCACGGGCAGAAGTGCCGCCACTACCTGACCGATGCGCAGGAAGATGAGCAGCATATGTCCGTCATCCCGCAGACTCTCCAGCACTGCCATGGCAGCGCCATACAGGCTGAGTGCAGCCACGGCGCTCTCTCCTGCCCGGAAACCGGGTTTCTTTTGCCAGTAAAAATAAAGCGGGATCATGGCAAGTGCGATGAGAAGCGAAAGCAACGCCTGATAGAGATAGACCAGCATGCGGTATTCCACATTGATGCCCATCCGCTCGCACAGGAACAGGAAGGGCAACCCGTCTGTGACAGCGCTCTCCTCTACGATCTTGCCGATACCAAGCCCGGTATCCTGTTGCCCCAGATAAATAAAGGCAAACAGCAGCCCCATGGGCACGCAGAGAAGATCCAACAGTTCGCGGGAATCTTCGCCGGTAAAGGCGGCTGCCATAGGAACGGCGATCAGCAAACCGCACAAAAGGCCTGCCACCGACATACCACCGTCAAAGAAACGGAACATCAGCAGCGGATTTTCGTATGCCTCGATAAAATCGGAAAGGTTGATGAGACAGTAAAACAGACGGGCAAACAGGATGCCGCACACCATGGCGCAGAGGGTCAGAACGCAGACGGAAGTGGGAGCCACTCTGCGTTTTCTTGCCAAAAGCAGCATGCATCCAAACAGCAACAGCGTGCCCACGGCTGCAAAAAGCCCGAGGCGGTAGCCGGTAAGACCGATAAATTCAAAGGTCATCTCCATGGCTTATTCACCATCCACTGCGGTGGCAAAATAAATAATATCCTGCACATCGCGCTCGTCGGCAGCCTTTTCGTTGTACACCTGACCGTTGAAAACCAACGTTGCGCTGTTGCCGCCATCCAGATTGTAAGCCTGCTTGCAGCCAAGCTGATACATGATATCGGCAAACTCTTCGATGGTTGCGCCTGCAGTGGTCTCCTCACGGCCATTGACCACCACGATAGCATAGGTAAGGGTATCAATCTGACCGATGCCCGCCCGAGGCTCCTTGTAGGCAGCGTGATCCCATGTATCCTCGCGCACCTCAACGATCTTGCCGTCCACCACCAGACCGGGGCCGAAAGCGAAACCATTGATCAGCTCATGCTTGGCGGTGAATTCTTTGTATGCTTCCTTCTGACCACTCTGACCGTTGGGGATGATGTGAAAATCGCCCAACTCATCGATCCAGAGCAGGTCCATGGTCTTGCTGGGCTTCTGACGACCCTCCGCCCCCATACGGTTGATGTAGCCGGTAGCAACCTTGCCGTAGTAATCGCCGTTGATGGCAACGATGGCATTGTAGTTGCCTGCGATGGAACGGACGGTGTTGCTGCGCTCGGAGCTGAGCTTGTTGCCGGCAATGGCGGTACGCAGCTGAGAGGGCGTGGCAACCTTGATGTAGGCAATATATACGTCGCTGTCGTACATGCGGCGCTTTTCCATTTCGACGATGATGCTCTCATCGCGGTAGCCGTTCTCGGTATAATTCTCAGCTACCGGAGCGTTGCCGGGTACACCCAGCTCCACAGGCAGCGGATCGATGCCGGAGGAAGGCAGGATATCGCTGAAAACAGCGCTGGCAAGCACCGCCACAGGCTTATGCTTTGCGCCGTACTCCTCATCATCCCCATCCTCTTCCATCAGCCATTCATCATAGAGGTACTCGGCTTCTTCCGTTACAGCGCCGGAGGGGATCAGAAACACAAGGGAGAGGGTCATCAGCAGTACCAGAACCAACAGCACAGAAAAGGTGCATTTCCGCATTGCAAACATTCATTCCTTTCAACAATAGATGACGAAATATGCCTATTACGTCATCATTAGTATACTATACCCATTCCCAGTGTGCAAGAGAATGAGTTGTAAAGGTTTTTGGTTGCCAAAAAAGGCGGTGCAGAGGTATAATGTATAGAAGCTACCGGCATGACAGTTCCGCCGGGCCAAACAACAAAAATTTGGGAGGAATGACCCCATGCGTGAGATGAGTTTGCTTTTCCCCGGCGGCCTCTGCAAAGCCCTTACCCTCAGCTACGACGACGGCGTTGAGCAGGATGCCCGACTGATCGAGATCATGAACAAGTACGGCCTGAAGGGCACTTTCAACCTGAGCGGCGGTTTGTTTGCGCCGGAAGGCACCGTGTATCCCGAAGGGCAGATCCACCGCAGAATGACCAAAAGCGCTGCTTATGAGCTGTACGCCGGCAGCGGTCATGAGGTTGCTCTCCATGCCTATACCCACCCTGACCTGACCCTGCTTTCCAACGGAACGGCGGCTTACCAGATCGTCAAGGATCGTGAAGCGCTGGAGGAGATGTTCGGGCGCATTGTACGCGGTATGGCTTATCCCTATGGCACCAACAGCGCGGATACCGCCGATCTGCTGCGCCACTGCGGTGTTGCCTACTGCCGCACGGTAGAGGCTACCTGCCGTTTTGACATTCCCACCGACTGGCTCCGAATGCCCAGCACCTGCCACCATGACCATCCCCGCCTGATGGAATTGGCCGAAGAATTTCTTGCCGAACCCAACTATCACTGGTCACGCCCAAAGCTGTTCTACCTCTGGGGCCACAGCTATGAGTTCGAAGCCAACGACAACTGGCACGTGATCGAGAAGTTTGCCGCAACTGTCGGCGGTAAAGCGGATATTTGGTATGCCACCAACATTGAGATCTGCGATTATGTAAATGCGTGGCGGAGCCTCATTACCAGTGCAGACGGCAACCGTGTCTACAACCCGGCCAGTTTCCCACTCTGGCTTTGGGCAGACGGCAAGACCTACAAAGTGGATGCGGGTGCAACCATCCTTTTGGATTAACCGTTTGTTTACAGCGGAAAAGCGTGTTCTTTCTTGTGTTTTCGTGCTTTTTCTGTTATGCTTGTAAAGGCGGCACAGGCCGCACAAGGAGGATCTATGCGACTGCAAAAGTATCTGGCTTCCTGCGGTGTTGCATCCCGCAGAGCTTCTGAGAAGCTGATCGCCGAAGGCCATGTAAGCGTGGATGGTGTGGTAATCACCGAAATGGGTACACAGGTAGAAAACGGGCAACATGTATGCGTGGACGGCAAGCCCGTTACACCTGAGGCGCAGAAGCACTATCTGATGTACCACAAGCCTGCAGGCGAGGTGACAACCGCCCACGACCCCGAAGGGCGTGCAACGGTGCTGGACCGCTTCAAGGATTATCCGGTGCGCCTCTACCCGGTCGGCCGTCTTGATTACGACAGTGAAGGGCTCCTGCTCCTTACCAACGATGGCGATCTTACAGAGCGCATGCTCCACCCCTCCAGAGAGGTGGAAAAAGTTTATCTGGCACGAGTCAGCAACGTTGTAACTCCTGCCGAAGCCCGCAGACTGGAGCGCGGTGTGATGGTGGACGGCCGAATGACCTCTCACGCCAAAGCCAAGATCCTCAGCCAGCAGAATCTGTTTACCGATATGCTCATCACCATCCACGAAGGGCGCAACCGTCAGGTGCGAAAAATGGTGGAGCAGATCGGCCATCAGGTGGTACTGCTCAGGCGCATCCGTTTTGGGCCGCTGAAGCTGGGCGAACTGCCCCGCGGCATGTGGCGGCCCCTGACCGATGCCGAGCTTGAACAGATCCGTGATCTGTGAACTCTCCCCCGCGTCGTTATTGAAACAGTAACAATACACATTTGTACAGGAGGTAGTCTCTATGGCTAAGAAAGGCGGTTTCCTCGAATCTTTGCTGGGTGGCTTTCTGGGCGGTTCTTCCGGCAGTTCCTCTTCTTCCTCTGACGACATCAGCGATGTGCTGGAGGATCTGGTTGGCGGTCTGATGGATGGTGACTCCGATTCCAACCCCCTCGGCGGCCTGATCGACAATCTGGGAGATACCGTTTCCGACCTGACCGGCATCGGCGCTACCAACACCGAAGCTTCCGAGACTGCACAGCTGAAAACCATCGAAAAATCTGCCGCTTCTGCTAAAAAGGTACGCAAGGTGCGCAGCAGCAAGAGCAGCTCTGTAAAGGAAAAAGCCAAGGAAGCCAAGGAGAGCGCCAAAGATAAGACCACCGGCGGCTCCGTGAAGGAAAAGGCCACCTCTGCCAAGGAACGTGCCCGCGAAAAGGCAAAGACCTCTGCCAGCGCCAAAGCAACCCGTGGTTCTTCCGCGTCCGGCTCCTCTGTAAAGTCCAAGGCTTCTGCTGCAAAGGCACGAGCCAAAGCAAAGAGTGGGCGCTGACATGACGGCACTTGAATTCTGGCAGGAGCAGCGGCCTTCTCTCGCGAAAGAGCTGGCAGAAAAAAGCGAGATCAGCGATATCATCTACACGGTGCGCCATGCTGTTTTGCAAACCGAGCAAAACACGCTGGCCGCTCAAAGCGATGATGTGCTGCGTCAACAGCTGGGCATTCTGTTTGCAATGCTCAAAAACAGCCTTTCGCTCGTCAGTGTACCCATTAGCACCACTACATGGGCTGCTGTTTCCCGCAAGCAAGAAAAACAAAGGCTGCCAGGTCTGCCGCTGATCATCATCAGCGTTGCACTGCTGATCCTCTCCGCTGTCTGGTGCTATATCAAGGGAGATCTGATCGGCTGCCTGCTGCCACTGGCAGGCTTGGTGACAGGCATTGTAAGCGCTATATGGAATGCCCGAGCACGCCGGAAGGCTTTGACCGGTGTACAGCCTGAGCTGCTTACCAGCCACAGCGTGGATGCGGATCAGCTGCTCGGCGCTGTTGAAGCACAAATCATTATGATCGACCGCTGCGCTACCGATTTTGCTTATCTGAACAAGTCGCTGCGCAGGCCTCAAGGTGGTAGTGGCTGGCAGAACCTTGATGCTGTCTCCGAACTGCTGGAGGCCATCTATGCTTACGACGACGACCTGCGCCAGCAGGCAGAAGAGGCTATGCACCAGCTTTTGATGGAAATGGGGCTGGAAGCGGTGGATTACAGCACAGAGAGTGAAAAGCTTTTTACCCAGCTTCCCTCCAAAAGCATGACCCGCACCCTCTGCCCCGCTCTGCTGTCGGCAGAGGATCACCGGCTGCTGCGCAGAGGCACGGCAGTGGTGGAAACAAAAGCAGCCTGAAGGAGTTACCATGCGATATATCGGTTTTGATATCGGCGACGGCGAAAGCGCTGTCGCCGCTTTTGAGCAGGGTTCCGGCATCGAACCCATCATCCTGCCGGTTGCCGGCTGCGGCAGCATTCTCAGCGCCGTGGGCCGCATCGGCGGCGAGGTCGTGATCGGTGAGAGAGCGTACACGGATGAGCTGGCAGACGGTCTGAGCGTGCGCTTCAAGAGTCGTTTCACTTTCGATGAATCCGTCAATGCAGATATAATCGACTTTGTGAGCGGTGTGATGAAGGATCTTCGCCAGAGCGGACAGCTGCTGGCAGATGACCGTTTTGTGATCGGTTGCCCGGCGGGCTGGAGTGCAGCCACCCGTGACCGCTATCGCGATCTGATGGTGCGCGCAGGGATCCCCAACCCGCAGATCATCTCCGAATCCCGCGCAGCGTTCCTCTATGCCAAATATGCCAAAACCGTAGCGCTGGATATCGATATTCTCAACGAAAGCGCTCTGGTGGTGGATATCGGCTCCTCTACACTCGATTTTGCTTATATTGTAGACGGACGTGAGACCGGTGTAGGCACCTTCGGTGAGGTGGCGCTTGGCGGTGGCTTGCTGGATGCAGAGCTGCTGCACCAGTGCGTGGAGAAAAGCAGGGACAAAAAAGCCATTGAGCAGGTGTTTCGGGAGAGCAAGAGCTGGTACAGCTATTGCGAGCTGGAGGCACGCCGCATCAAGGAGGCTTACTATACCCGCATTGCCAAGGATACAGATGCGCTGGTCAAAAAATCTCTGCGCATCTGCTATGACGGCATTCAAAGATTGTTGCTGCAAATGGATGGAGATGCCGCCAGAAGCATTACGCAGAGCCGCCTCAGCCTGCTGTCCGGCCGTTCCTTCGAGCAGGCGATCCGTGAAGCACTTGGCAACGCAGCTTATCTTACCGCAAAAAAGCCGCCCCGCCTTTTGCTGCTGACAGGCGGTGCTTCCCGTATGCCGTTTTTCCGGCAAGCCTGTAAGGATACCTTCCCCGATGCTGTGGTTGTCTGCTGCCCCGAGCCGGAGTTTTCCATTGCCAAAGGTCTCGCCTATGCAGGCTGGATCGATGAAAATCTCAGGGCTTTCCGTGAGGCGATCTCCAAGGAGATCACCGAAGAGCGCATCAATGTGGTGGTTCGGCAATCACTTCCCGAACTGATCCCCGGCGTGCTGGATGCACTGGTGGATCTTTTGATGGATGAGGCAGTTCTGCCCATCTATCGGGATTGGCAGCGGGGCGATCTGCGCACGCTGGATGATATGAACACCGCTATGAAGCAGCGCATGAGCACGGTTCTATGCTCTCCCATGACCGAGAAGGCGCTGTCTCCAGCCATCAACGGCTGGGTGGAAAAGCTGACACCGGTTTTGCAGAATATGGTAGATCCTATCTGTGACCGTTATGAAGTGCCCCGCAAGGAGATGGCCCTTGATCTGATCGCCAACGGCGGCAACAAGGTGGAATGCTTTACCGCAAAGGAAATGCTCAACTTCTCCTTTGTTGGCACGATGCTGGGCATCATTGTAAGCGTGATCGTGGGACTGTTATGCGGTGGCGGAGGTCTTGCCCTGATCGCCACAGGCCCCCTCGGCTTTATTGCAGGCGTAGCCATTGGTGCCATTGTGAGCCTCTTTGGCTGGAACAAGCTTTCCGACCAGCTGATGCGTGCCAATCTTCCCATGATGGTAAGGCGTATGAACAGTGAAAAGCGCCTGAGCAGCGAAGCGACCCGTCAAAAGCTGCGGGAGGCCATCAACAAAGAGCTTTACGGCGATTCCGGCGCTTTCGTGAACCAGATCACCAAGGGATTTGCCGGTGCATTCCGTAAGCATCTCAAAAGTATTGCACAGGCCGCGGAGATCCCCATCGAATAACGGCGCCGTTTTGCGGTAAAGCTGAAACAGAAAGGAGCATTGTATGAAACATATCGTTTCCCTGCTTTTGTGCCTCGTTCTGCTTTGCAGCTGTACGGCAGCCAACGCACAGCGCTATACGGCTTCTTTTCTGGGTTTGTTCGACACCGCATCGCAGCTGGTCATCTATTCTGACGAACAGAAGGAAGCCGACCGGATCGCTCAATTGGTGCATCGGGAGCTGGTGTACTACCATCAGCTGTTCGACCAGTACAACCCGACTGCCGGTGTAAATGGTGTGTATGCGCTCAACCAAAACGCAGCAAAAGCTCCTGTCAAAGTGGATGCGCCTCTGTTCCAACTGCTGAGCCTTGGGAAAGGTATGTATTACAAGACCCATGGCAAAGTGAACATTGCCATGGGCAGTGTACTGGGCCTTTGGCACGAAGCCCGAGAGAAGGGACTGGCCATGCCTGTAGCCGCTGCACTGCCGGATATGACTGCCTTGCAGAATGCCGCCACGCACACAGACCCTGAAAGCATCGTGCTGGATAGCGAAAACCAAACTGTTTTCTTCTCTGATCCGGCTTTAAAGCTGGATCTGGGTGCCATTGCCAAAGGGTATGCTGTTGAACGTGTGGCAGATCTGCTTACCGCACAGGGCGTGAGCGGAGTGCTGCTCTCCATTGGCGGCAATGTGCGCTCCGTAGGTCTCAGACCCGATGGAACAGCCTTTCCGGTAGGAGTGCAAAATCCGGATCTGGAGAACCAGCAGCAGCATATTGCCGTGCTGGGGCTGGCGAATGCTTCGCTTGTGACCAGCGGCAGCTACCAGCGCTACTATACGGTAGATGGCAAGCAGTACCATCACATCATCGATCCGGATACGCTGATGCCCTCCGAGTATCTATGGGCGGTTTCGGTCATTACCGAGGACAGCGGTCTGGCAGATGCTCTTTCCACTGCCCTGTTCACCATGCCGGTGGAGGATGGAAAGAAGCTACTGGAGCAGTACCCGGGCACCGAAGCGGTATGGGTGCTGAAAGACGGCACGAAAGTATACAGCAGCGGCTTCGAAGCCCTGATGCTGCAATGAGTATAGTGAAAAGCCCGCATCGCAGAGAACATCTGTGGTGCGGGCTTCTTTCTCTTACTGCAGCAGATCGCTCACCCATGCGGCAAGCGTAGCATGCGCAGCATTCCAATCCTTTTGGGGATCCTTCAATACAAAGCTGCATACAGGAAGCTTCGAAAGGATCCGAAGCTCACGCTCCTGCCGCTCTTCAAGACAGCGGATATAGCCTTCGAACCCTGCTGCGCCAATGCTTCTGCCATAAGCCCCATCTGTATGGTACGGGATCACTGCATCCAGCCATCCGGGTCTTTCGCCGGCAGCCTTATGGACAGAAGTAGCGATATCGTTGTTATGCAGATAGATGACCACCGGCTCGAGAGGCAGGATCACATCCGTGATGGTTGCGATGTGTGATGCAGAGACCGTCTCTTCAAAGCCAAAGCGCATCATGGTCTCGCACATTGGATTTTGCAGAAGTACACAGTTGAATACATAGCGTGTATCCGGTTGTGCAGCGGTCACGAACTGCCGCCATTTATCAAGCATAAGAGGCTGTTCCTCCTGCCATGGCAATCCATCATAGATTTTATAGGGCAACAGCTTCTCAAAGGCTTCGCCGTGGTAATCCGAAAGCGGTACCACACGGCGTTCCTCCCCTGCCGCGCCCGCCGGAGCCAGCGCATGAAACTCATAATCCGCGGGGTGGTCGCCGGTACCTTCATCTACGAAGGCAACTTTGCCATAAGACTCAAGGAGCCTCGCCGTGCAGGCGGATATGCTGCTCTTGCCGGATGCGGGTAAACCTTCAACAACAAACAAGCGATGCTTCAAAAACATTCATTCCTTTTTGCACCGCAGGCTCAGAGGGCAGCCATCTGCTGCTGAACGCTTTCCTCGCAGGAACGCATGGCAAGGATGGTCTTTTCAAAAAGCTCCGGAAGCTCCCAGCCCAGCATTTCGGCACCCTGCGAGATCACGTCGCGCGAGCAGCCTGCGGCAAATTTTTTATCTTTGAATTTTTTCTTGATGCTGGAAACCTCCATATCCATTACGCTCTTGCTGGGGCGCATCAGCGCTGCCGCACCGATCAGGCCGGTGAGCTCATCGGCAGCAAAAAGTACCTTTTCCATCTGATGCACGGGCTCAACATCGCAGCAAAGACCGTAGCCGTGTGAGCAGATGGCATGGATCATTTCTTCACCGACCCCGGCTTCCCGCAGAAGCACAGGCGCTTTCTTGCAATGTTCATCAGGCCAATTCTCAAAATCGATATCGTGCAGCAGGCCAACAGTCGCCCAGAAGTCTGCTTCCTCTCCGTAGCCCAGCTCATTGGCATACCAACGCATGGTGCCTTCTACCGTAAGCGCATGTTGAATATGAAAGGTTTCCTTGTTGTACTTGCACAGCAGCTCAAAAGCCTGCTTGCGCTCCATGATATTCTCCATTGTAAACTCCCCCTTTCAAATGCTGCCTCTATCATAGCACCGGCAAAGCCATCTGGCAAGAAAAAACGAGCCCGTTGCATTGCTGCAACGGGCTCGTGGTCTAAACCCAATTACGGCTGCTTGCCGATGTAGGCAAGGATACCGCCGTCCACATACAGGATGTGGCCGTTGACAAAGTTGGAGGCATCAGAAGCCAGGAAAACAGCAGGGCCTACCAGTTCCTCCGGCTTGCCCCAACGACCCGCAGGGGTCTTGGCTACAATGAAGGAATCGAAAGGATGACGGCTGCCATCAGCCTGACGCTCGCGCAGCGGAGCGGTCTGAGGCGTTTCGATATAGCCGGGGCCGATACCGTTGCACTGGATGTTCTGTTCGCCGTACTCGGAGCAGATATTGCGGGTGAGCATCTTGAGGCCGCCCTTGGCAGCAGCGTAAGCGCTCACGGTCTCGCGGCCCAGCTCGGACATCATGGAGCAGATGTTGATGATCTTGCCGTGACCCTTCTTGATCATGGAAGGAATGCAGGCCTTGGACATGATGAAGGGAGCGTTCAGGTCAACATCGATCACCTTGCGGAAATCTTCAGCGCTCATCTCGCACATGGGAATGCGCTTGATGATACCGGCGTTGTTGACCAGAATATCAATGATGCCGACTTCCTTTTCGATGATGGCGATCATCTCCTGCACAGCAGGCTCATTGGTAACATCGCACACATAGCCATGAGCCTTGATGCCCTTTTCTTCATAGGCAGCCAGACCTCGGTTGACCAGATCTTGATTGATATCGTTGAAAACGATAGTAGCACCGGCCTGAGCGAGACCCTCGGCAATGGCAAAGCCGATACCGTAGCTGCCGCCGGTAACGAGAGCGATCTTGCCCTCAAGAGAGAACATATTCATGGGTATACCCTCCTGCATATGAAATGTTTAGCGCTGGACACGGCCGCTGCCGCTGCCCTTCATGAGGCTTTCAACCTCAGAAACGCTGACGCGGTTGTAGTCGCCGGGGATGGTGTGCTTGAGGCAGCTGGCAGCCACAGCATACTCCAGAGCAATCTTTTCATCATCGTAGTTGTTGAGACCGTAGATCAGACCGGCGCCAAAGCTGTCGCCGCCGCCAACGCGATCCACGATATCGGTGATGCGGTACTTGCGGGAGAGGAAAAAGTCCTTGCCGTTATAGAGGCAGGCGCTCCAGTCGTTATGGTTGGCACTCTTGCTCTCACGCAGGGTGATGGCAACGCGCTTGATGTTGGGATAGGTATCCATGGCCAGTTTTGCGATGGCCTTGTACTGCTCGATGTTCAGCTCGCCATCTTCCACAGCGCCGGCGCTCTCGGCCTTCAGCAGCAGGGACTTCTGGAAGTCCTCTTCGTTGGCGATAACGGTATCCACATACTTGACCAGCTCGGTCATCACCTGATCGGCGGTCTTGCCGTACTTCCACAGGTTCTTACGGTAGTTGAGGTCGCAGCTCACATGCAGACCCATTTCCTTGGCGGTCTTAGCGGCCTCCAGGCTCAGCTCGGCAGCGCCTTCGCTGATGGCGGGAGTGATACCGGTGAGATGGAACCAGGTAGCGCCTTCGAAGGCCTTCTTCCAATCGATATCGCCGGGCTTGGCTTCGCAGATGGCGGAACCGGCACGGTCGTAGATGACCTTGCTGGGACGCTGCACAGCGCCGGTCTCCAGATAGTAAATGCCCATACGGCCATCCTTGCGGACGATGTTGCTCACATCCACGCCAAAGCCGCGCAGCTCACGCAGGCAGGCGGTGCCGATATCATTGCTGGGCAGAACGGTTACAAAAGCGGTCTCCATGCCGTAGTTGGCAAGAGAAACACTCACATTGGCCTCGCCGCCGCCAAAGGTGGCTTCGAGGGTGGGAGACTGGAAGAAGCGCTCGTAAGCGGGGCTCTTGAGGCGGAGCATAATCTCACCGAAGGTAACAACTTTCTTGCTCATGGCTTAGGTTCTCCTTTACGTATATGATAAGTGTTTGGATGAGCGGAAATTACTTCTGCAGCAGGTGGAAGGCGAAACCGGCGATATCGTCCTTGAGGTAGATGGCGCGCAGCTTGCCATCCTTGATGATGGCGCTGTCATCATCAAAGACGAAGCCGCGGCGCTCCAGATGCCAGCGGGCACGCTTGATGTTGTTGCAGGCGATAGCGAAGTGGCCGTTCTTGCCGCGGAAGGGTACCTTCATCACTTCGAAGGCGTTGTCTACGAAGATGGCATTCTTGTGGTCATCCAGCGGCCAACCCAGCAGCTTGGCGATCATTTCGGCATCCTTCTTGGCGGTTTCGGGGTCGCCGCTGTTGATGCCAACATGGCGCAGTTCCAGACCCAGCATGGTGTTGACAGCAGTACGGGTCAGGTTTTCGATGCGGGCCCAGTCCTTGTTGGCAACGGCATCGGCGGGAACCATCCAGCTGCCGCCACAAGCCACGATCTTGGGGAAGGACAGGTAATCGTTGATATTCTTTTCGGTAATGCCGCCGGTGGGCAGGAAGGTGACAGCACCGTAGGGAGCCGCCATGGCCTTGATCAGGGGCAGGCCGCCCAGCGCTTCGGCGGGGAAGAACTTAACGGTCTTGAGACCCTCTTCCAGAGCCACTTCCACATCGCTGGGATTGGCGCAGCCGGGAACGATGGCAACGCCCTTTTCGCGGCAGTAGCGCACGATGTCGCGGTTGAGGCCCGGAGAAACAATGTAGGTAGCACCGGCAGCAACGGCACGGTCTACCTGATCGCGGGTAAGCACGGTGCCAGCGCCAAGGATGACCTCGGGCAGTTCTTCATGCACACGGCGAATCGCCTCCTCGGCAGCATCGGAGCGGAAGGTGATCTCCGCAACCGGCAGACCGCCGTCGCAAAGCGCTTTGCAAAGAGGTACTGCATCCGCAGCGTCTTCTACCTTGATAACGGGAACGATGCCAGCAAGAGAGAGTTTTTCGATCATGTCCATGGTTCTTCCGTCCTTTCGTTTCGTTGGATCCATAAGTAATGAGGTATCGCTTCGGCATTACAGGGTAACGCCGGTTTTGAAGATAGCCATATCGTGGTAGCCGCTTATTTCGCTGAGCACCAGCTCGCCGCCTGCGATGGCAAGCACCTTATCCATCAGCGCTTCTGCCAATTGTGGCAGCTCCTGTCCGGTAAGCAGCGTACCGGTGTTGAAATCGATCCAGTTGCGCTTCTTTTCGGCAAGAGGTGTATTGGAAGAGATCTTGACCGTAGGCACCGGCGATGCAAAGGGCGTGCCGCGACCGGTGGAGAACAGCACGATCTGTGCACCGGCGGCTGCCAGAGCAGTGGCGGCTACCAAATCGTTTCCGGGTGCGGACAGCAGATTAAGACCCTGCGTTTTAATGCGCTCACCGTAGGAAAGAACATCCTTGACGGGAGCAAAGCCGCTTTTCTGGGTGCAGCCAAGCGCCTTGTCCTCCAGCGTGCTGATGCCGCCTGCCTTGTTGCCGGGCGAAGGATTCTCGTAAATGGTCTGATGGTTCTCCTCAAAGTATCGCTTGAAATCATTGATGAGGGAAACCGTCTTGTTGAAGGTTTCTTCGGTTTCACAGCGATCCATCAGAATGGTTTCGGCACCGAACATCTCCGGCACTTCCGTCAGGATGGTACTGCCGCCCTGTGCAATGAGCAGATCGGAGAAACCGCCGATGACGGGGTTAGCTGTAATGCCGCTAAAGCCATCCGAGCCGCCGCACTTGAGACCCACCACCAGTTTGGAGGCGGAGCAGGGAACACGGATATCGCTACGCATCTCATCGGCAATGGCGGTAAGCAGTTCCATGCCGGTTGCCAGCTCGTCCTCCACCTGCTGGCAGACAAGGAAACGTACACGCTTGTCATCAATATTCGACATGCGCTTACGGATCTCCTCCACGCCGCTGTTTTCACAGCCGAGACCCAGCACCAGCACGCCACCTGCATTGGGGTGCTGGGCAAGGTCTGCCAATACATCACGGGTGTGTTCCTGATCGTCGCCCATCTGGGAGCAGCCGTAGGGATGCGTGAAGGCGTGCACAGCCTCAACGCCGCCGCCTATCAGCACCTGTGCCTGCTTCTCCAGTGCTTTGGCGATACCGGATACACATCCGACAGTGGGCAGGATCCACAGCTCGTTCCGGACACCCACGTTGCCATTGGCACGCAGATAGCCGGGAAAATACTTTTCTTCTGCGGGCAGAAGGGGCTTGCCGCAGGGATGCCATTCGTAGCTGAGCTCGCCGGAGAGCAGCGTGTGCAGATTCTGCACATGCACATGTTCGCCGGCAGCAATATCACACTTGGCTTCGCCGATGGGATAGCCGTATTTAACGATCGTCTCACCGGCCGCAATGGGCTTGAGCGCCATCTTGTGTCCGGCGGGCACAGGGGTTTTGGCAGTGTAAGCAGTGCCTTCCACTTCAACGGTCTCCCCCGCTTCCAGCGCACGCAGTGCAACAGCTACATTATCCGCAGGGGTGATTTTTAGCATTGCTCGCATATTTCAGCCTCCAAAGCGTTCGCTCATAACAGCGTTCATACCGCGGCTCAGAATGGCCTGATAGCTTTCTGCAACGCTGTCGGCAAGGCCCGGGATCAGGGTCAGATCCTGGCCAAAGAAAGTTTCATTGGAGAGGAAAGCGCGTACCGTATCGGCGGGTGCAGCATCGTTGTTGGCTGCGAAGAACTGCAGCACAGCCGCATCATCCTGCAGGGTATATGCTTCGCCGTGACGCTTGCAGACCAGCTTGCCATCCACGATTTCGCCGCCATGGTACAGAGCCATCAGAGAAGCCAGAGAGAAGGTGAGGCGTGCGGGCAGTTCACCGGTCTTTTCCACATACCCCAGAAGGCTGGGCATGCAGCGCGCACGCCACTTGCTGACGCTGTTGAGGCAGATGGAAAGCAGCGCATGCTTGATGTAAGGATTCTCAAAACGACCGGTAACTGCCTCGGCAAAGGCCATCAGGTCTTCGCGGGGCAGAGAAAGGGTGGGGATCACCTCGTCGTAGAGGGTCTTTTGCATAAAGTTCTTGATCATGGGATCGTGCATGGCATCGAGCACATAATCGTAACCACATTGGAATGCCATGGGTACGAAAGAAGTATGTGCACCGTTCAGAATGCGTACCTTGCGCTGCTTGTAAGGCTTCTGATTATCGGTATAGATCACCGGCAGACCGCAGGCGGGCAGCGGCAGTTCTTCGGACAGATCTCTGGGGGATTCGATGACCCACAGGGCAAAAGGCTCACCTGTGACCAGCAGACGGTCCTCATAGCCCAACTTCTCCCAGATGGCTTCCACCTCGTCGCGGGGGTAGCCGGTAACGATGCGGTCTACCAGCGTGGAGGTGAATACGCAGGCTTCATCCAGCCAGTTTTCGAAACGTTCGCCCAGCTCCCAAAGCTTCGCAAGTGCCTTTACGCAACGCTTGAGCTCGATGCCGTTGTCGTCGATCAGCTCAACAGGCAGAATGACCAGTCCCTTATCGTTGGCATAACCGAAAGCCTCGGCGCGTTCAAAGAGGAGCTTACACAGCTTGCCGGGGTAGGACTTGGGCGGGCAGAGCTGAAAGCTGTCGCTTTCGTCCAGTACGATACCGGCCTCGGTCGTATTGCTTACGATGTAGCGCAGCGTTTCTTCTTTAGCATAAGCTGCGTACTTCTCGTACTCACCGTAGGCATCCACAGCATCCGTTACAGAAGTGATGAGACGGGTCTGCTCGGTAGGTGCGCCATCCACAAGACCGCGGAGCATAACGGTATAGCGGCAATCCTGCTCGTGGAAGCTATCCAGCGTACCGAAGGGAATGGGCTTTACAAGCACAATGCCTCCGGCAAAGTCGGTCTTTTCGTTGACGATGTCGAGCATGTAATCCACGAAGGCCCGCAAAAAGTTGCCTTCACCAAACTGCAGCACCTTTATGGGGAGCTTGCGGGTTTCCTGCCCATTGGCGTTCAGACGATCCATGTTTCATCCCTCCGCTGTATTTTCAGATTCCAAAGCCGTACCACGCAACGATGTAAACAATTACATCAAATCATCTGTATTCTATACCCAAACAAATGAAACGTCAATCCGTTTTGCGGAATTGAATCGTTTTTGCACGTAATTGTCCATCTGTGAAAACGCGAAAAAATGTATGAAAAAGGATTGCAAATAAAGAATGAAAGTTGTATAATCCAAATGAGATGAAAGCGTAAGCATTTACATTCCGAAAGGGAGACGCAAAATACCATGAATATTTACGACATTTCCGAAAAAGCAGGCGTTTCCATCGCCACGGTTTCCCGGGTGCTGAACAACAGCCCCCATGTAAGCCAAAAGACCCGCGAGAAGGTGCTGGCGGTCATCAACGATTGCGACTATGTACCCAATGCATTTGCCCGCGGTCTTGGTCTCAATACCATGAAGACCATCGGTCTGCTCTGCCCCGATGCATCGGATACCTACCTTTCCCATGCACTGGCGATTTTGGAGAAGTCTTTCCGCAAATACCATTACGATTGCCTGCTGTGCTGCACCGAGCGATCTCTGGAAGCCCGCCAACAGGGTATCGAGATGCTTACCAGCCGCCATGTGGACGGCATTGTTCTGATGGGTTCCACCTTTGTGGAAAGCCGGGAGCGAGACAATGCCTACATCCGCAATGCCGCTAAACAGGTACCCATCGTGCTGCTGAATGGCTCCTACTCCTGTGAAAACGTTTACTGCGTTATGTGCGACGAGCAGCGCGCCACCACCGAAGCTACCCAGTACCTGCTGGATACCGGCCGCAAAAACATCCTTTACCTGTACCACAGTAAGAACTACAACGGCCAGAAAAAGCTTGCAGGGTACAGAGATGCACTGGAAAGCCGCGGGATGCCCGTCAACGAACAGTTGATCCGCTTCTTCTCCGATGAAAAGAGCAACATCCCCACCGTGAGAGATCAGCTCCTTGCCCTCCGAGACAGCGGCCTTGTATTTGATGCAGTACAGACCTCCGAAGACATCCTTGCCATCGGTGCGGTCAAATACGCAAAAGCAGCAAAACTTTCCATCCCTAAAAACCTGAGCATCGTTGGCTACAACAACTCCAGCTTCTGCCTGTGCTGCGAGCCGGAGATCACCAGTGTGGACAACAAGCTGCAGGCTGTAAGCGAACAGTGCGTATCCACCATGATGGGCGTACTGGAAGGGCGCGAGATGCCCCAGAAGATCGTTTTTACAGGCGAACTGGTCAAGCGCGACAGTACGCTGTAAGATACCAAGCAAAAACGAAGGGAGAAACCTGCAATGAGAGCCTTTATGGATAAGGATTTCCTGCTCAATACCCCCACTGCGGTCAAGCTCTACCACGAAGCTTCCGCCGATTGCCCCATCATCGATTACCACTGCCACATCAGCCCCCGCGAGATTTATGAGGATCTGCACTACGAAAGCATTACTCAGGTATGGCTGGGCGGCGATCATTACAAGTGGCGCCTTATGCGCTGCGCAGGCGTTGACGAAAAATACATTACCGGCGATGCCAGTGCTCACGACAAGTTCATTAAGTGGGCCGAGGTGCTGGGCAAGGCCATCGGCAACCCCCTGTACCATTGGAGCCATCTGGAGCTGCGCCGCTTCTTCGGTTATGAGGGCATTCTGAACAAGGAGACCGCAGAGGAAGTATGGAACCTGTGCAACGAACAGCTGAAGAAGCCTGAGTTCGGCGTTCGCGGTCTCATCGCCCGCAGCAATGTGGAAACCATCTGCACCACCGACGATCCCATCGATTCTCTCGAGTGGCACGAAAAGCTTGCTGCAGACCCCACCATCAAGACCGCCGTGCTGCCTGCCTGGCGTCCCGACAAGGCCATGAACCTCGAAAAGCCCGACTACACCGATTATCTTGCTAAGCTGGCAAAGGTGAGCGGCATCGAGATCAAGACCTTCGAGGATCTGAAGAAGGCTCTTGCCGTGCGTATGGACTACTTCGCCACCCGCAAGTGCGTGCTCAGCGACCATGGTCTCAACTTTGTTGCCTATGCCCCCGCCACCGATGCAGAGGTGGAAGCTATCTTCCAGAAGCGCCTCAGCGGCGGCGACGTTACCACCGCCGAGCAGGATGTATTCAAGACCGCCTGCATGCTGTTCGTAGCCCGTAAGTACCGTCAGCTGGGCTGGATCATGCAGCTGCACTACGGCTGCCGCCGCGACAACAATCCCGTGATGTATGCCAAGCTGGGCCCCGATACCGGCTTCGACACCATTGACAACTATGCTCCCGCTGCCCAGACCGCCGCTTTCCTCGGCGCACTGGAAGCCACCGGCGAACTGCCCAAGACCATTCTTTACAGCCTGAACCCCAACGATAATCAGGCCATTGATACCCTGTGCGGCTGCTTCCAGTCCTCCGAGGCGGTAAGCAAGATCCAGCACGGCTCCGCCTGGTGGTTCAACGATCACTTTACCGGCATGACCGATCAACTGACCAGTCTTGCAAACCTTGGCTATCTGGCTGGCTTCGTGGGCATGCTCACCGACAGCCGCAGCTTCCTGAGCTATCCGCGTCATGAGTACTTCCGCCGTATCCTGTGCCGCCTGCTCGGTCAGTGGGTGGAGGAAGGCATGTTCCCCGACGATATGGATACCCTCAAGGAGATCGTCCGCGGTGTAAGCTACGAAAACGCCAAGAAGTATTTCAACTTCGCGCAAAAGTAAACTTACCTTTCCCCCGTTTTACGGCCGCTGCAGCTTACAAGGTTGCAGCGGCTCTGCTTTTCTCCGTCTCAGCACAAAACATTCACATTCTTTATTGGAAACAGATGCAATTTTATCAGATATATGCTATAATATTATGTTGTGCGGTTCGAAACCGCAGTAAAGATTAAGGGAGGTTTTTTCCTTGGACCCTATAGGCAGTCAATTATTCGTACAGGTTCTTCTGATCGCCATTAACGCATTCTTTGCCTCTACCGAAACAGCACTTGTTTCTGTAAATGACAACAAGGTGCGCCGTCAAGCCGAAGAAGGCGATGCCAAAGCCAAGATCATGCTCCGGCTGATCGAGTCGCCCTCCAACTTTCTCTCCACCATTCAGGTATGTATCACGCTGAGCGGCTTCCTCGCCAGCGCTTTTGCGGCAGACGGCTTCTCCACCATGCTGGCCAACGCCATTATGAACATGGGTTTCCCCCAGGCGTACCGCGGCCTGCTGGATACCATCTGCCTTATTCTGATCACCTTGATCCTGAGTTTCTTTATGATCGTGCTTGGTGAGCTGGCACCCAAGCGTATTGCCATGCAGAACCCCGAAAAGGTTGCTCGTATGAGTTGTGGTGTTATCAATTTTGTCAGCAAACTTTTTAAGCCTATTGTGTGGCTGCTTACTGTGAGCACCAACGGTATTCTTCGGCTATGCCGCATCAATCCCAACGAGACAAGCGAAGAAGTGACCGAAGAGGAGATCCGCATGTTGGTGGATATCGGCAGCGAAAAAGGCGCTATCGAAGAAGAAGAGCGCAATATGATCGAAAACATCTTCGAGTTCAACAACATGACTGCTGCCGATGTGATGGTACACCGCATCGATGTGGTTTCCCTCCATGTCGGCGACAGCAATGAAGCGATCCTTTCCACCATCCGTGAGACCGGTTTGAGCCGTTTCCCCGTATATGACGAGAATATCGACGATATCGTAGGCGTGCTCAACACCCGCGATTTCCTGCTCAACGCAGCAAGCGAAAGCAAGAAGCCGATGCGGGAGCTGCTGCGCAGCGCTTACCTTGTACCCGAGACCGTTACTGCCGATACGCTTTTCAGCAATATGCAAAAGCAGAAGATCCATTTGGCAGTGGTGGTGGACGAATACGGCGGCATGAGCGGTATCGTTACCATGGAAGATCTGCTGGAAGAGATCGTCGGAAATATCTACGACGAATTCGACCCCAGCGAAGACAACGATGTTGAAAAACTGGAAGATAACCTGTGGCGCGTTAGCGGCACGGTGGATCTGGAAACGCTCAGTGAAGCCATCAATATGGCGCTGCCGCTGGACGATGAATATGATACCCTTGGCGGTCTGGTGTTTTCCACCTTTTCCTGCATCCCCGAAGATGGCAGCACCCCCGAAGTGGAGGTTGCCGGTCTGAAAGTGAAGGTAGAAGAGATCTGCGATCATCGGATCGAAAAAGCGCTGGTCAGCAAGCTCAACCCTGAGAGCACCAAGGCCGTTGCCGATGAAAGTGCCGAAAGCGCCCCTGCACAGGATTGAGAACCGTGAAATACACCCACCTGTTCTGGGATTTTGACGGCACGCTGTACAACAGCTACCCACAGATCATTGCCGCCATGCAGCGCACCCTGAAGGAATGCGATCTCCCCCATCATTCATCCGAAGAGATACTGCCGCTTCTGAAGCACTCTGTATTCTTTACGGTTAGCAGCTTCGCAGAAGCCTACAGCAAACCTATCGAAACGCTGATGAAGTGTTTCCGGCGCCATCACGCTCTTGAAATCAGCTTCCCGCCCTATGACGGATTGGATGATTGTCTGCGTACCCTTTCGGCAGCAGGATGCCGGCACTATCTCTACACCCACAGAGACCGGCTCGCAATCTCTCTTTTGCAACGAGACGGACTGTGGGAGCTGTTTTCCGGTGCTGTTACCAGCGATGACGGCTTCCCCCACAAACCCGCACCCGATGCCCTGCTTTCTTTGATAGACCGTTACGGTCTTGATGTTTCCCACTGCATCATGATCGGTGACAGAGGCATCGACATCGAGAGCGGCAGCAATGCCGGTATGGATGGCGCTGTTTTTGATCCCGAAGGCATGTACTTCGGGCCGGAAGTATCTATCAAAGCCTCAAGCATGGCAGAACTCACCCGTATGCTGCTTGAAGCATAACTAATGACCCCCGGCAGTTTTTCTGCCGGGGGTCATTGGTTATGCAGAGATCACTGTTTGGCTTCTTCCTTCTTGTGCTTCTTCTTGCATTTGCGGAAGGAGACACCTACCACCTTGGGGCCTGCATTAATGGCAATGGCAGGGCCAATGCGGAACTTATACTGGGGCGGGTAGCCAAGCTTCTTTTCCATCTCAGCGACCAGCTCCTGGAGAACCATTTCATCGCTGCCGTAGATGACCTGATAAGGGGTTTGCGGCTCCATATCACTTACGACCATCTTTACGATCTCTTTGATCAGCTTCTTCTCTCCACGCGCCTTACCAACCGTTGTAATAGCGTGTTTACGGATCTTCATAATGGGCTTGATGCCCTGCGCCTCGCCAACAAAAACAGCGGCACTGGGAATACGTCCTGATTTTCCTGCGTACTTGAGGGTATACAGCCCAAAGTAGATGCACTGGCCGGCAAGAAGCTCTCTGGCATAAGCTTCTGCCTCATCGGCGCTCATACCCATCTCCAGTTTTTGCGCCGTCATAACAGCAGGGTATCCATAGCCGGCAGAGTAGCTTGCACCATCGAAAAGACGGATCTTCAGTTTTGCATCCGGATGTTCCTCGCAGAAGGCATCCCGCATGGCAACTGCGTTGTTGTAGGTGGCAGAACCCTTGGAATTGATCAGAAAAATGAACAACTCCTCCATGCCCGCTTCCATTTCATTGCGGTAGAGCTCCTCAAACACATAGGGCGTGATCTGGGAGGTAACGGGCAGGGCTTCAGCGTCCTCCAGCATCTGATAAAACAATTCGTTTTCAAGTTCTGCTCCACTCATGTAGGATTGGTCGCCAACAGTAACCGGAATGGGCAGAATATCAATATGGTAGCGCTTTTGCAATTCCTTTGGGATATCTGCGGTAGCATCCGCATAAACATGATACTTGTTCACGGTCAGAATCCTCCAATCATAGGGAATCAGAACATGGCAGTCATGGATGCCAGTGTGGCATTGGTAAAGATCAGCCGCAATATGATCAATACCACCAAATGCAAGGGATAGAGCGCATACCCAAGCCATTTGGGCATCTTGATGCCGGTATGCATGGGAATGGCGATCAGCGGCAGGGACAGCCATACCATACCCTGCAAGCGGAAAAGGGGCTGCAACACTGAACCGATGCCGGGCAATGCACCCAGATCCAGCTTTATACCGAGGATGGAATGAACCTGTGCGCTACCGTTGCCCCAGAACATGGCATATGCCAGAAAGGCAGCCACCAGACCGCCACGGGAGCCTCGTGCCAGATACAAAAGGATAATGAAGGTGAGCCCCCGCCAGCCATAATCCACCTGTATGTAGCCCAGCACCAGATAGCACAGTGCCGGCACCCAGATCTGGCTCAGGAAAAAGCGGCTTTGAATACCGTAGATAGCCACAAGACCAAGGGTAAGCGTAAAAAGGATGTTCAGTTCCTGATAGCTGTGCTGCAGACCGATCATGTAAAGCGGCTGAGAGACGACCGCCATAAGCAGCATACGCAGAATGTACCGCTTCATATCGCGGGTTTTTTCACTACCGACCACAAGGCACCATGCATACAGCGGCAGCGCCATGCGGCCGATGATACGCATCTCTGTAACTCCCGTCAGAATACGGGCACCGATATGATCCACGAGCATAAAAACCAGCGCAAGAATCTTTAAAAGGGATGTATCTGTATTGCCTGCCAGTGTTTCGGCACGGTGCTCCAGAGAGGTGGCCATTGGTCTGCTCCCCCATTTCTTCTCGAAATACGGCAGCATTATACCACTGGGAAGTTTCTGTGTCAAAAAGCATTGACAAGGCTTGTTATGTATAATAGAATGTTTTCGATATTGAAATCTTTCTATGTTTAGCAGGAGGCATTCATGAACACCTACAACGCATCTTTGCCAGTGCTCAAAGCGCTGTGCGATGATACACGGCTCTGTATACTCCGGCTACTCTCCACAAGCGAGAAAAATGGCTGCGAGATCCACCGAGCATTCTGCTGCTCACAACCAACCATTTCCTACCATATGAAGTTGCTGGTAGATTCTGGTCTGGTGCTGTGCCGCAGAGAGGGCTGTGCGGCCATCTACACACTGAATATGGAACTATGGCCCAGCGTTGAGCAGCTGCTTACCACCATATGCAGCCAAACCCAACCGGAGCAGGAGGAGCAACATGAGTAACACGCCTATTTTGCAGGTGAAGGGCCTTTGCAAGGACTATGGCAGCGGCATGGTGCTGCACGATCTGGATCTGTCGGTGGATGCCGGCGAGTTTTTGACCCTGCTGGGCCCCTCCGGTTGCGGCAAGACCACCACACTGCGCATCATTGCCGGTCTTGAGGAAGCCACAGCAGGCAGTGTGTGGCTGGAGGGCAAGGATGTAAGCGACCTGCCGCCGGAAAAGCGGCCCGTGAACACTGTATTCCAGAGCTATGCGCTGTTTCCCCACATGAATGTGCAGCAAAACATTGCCTATGGCCTCAAGCTGAAGGGTATCAGCAAAGCAGAACAAAAGCAGCGTGTTGCCGAAGCCCTTGAGCTGGTACGGTTGAGCGGTTACGAAAAGCGTATGCCGGCACAGCTGAGTGGCGGGCAGCGGCAGCGTGTCGCCATTGCACGTGCAGCAGTACTGAAGCCCCGTGTTCTGCTGTTGGACGAACCGCTGGGTGCGCTGGATCTGAAGCTGCGGCAGGAGATGCAATTCGAGCTGAAGCGCTTGCAGCAGCAGTTGGGCATCACCTTCATCTACATTACCCACGATCAGGAAGAAGCGCTGAACATGTCCAGCAGGATCGTTGTGATGCGCAATGGACTTGTAGAACAGATCGGCACTCCCGAGGAGGTGTATGAACACCCTGCTACTCTGTTTGTCGCCGGTTTTATCGGCCAGAGCAACCTGATCCGCGGCACAGTGGAAAGCAGCGCTGACGACGGCAGCATAACAGTGAATGCCCACGGCACCCTGCTGCCCGCCACCTGCCGCCCGGAACACCGCCCCGCTATCGGCGATAAAGCAGTCGTGTGCCTCAGACCCCAGCGTATCCGCTATGGCTCAGAGCCTCAGCACGGCATGGAGCTGAAGGGCACGATTACTTCAAAGACCTATTCCGGCGGTATGCAGCATACACAGATCGCACTGAGTGACGCGCTGACACTGAGCGCCGTATCCAGTTCCTCCGAGATGGATGCCTTCCCTGTGGGCAGCACCGTCTATGTGAGCTGGAGTGCTGCCCATACCCCTGCCGTGCCTGACAGCGAAAGTGCAGGTGGACAGCCGTGAGCAAGCACGATGCCGACCGCCGTTTCAGCCTTCTGCTGAAGCTGCCCATGTACCTTTGGACGATCGCTTTCGTATTCGTCAGCCTGCTGTACATCATTGGTCTCAGCTTTCTGCAGCGGGATGAGCTGATCGGCGTTACCGATCAGGTAACATTGGCTAATTACGCACGCATGGCAGATCCTCAATATCTGCGGGTGCTGTGGCAGAGCCTGCGTCTGGCAGCTTTGACCACCCTGATCTGCACTGTGATCGGATACCCCTTCGGCTATCTGATGGCACGCCTCAAACCCACCACCCGTTCGGTGATCATGCTGCTGATCATCGTCCCGTTTTGGACAAATGCGTTGATCCGTATTTATGGCTGGCGTATCCTTCTGATGGGCAACGGCCCCATCAACAGCATTCTGCAAAGTCTGGGACTGATCTCCAAACCACTCAAGCTGCTCAACACAGAGGGGGCAGTTCTTCTGGGCATGGTCTACGCCCTTATTCCGTTTATGATCCTGCCCTCCTATACTGCAGCGGAAAAAATGGATTTCTCTGTTGTAGAGGCCGCAAGAGATCTGGGAGCCAATCCACTGGCCGCCTTTCTGACCGTAACAGTACCCCTGACCCTCTCCGGGCTGATGGCCGGTTGTGTGCTGGTATTCATCCCTTCCATGGGACTGTTCTTTTTAAGCGACCTGCTGGGCGGCAGCAAGACCGTTCTTGCCGGCGGTTTGATCCAGAGCCTGTACAAGAGCCGCAACCTGCCTATGGCAGCAGCCCTGAGCGTGCTGCTGCTGACTGTGACCGGAGCTGTCATCGCCCTCTACCGTCGTCTCGGCGGTTCCAACGGCGATCTGAGCCTGTTCTGAGGGAGGTGCAGCATGAAAAAACGTTCTGTAGGCTCCCTGATCTTTCTCTCACTGGTGCTGGTGGTATTGTATCTGCCCATCGTGATCGTCGTTCTGTATTCCTTCAACGATAATCCAGCTCGTATCCCGCTTGCTTTCACCGGCTTTACCACACGCTGGTACGATCAGCTTTTCAACGGGCGCAACAGCTATGGCGACGCACTGCTGCTGAGCCTGAATGTTGCCTTCTGGTCTGTGCTCATTTCCTGCGTAATCGGCACATTAGGTGCCATCGGCATGGCGCAGCGCACGCTCCGCAAGCGCAGCAAATGGCTGGATACAGCCATGGAATCTGTTGCAACACTGCCCATTATGATCCCGGAAATCATTCTGGGGCTTGCGTTTCTGGTGTTATTCAACGCCGCTGGGCTGGAGGGCAACGAGGTGCGGCTGGTGCTGGCGCACACCACCTTCTGTATCCCCTACATCTTCCTTACGGTCAAAAGCAGACTTGTGGGCATGGATGACGCCCTTTTCGATGCGGCGCGCGATCTGGGCGCCTCTCCCCTGAGAGTGATGCTGGATATCACCCTGCCGCTTTGCCGTCCGGCTATCATCAGCGGTGCATTTCTGGCCGCCGCCATGTCATTGGACGATTTTGTGATCAGCTTCTTCGTCTACGGAGCGGGTCAGGGCACGTTGCCGATCCTGATCTACTCCAGTGTTAAGGTCGGCGTGAGCCCTCAGGTAAATGCACTGTGCACACTGCTCATTGCCGCCGCGTTCCTACTCGTCGCTCTGAGCCGCTACATCTCTGCCGTGCGAAGGCAGAAACATCCTGCCTGAACTCCCTCGCCAGCGTGGCGATAAACATAGTTTCACTTTTGAAAGGAGTATCTGTATGAAAAAGCTTATCTCTCTTCTTCTGGCGCTCTGTCTCGCCGCTGTGCCCTTCATGGGGATGGCAGAGGAGGAAAAAGTCGTCAATGTGTTCAGCTGGTCCGGTTACATCGATGAAGCCACCCTTGCTGCCTTTGAACAAGAGACCGGCATCAAGGTGATCTGGTCCCCCATGGAATCCATGGAGGATATGCTCAACAAAATGCATCAGGGCGCATCCGGTTACGACCTGATCATCAGCAGCGACTACACACTTGATATCCTCCGTCAAGCCGGTCTGATCCAGAAGCTGGATATGAGCCTGCTGCCCAACTACGCTAATCTGGATCCCGTATTCCTGAACCAGTACTACGACCCCGATAATGAGTATGTGATCCCCCACATTGCCGGTTGCCCCCTGATCATCTACGATCCTGCAACGGTGCCTTTTGAGATCACAAGCTACGAGGATCTGTGGAAGCCCGAGCTGGAAGGCAGTGTGGTAACGCTGGACAACGACCGCGTTATGATCGGCATTACCCTCAAGGCGCTGGGTTACGGCATGAACGAGACCGACCCCGAGATTCTCAACAAGGCCAAAGAAAAGATGATGGGGCTGTATAACAACATCCTCTGCTTTGGCGACAACGAATCCTACACCGCCATGGAGACCGGCGAAGCCAGTGTTGGCTTCATGTTTACGCCCTTCGTATACATGGTCAAGAGCAGCCACCCCGAATACAAGGTGGTATATCCCAGTGAAGGTCTTGGCTACGGCATCGATGGTTATGTGATCCCCGCCAACGCGCAGAACGTAGAGAATGCGCATGCCTTGCTCAACTACATGATGCAGCCCGAAGTGGCTGCACACAATGCAGAGTACAATTACTACATGTGCGTGAATGCAGCTGCCCATGAATTCCTCAGCGAACAGTTCGTGAACGATCCGGTTATGAATGTTCCCGCTGAGCTGCTTCGCGGCGCTGAGTTTATTCTCAACATCGGTGATGTAGCCACCCTGTATACCGAGATCTACACGGCTTTCAAGCTCCAATAAACGCTGGAATTCTCCCCCACGGGGGAGCATAACCAAAATGCGACCCGCAGATCGGCAAGCGTTCTGCGGGTCGTTTTTTGATGCTGTTTTTCATAGATCATTCTTTCGGCAATCGTTGCTAAGATCTACGCAGACGCTTGCATAAAAAAAGACAGAGCCGGAAGGCTCTGCCTGATGCTACGTTCATTGTCCGGCAATGATGCGCTCCCGGAAGCTGATGCCCCAAACATAATAGGTAACGATCATCTCACGGGCTGGAGAACCGCCTGCGTGGGTGAGCAGGGAGGCGCTCAGCTCACCGCTGGTCTTTGCTGCAAGGGAATACTCCTGCATGTTGCCCAATTGCACCACATCTTCCGGAAGAGGAACGATCTGTACCTCCAGCATATCAATGGGTACAAGGCATCCATTGTTCACCTTGATGGTGTAGGTAACATAGGCATATTCACCGGCATTCCCCCAGTGGGAAGGTTTGTTATAAATCGTGCCGATAAAGGTCTCCTCATCCACACTATCCTTCAGTGTGTTAAATGCGGGGACAGTGGCAGCGGAAATGGTTTTGGAACCCGTAACCTCTACTGTTACCTCTGCGGACATAAACAGATACAACAGCATCAGTGACATGACAACTACCAAAGCCACGAAAATGATCGCAACTGTTTTGAGCGCCTTCATCGTTACTGTCCTCCTTGCGGAATAGCCTGCGGGGAAAGAATATTGCGGATCTCGTCGATCATTTCGGTATCCTTGAGACGGAACTTGAATTCAACACGGCGGGAAGCATCCATATTGATGGTACCGTCTGCGTTATAAACAGGGTTGGAATAGCTACGGCCTTTTGCGGTAAGGATGCTGCGCAGAAGTTCCCTCTTTTCGCTGCTCAGGCCTTGCATTTGCAGACAATAAGCGGCAACGCTGAGCGCGCGCTCCTGCGAAAGCTCCAGATTGCGCAGATATGTACCTTGCGTATCGGTATGGCCTTCGATCACGATCTCGCCAAGAAAATCACTGTATTCCGGTCGCAAAAGTACGCCGAGATAAACCGGAATAAAACGGTCCAGCAGTTGCTTACCGCTCTCCTTGATACCGTTTTTGCCCACATCAAAGAAAACAGTGGATTCCAGCACGATATCGCCGGTGTTGCGGTCAACGGTGGCGCTGAGGCCTGCACCCGTAAGGGCGCTGCCAAGCTCCGTGATGATCTGGCTCTTTACGCCCACCAGATCGTCCAGCCTCTTTTGCTGAGTGGTGAGTGCCAGCTGTTGCTGCTGCAAAAGCAGGGTGGCATCGTCCAGCGCCAGCTGCTTGGCATCCAGCGCAAGGTTGGCTGCAGCAAGCTCTGTCTCGCGCTCTGAAAGCAGTGCCTGTGTTGCGATAATGATGATCTGCTGCTCGGCAAGAGTGGTGCTTTGGCTGTCCAGCGTTGCTTGTTGATCGCCAAGCAGAATGACCATGGCATCCAACTCAGTCTGTTTCTGATCCAATTCTGTCTGCTTATCTGCCAGTATAATGGCCTGCTCATCCAGTGTTCCCTGCTGTACGATCAGCAGGGACTCCTTCTCCTGCAGTTCGGCGCTTTTGGTTTCCAGCATGGAGAAATATTGGTACACATTATAGCACAGCACCAGCACAAACAACAGCAGAAGCGCAGCCATCATATCCGAATAGCTGATCCATGCTGCGCCCCTGTCGCCGCCGGTACTGTGTCTGGTCGTTTTTCTGGCCATAACCTTCCTCCTGTGTTATTCCTGCTCGGAAGCGTTGCCTTCCAGCTCGCCGGTCAGCTTATCGATGGCCATCTGCATATGTGCCAGAGAAGCAGAAAGCGAGAGCAACTGATCTTTCAGACCATTGGCAGCTTCCTCTGCCCCACCGATGCGTGTCTGTTGATCCGCTACCTGCTGCTCCAGCTTCTTACACACATCCTGTAGATTTGTCGAGATTTCGCTGGAGACCAGCTGCATAGTGCGGGCATTCTCGTTCATGTTTTGGGTGGCATTCAGTGTGCTCTGCAAATTTTTCTGGGTTTGCAGCTGGCCTTGGTTAACAATGCTCATGGCATCGGCAATGGCGGTCATCTGCCCATTGAGAGAAGCGTTCATCTGCTGGAAAAACTGGTTGACTACGCTGCGCATGGCCTCTGCCTGCTCCACAGTGGCACCGCGCATGAAGGAATCCATGGTGCGGGTCATGGGGGTAAAGGTCTGGCTGAGGGAAACTTCCAGGGCAGAGGCAACCTGTGCACCAATGGATTGAGCCATACGGTTCATACGTTCCTCTTCATCCTGTTTGCTGCAAAGAAGTTGTACTTCAGCATCCAGCGGTCTGGGCATAGCAAGCTCGTAAAAAGCTTCTTCAAAATTGCCAAGTGCACGCTGCGCATGGCCGGAAGCCATGCGATTGCCCACGTTGAACAGCAATGAGCAGGCAATACCGGCAACAGAAGTGGCAAAAGCGAACCGCATGCCGCCAAGCAGTGTGGGGATGCTGGTAAGTGTGCCTTCGGCATTGGTAAAATTCACGCTGCTGAGGCCATCCATCAGACCCATAAAGGTACCCAAAATACCCAGCGAGGTAAGCAGACTGGGGATCAGCTCTGCCAGCTGGGCATGACCGGGCTGCTCAATGACCGTTTCTTCGTTAATGTAATCTCTGGTATCGCAAGCCATGCCGCGGATATCCAGCTGGCCGGCGTTGAGCAGGAACTGCTGCCAGTGAGAGCGCAGGGATCGCCCAAGAAAACGGGGCTCCCGCCATGCAGGCCGCGCACCGGCTGCAGTCGTTTTTTCCAGCTTCACAACCGCCCGGTTGAGCAGGGAGGCGTTGCGGAGCATGGGATATATGCACTTACAGATACCGATCAGTGTAACGACAGCGATGGCAACATAAACAAGCCACTCCGATACGCCTGCCGTCAAATTATTGATGAGTTCTTTGGTCGGCATAAGAACACCTCCGAGATCATGTGGAATGTATACCTTTATATCTTAACATTTGTTTCATAATTTGTAAATGCAAATGGAATAAATCGTTACAATAATATTCTGCCAAAACCGGTATTCCTGCACAAAAACAAGCAAAGACCCACAACAGAGAATCTGTGTGGGTCTGCCATTGGTTGTAATGATTTTGCGAGAAGATTACTGCGGTTGTGTATCGATCATATTGATGGGAGCATCATCGCGGATCACCTCAATGGTATAACCGCCGAAGGCTGCGTTGGCTCTTGCCACCGAAGTGAGCAGATTGGTGAGATTACGAACTGTGATCTCCCAAGCTTGCGAGTTGTTCTCTTCGTTGGCGAGGGTCTCCTCCAAAAGACGTTCCTCCAGAGACTGCTTGATCTGCGTATACTTATCCGGTGTGAGAACGACCAAAGCGCCGGTGCGCTCCACTTCGCTGTCCACCACGGAAAGCTTGTGCTTGGTGAGGCTGGGTGCAGGAACACGCACATAGATCGTGGTGCCACTGGCTTCCACCGTGGCCTTACTCAGATCTACAGTATAGTCGAAGGTGAAGGTATACGGGATCTCGACCTCCTGAATGGTGCCAACGATCATGGCATTGCGCTGGTAGGTATCCCGTCCCGTTCTTTCGCCACTGTAAACGATCAACTCGTTCTTTTCCTTCAGTGTTTCAGTGAAGGATGCAGTGAGCCACTTGGCCTTGCTCTCGCTGGGGCCGAAGAAAATTGCAACGACCACAATTGCGGCCACAAGAACCATAGCAAAAATGATGATGATGAATTTCTTCACTGTTTGCAACCCTCCAAAAGCTTAACCGATGGCAATACGGTCGGTGAGCCACTCCAGCAGGAGCAGCAGCAGCTGAAAGAGCACAATGATGTTGACCAGTGCGCCGCAGATCATCAGATAACCGGTGCAAAAGCGACGAAAGAATCGGCGCTTGGGCTTCGGCTTATGATGCTGGGCTTCGGGGCCGTGCTGAGGGGCAGGGGGCGGACAATGCTGCATGTTGCCCTGCATATTCTGACCGTTAGGCATTGGATTCTGCATGGTAATCCCTCCTTAACAGAAGAATGACAAATTTCACAACATTATTATACATGAAATCGGCTGAAATGCAAATTTTTGATTTTGCGCATAAGCGGCAGGGCTTACAGCATGTTGGGATTCACCTGCCGCAGAGTATCGCCCTTGACCAACTCGCCGATGATGGTTACATTCTGTACACCAGTGGTAAGCGGTTCCTCTGCACTGCGAATGAGCATCTCGGCAGCCCTCTGCCCCATCAGTGCAGTGTTCTGCTTAACAGTGGTCAGCACAGGGCGCATCAGGCGGGAGAGATAGTGACCGTCGTAGCCCGCAATGGAAATATCTTCGCCGATGCGAAGACCGCTGTCGCGGATAGCATCCATACCACCGATGGCTGCAAGATCGTCGGTAACGAAAATGCAGGTGGGCGGCTGGGGCAACTTGAGCAGCTTCTGCACCACCGAGTAGCATTTGTGGGAATCCTGATAATCGGATTCCTCAAGGTATTCGTTTCGTACGGGGATGCCGTTAGCGATCATAGCCCGGTGGAAACCCGTAAGACGACTCTTGGTAACGGCGCTTTTCTTGCCGTGCACATAAGCGATGCGCGTATGCCCAAGCTGGGCAGCCCGGTAAACCAGCAGCTCCATACCGGCCACATTATCGCTGAGGACGCAGGAGCGGTTGTCAAAGCTGTGGTCAATGGTAACGGCAGGCAGGTCGCTCTGCATAAGCTGCACGATCTCGGAGGAATAAAAGTCGATACAAGCCACGCAGACACCATCTACATTACGGTAATGACAATGCTCGAGGAATGTCATGCTGCGCTGATTGATGTTATGATTGATGAAGGTGATATCATAGCCCTTCTGCTCTGCGGTGCGCTTGAAGCTATCCAAAACAGCAGAGAAAAAGGGATGCGTAAGCCCGCTGCCGTAATCGTCGGCAAAGAGCACGCCAAGATTGTATGAATGGTTGGTTTTCAATGCCCGTGCCAGAGCATTGGGATGATAGCCGATCTCTTTGGCGGTTTCCAGCACGCGCTTGCGGGTCTCCTCGCTGATATCGCTGTAGTGGTTCAGCGCCTTGCTAACGGTTGAAATGGATAGACCGCATCTCTCAGAGACATCCCGGATGGTAACAGCCATTTTTCCCCCTCATTTCTATAAACAACGAAAACGATGCAGTTATGCTTCAAGCCTATTATACACGAAAATTTTGCCGGATAACACAGAAATCCGGCAAAATTTTCGTATTTTTTTCGTTCTCATTACGCTGTTTATTCTTCGCTGAGGAAGCTTTCCATCACATACCCTTCGATGCTGTCGGTCTTTACACGTACCCAGCCTTCTTCGGGGCAGCGCTCCAGCACAAGCAGGCGCTGGTTTTTGTAAAGCCGCATCAGGATCTCGCCGCCCAGATCCGGACTGGAGCGAAGATTGAGGGAACTGTCATCATCAATTTCGGTAACAACCGCATACCATTGGCCGGGCAGCAGCTCCATAGTAACAGGCATAAGGGTAGGTCTCGGTGTTACGGTAGGCGCAGGGCCTGCTGTAGCAGAAAGGGCTTCTTCTGCCACATGGAACAATGGATCCCCCATCCGGAAGCGAAGCAATTCCATACCGGGATAGTAGAATGCAAGGATCTCTCTGAAATCCTTTTCGTAAACCCCGGCCATCTGTTCTGCGCCCCGCTGGCTCATGCCTACGCCATGGCCATAGCGGCGTGCCTGTACCTCAAAGGCTTCCTTCGTCTCCACAACGGACCATATCTCATTATCGAAATTGCTGCTGATGTTCATCCCGAAGGCTGTTTCAGCGGTTTTGAAAATAGGAACCGTAAGCTCAAAGGGCGTTTCGATGCGTTCGAACGCGCCATATACAGGAGCCGGTGTAGGCGTCGGGGCAACGGGCGTGAGTTCCGGCATCGGGCTCGGCGTCTGTGTTGCAGTCTCGGGAGCAGGGGTCTCAAAAAGATATACTTCTTCGGTATCCGGGTCAGAGAGCTGCGGTGCGGGGGTAGGATCGGTACGTGTCCTGCCGCTGAGCTCCGCTGTGATGTGCAGCTTCCGCATCAAAAGCGAGCCTTTTTCAGATGGGTCATCAACTGCCATGGCAGATACACGGTGCACAAGGATGCTTTCCGGTGCTGCATCGTAGCCAAGTTCGGCAAACTGCGGACCCACCAGCTGCACAAGTAATTTGCGCAGTGCATAGGGCGCATTCTCACCCTCCTTGTACTCCTTGGGAATCGTAAGGCTACGAACCGTACTGGCAGGGTTCTCAACATCGTAGGGATCCTGTACGGAGGCGTAATAACTGAAGTCCTCGTCGGTAGGCCAAACAGTGGTAACAAGCTCGGTCTGCCCGCCGTTACTGGCAGAATAGTAACACTGTGCCAGCTTACCATTATAGAAGCCGCATACACCCTTTGTTTCGGCAACGGCGCGCTCTGCGTTGGCATAGCCGGGCAAATAACCGCGGAATACCTGATCGTTTGTGGTATCCACCACATCGTACGCCTTGTCTGCGCCTGCCTTACGCAGTACATAGGTTCGGGCAGCGATGGTCTGTGCTTTCAGAGCTTCCAGTGGGAAGGTATCGCTCATTTCGTAGGGCACCACTCCCAACAGATAATCTTCCGTATGGATACTCAGCACTGGGAACAGCTTTTCGTCCCGGATACTGAGCGTCAGATCACCCAGATAGAGGGGATCAAAGCCGGTTTTGCGAAAGCCGGTTTTTTCATCGTCTGCATTTGTTGCATAACGACGAAGCTCCACCTTGCTGCCCATACGCAAAGAAAGCCCCTCCATGTACAGATAGATCGAGCTGTTGCGGAGAATAAAAGTCAGTTTGCTTCCCTTCTCCACATACAGCTCGGCACCTTCTGAGCCAAAGGAAAGACCATACGGGGCGGTCAGGGTGATGTCCAGACGGTCGTTGAGGCCCAGACGGCTCAGATATACCTGTACGATGGGATCCACCTTGATATCCGCAGTACGGATCCCGTCCTCGGCAAAGGACGAGCCAAGTACCACAAGAAGCATAATAGTTAAGGCAAATGCCAGCAGCTGTTTGAACCATTTCAGCATATCCTGTCTCCTCTCCGTTTCAATGGTATGAAGCGAAAGCAGTTGTTTATGAAAGCAATCATCGCATAGGAATCATACCATGTCGAAACAGAAAGTACAAGCACAGATGCCTTCCAACATTGCCAGCAGTCTATACCGCCCCTAACAGACGCGCAAGTCCGGCAAGAGTCGCGCACAGACAGAATCCCGCAGCGGTTGGGATCCACATCGCCAAAGCCATCCACCGTAAGCTGCCGGTCTCCTTGCGTATGGTAAGAAGGGTCGTACTGCAAGGCCAATGGAATAGTGCAAACAGCGCAGTACAAGCGGCAGTGAGCCATGTCCAGCCATTTTTGGCAAGGATCTGCGATACCACCTGTACATTGGCTGCTTCTGTCAGGCTACCCTGACGGAGATAAATCATCAACATGATAGGCAGTACGATCTCATTAGCAGGCAGCCCAAGTATAAACGCAAGCAGAATAACGCCATCCATGCCCAGCAGCCGTCCGAAGGGATCCAGCCACCCGGCAGCGTGTGCAAGCACCGGTATGCCGCAGATCTGAACATTGCCAAGACTCCAAAGCAAGAGCCCCGCCGGTGCCGCGACCGCAACTGCCCGCATCAGTACAAAGATCGTTCTGTCCAGCATGGAGCGCACAATCACTTGCCCCACTTTGGGCATTCGAAACGGCGGCAGCTCCAAAACGAAAGTACTGCTCATCCCCTTTAGCGCCGTAGCGGACAGGATCCGGCATATCAACAGCGTAAGCAATACACTCAGCATCAGGAAGGCTGCCAGTATCACAGCCGCCAGCAGCGGATCAGCAGTATAGCCGGCTGCCTGAAAGACCAGCGTGATCAACAGCAGAATAAGAGGCAGTCTACCGTTGCACGGGATCAATGCATTGGTCAGGATCGCCAGCAGTCTTTCCCGCGGGCTGCGAATGATCCTGCAGCCGGTAACGCCTACTGCATTGCATCCCAGCCCCATACACATGCACAATGCCTGTTTGCCGCAGGCTTTGCAGCCACGGAAGCAGCGATCCATATTAAAAGCGATGCGCGGCAGATAGCCCAAATCTTCAAGCAGCGTGAACAACGGGAAAAAGATCGCCATGGGTGGCAGCATTACCGCTACGACCCATGCCAGCGAACGATACATGCCGTGAGCCACTGCTGCTACCGCCCAAGGCGGCAGATGCAGCGCCGTAAGCCAGCCCGCCAATACCTGTTCGAACCCCATCAGCAACGACGACAACCACGCAGATGGTGCATTGGCTCCCACAAGGGTTATGTAGAACAGCAGTACCAGAAGAAGGAGCATCAATGGTATGCCGGTGATCGGGCTGCACAGGATACGGTCAGCCTGCCGGAGCTGCCTGGTATTGACGGCAGTTTGATTCTGCCGGATACACACACTTGCTGCTGCCTCCGCCAGAGCATGATCGGAAGAGAGTAGCATTTCACAGATCTCCTCTGTTTTGAACCCGGAAGTTTTCAGGCGGCAGGCACTTGCCTCAAGCGCTGCATACAGTCTCACGCTCTTGCTGGGATCACAGGCAGCGATCAAAGCCTTTCTTTGGTCTCTGTCGGCGCACAAAAGACGAAGAGCCAATATCTCTCGTTTGGAAGCTTCCGGTACTACTGTTGCAAGCGCTTCCTCCAATGGCTCAAGGACAGTCCGCACCTCCGCCGGCATGCGTTGCATTGTAGCGCATGTACCGCCGGCATCTTCTTGCATCACAGCAGTTTGATACGCAGCCTCCGCCAATTCGCTTAGCCCCTGCCCACTTCTGGCACAAGCACAGACCACCGGCATTCCAAGCATAGCCGACAGCTTATTCGGGTCGATCATCAACCCATGCCGCTTTGCTTCATCCACCAGATTGATGCAAACGACCGTTTTCCTGGTCAATCGGGCAGTCTGCAAAGCAAGCACAAGGCTCCTTGCCAGACAGGTGGCATCGCAGACGACGATAGCTGCATCATAATCGCCCAAAAGAAGATAATCCGAGGCTGCAAGCTCATCCGGCGAACCACTGATGAGGGAATACGCCCCCGGCAGATCGATCAGCGTCCATTCTCCCTCCCCATGCCCGACCGTTCCTTTTGCACTTTCTACCGTTTTACCTGCCCAGTTACCGGTATGCTGTCTGAGACCTGTAAGCCCATTGAACACGGTGCTTTTGCCAACGTTGGGATTTCCACACAAAACAGCTGTGATCCCCTTCATACTTCTTCCTCCTTCCTGCAAAGAATCTTCTCTGCATCCCCTTTGCGTATGCCGAGCACAGCACCTTTTACAAGGTAAGCGCACGGATCACCAAAAGCAGAAGGATACAGGTACGTGACGGAGCTGCCCTCCGCCAGACCAAGATCACAAAGCCTTGAGCGCAGTGAGGGCTCGCAGTCTACGGAGACCACCACCAACTGCTGATTTGCTTGCGCAAGGCTTAGCGGAAAGACATTTTGCATACCGCACCCCTTTCCGGCGCAGCGAACTTCAGCCGCGCCCATTGCAAACAGCCTATGCTGCGGCAGACCAATCGTGCAGCCACAGTCTGTTGCAAAGAATAACCTTGCACAAAAGCACTTGAGCGAGTATAATACATTTGTTTGCGGTAGTGCTGGAATTGGCATACAGACTTGACTTAAAATCAAGCGCCCTATGGGATTGCGGGTTCAAGTCCCGCCTGCCGCACCAAGAAAGAACCGTACCGGCTCTCCCCGGAAGATGCAGATACGGTTCTTTTTTGCTGCCATCTGTTTCGCCCAGTGGCAACAAACATCTGTTGCTGCCTTCTCATGCAGGTGGTATACTGTAATCATACATACTACACATGCAGGAGGTACCTATGCCGCAGCAACATATTTTTGCAAACAAGGAAACACTGTACGCAGAACTGCGGCTGTATCTTGCGGAACACTACGAGGCAGCTGCCGCGGTTTCAGACAGCATATGCTTCTCCCTCTCCCGTGAGCTATGCTCTGCAGTATCGGTGCCGCCGCCCACCGCCGCTATGGAAGCCACCTCCGATGAATACATGATTGATGCGCTGGAGGCGGCGCTGAGCAATATGGACGAAGGTTTTTCCGCTATGCTTCTGCGCAAAATTGGCGAAAAGGGAATAAGCAATGCAGAGTGCTACAAAAAAGCCAACATCGACAGGAAGCTCTTTTCCAAAATCGTGAACACAGAAGGGTACAAGCCGAAAAAGACCACTGCGTTGGCTCTGGCAGTTGCGCTGGAGCTGACGATGGACGAGACCCGGGAGCTAAGGAGGTATTTATATGAAAAAAGGATTGACCGAGCTTGTTTTCATTCTTGACCGCAGCGGCTCCATGAGCGGATTGGAGAGTGATACCATCGGCGGCTTCAACAGTATGATCGATAAACAAAAGAGCGAAGATGGTGAAGCACTTGTTTCCACGGTACTGTTTGACTACGAAAGCATCGTGATCCACGATCGGGTACCTATCCGTCAGGTAGAGCCGATGACCGCCCAGGAATACTGGCCCCGCGGCAACACCGCACTGCTGGACGCGATCGGGAATGCGATCCACCATATCGGAAACGTACATAAGTACGCACGCCCGGAGGACAAACCGGAGCACACCCTGTTTGTGATCACCACCGACGGCATGGAGAACGCCAGCAGCCAGTACAGCGCCGAAAAGATCCGGCAGATGATCCAGCGCAGAAAGAAGGAGCACGGCTGGGAGTTTATCTTCCTCGGGGCGAACATCGATGCCGTTGAAACCGCTGCCTCCTTTGGCATTACCAAGGATCGGGCTGTTACGTACCGCAGCGACAGCATCGGCACTCAGCTGAATTATCGGGTCATCAACGAAGCGGTCACATGTATGCGCTGTGATGCAAGCATCCCCATGGGCTGGCAGCAGGAGATCGAAACGGATATGACCGACCGCCGCTGAAACGCAGCATTGACAGCCCATTTTCTGTCTGATATACTGATTTTGCAAACAGAAAGGAAGGTGAACAGCTCTATGCGTTGTATTTGCTTGAGGAAATGGGAAGATGTGCTGTTCACCGTCTGTGCAGAAAGCTGAAACTGCCCCCAGTGCAGCCAGTGAACCGCAAATCCATGCGCTCCCCAGATCCTTGGGGGGCGCATTTTATATTGGATAGAGAGGAAAACACAATGATGACGATAACGGCTTTTACCAAAGAGATGATCCCTATGGCACAGGCTTTGCTTAGCAGCAATCTGGCAGAGGAATGCCAGCATGTACCCATTTTGCCGATGGATGCCCCTCTTCCCGCTCTGGATGACCTTGCCGGAAACGGGCTGACTGTTGCAGCGGTGAAAGACGGAAAGCTGCTGGGATTTTTGGGTGCTTACGGGCCTTGGAAGCCCGTATTCCATACCAAGGATACCTCTGGTGTATTCTCTCCGCTCCACGCCCATGCTGTACAGAAGAATGACCGCATCCGGATCTGGCAGCGGCTGTATCAGGCTGCAGCGGAGCTTTGGGTGCAAGCGGGGGCAGCCAGCCATGCCATTACCCTCTACACGCACGATGCGGAGGCTCAGCAGGCGCTGTACCTGTATGGCTTTGGTGTGCGCTGTATGGATCTGATGCGGCCTGCCAACACTCCGGTGCAGGCTCCTGCGTGGGAATGCAGGGAGCTGCCTTTGGCGGAGCAGAGCGAGCTTACGCCCCTGCGCAACAGGCTTACGAAGCATCTTGGGCAAAGCCCCTGCTTTATGGAGCACGACCCTGTATGGGTCGCTGACTGGCTGCTCAGGCGTGCAGAGCAGCCTCCCCGCACCTTTGTTGCAGAGACGGAGGGCAGGATCGTGGCCTACATGGAGGTTTGCGATGAGGGTGAAAACTATGTATCCTCCCACCCCGGCACCGTAAACATCTGCGGTGCATATGCCCTGCCGGAATACCGGGGCAAACAGGCTGCCCAAGCGCTGCTTGCCCATATTCTTGAGACCGTCTCCCAGGAGGGAGCGAAACAGCTGGGCGTGGATTGCGAAAGCTTTAACCCCACCGCTCTTCATTTCTGGTCCAAGTATTTTGATGCGTATACTTACAGTGTTGTACGGCGTGTGGATGAGATGGCAATCCACAGCAGATAAGGGTACACCGTTCTTTCTGTGACCGATTTGTGCAGTATACAGGAAGGTTGCTGCGCGGTTGGGCAAAGAAAAGAAGAACTCCAATCAAACAATGAGCATCCAGCGAATATGCCGGATGCTCATTTGCTTATGTGGCCCCACAACGAAATGCCCCGGAACGGTGCATATCTTGTGCCATCACGAGAGGGTGGGAATCTGTTTTCGTTTGCTCGACCAATTGGAATTGGACGGCATGTTATCTCTGCTTCTTGCTTTTTTCAATTGCGATACTGGAAGTAATGGCATAAATAAGTATAATTATGATAACCACTCCCGCAATGTAAGTTATCCAGCCAGCATCAAAAAGTATTGCAAAGCCAATAAGCAAAAATGTAATACCCATAAGAAAAAACACAATTGCAGTCTGACGATAATAGGGCTTTTTATTCATTGTTTCC
>JAZQHO010000108.1:0-8440 GCA_045540635.1 Candidatus Limiplasma sp.
TTGGGCCGCTGGGGGCCGATGACGGTATTGCCTTCGTTGTCTACGCCGTAGCGCAGGTTGATGTATTGGGTCAGGGCGGGGGTAGGCATGTGGGGGTACCTCCTGTGGGGGGGTGGTGTGATGTTTTGCGGTGTGTGTTTGGGTGGTGTATTCGGCGGGCGGGGGTGGGAATCCTGCTGGGTGAGGTGCGTTATGGGATGAACGCACAGAAGATGCATGGATTTCAAAATGCCGTTTTTTACCTCTGCGCAGATCACACAGAAGTATGTGGTTTCGCATCCTTGCATGTGCATTCTTTTTCTGTATAACATCATTCCTTTTGAAAGCCATCCAAAAACAGGAGCCACCGGAATACATCCGTGGCTCCTGTTTTGCACAGTATTCATTGTTTTGTACGCATCATTCTTGATCCTGCAAGCTGTACTTTCCTCGTTTCAAGAATTCTCTCAATAAAAACGCACAGAAATACGGGAAAGTCATTATATTGTCGCTATATCCAACGTTCCCGCCGGTGAGCTTGATCCCGCACTGTATGTCGGGATAACTGCCGCTTGAAATCAGCGTTCGCAGTGTTTTGGCGGTTCCGCGTGTAGCCTTCACTTCTACGGGTAACAACTGGCCTGCAGTTCTGACAAAGAAATCTTCTTCCAGGGTCGAATCGTCTTTTTTGTAATAGAAAAGCGAATAGCCACTCTTCACAAAGGCTTCAGCTACCATGTTTTCGTAAAGCGCACCCTTATACACATTCAGATTCTTGTTAGCCCGTAAATCATCCTGTGCTTCTTCATCCAACATGGCAACAAACAAACCTGTGTCAAAAAAGTATAGCTTGAACTTGCTGTCATCGTAATTGCCCTTGAGGGGAAGCTCCGGAGAATGCAGGCAATAACAGATCTGAACAATCCCGGCATCCCTGAGCCATTCAATGCAACCACGATAGTCTTTGAACCGCGCTCCGTGGGCCACCTTTGATATCTGGAACTTCTTATTGTCTTTGGCAAGCTGATTGGGGATTTGTTCAAATACATTGATGATGCGGGTCTGATCCACTCCATCAGCGTATTTCCGGATATCTTCCTTATAATCTTCAAGCAACTGCCGCTGAATTTCCAACGAGCCTTCGAAGGTGCCTTTTTCAATGTACTGACGAACAACCGCGGGCATTCCTCCGAGAATACAGTAATCCAGAAAGAGGCCGCTATAGACGTTCATTTCAAGCTGATTAAAGGGCTGAAAGCTCTCCATATGCCGAAGCATATCCTGAATGGTGTCCTCCCCATAGCCTTTTGCCCACAGGAATTCTTCAAAATCCAACGAGCTCATGGTATAGTCGGTTTTATAGCCTACGCTGTTGCTCTCAATCTGCCGATAGTTGATTCCCAGCAGAGATCCGCTGCAAATCACATCGAAGCGGCCATCTATCTTGAAAAACTTGAGACTTGTCGCAATTTGTGAGAACACTTGAATCTCATCAAAAAAGAGAACCGTATTGCCGGTTTCAAACCTCTTGGTTGGATCGATCCGAGAGATATTCTTAATGATATCCTCTGCGCTGTAGCCATCTTCAAGAATCATTTTATACTTTGGTTCTTCAACAAAGTTAATGTAAATCACGCTCTGATAATTCGCTTTGGCAAAGCGGAGCAGTGATTCTGTTTTGCCAACCTGACGCGGGCCTTTCACGATCAGCGGCTTCCGGTCATCATCTTCTTTCCACAATTGAAGAAACCGGTCGATTTTTCTCCGCAAATACAATTCTGCCATAATATTCACCCCTTTCTTACCGCTTCGATTATACAAAAGATGAGGGAGTTTTTCAACGTCAATCACAAAAAATGAGCGACTTTTTTTGTCGAAATGCATTTTTTCGATGGCGAATTGGTTTTAATAGTCAGTCGATCAGCGGGTATACAAAACGTTGCTTATATCAATTCAGCTTTGCTTTCTATCTGCTCTGGTGGCGAAGACAGATGGGCGGTTGATCGAATAACGCAAGTAGCGGTTCGCCGCTCTTTTTTTGCGCGCATATTTACCACGCTGCAACACAAGATATTCCCCAGAGGTGAGAAAATGGACGCAATATGGACAAAAACGGTGCAGATGCCATCCTTTGAATCCCTGAAAGGGAATCTGAAGACCGATGTGTTGATCATCGGTGGCGGATTGGCAGGACTTTTGTGTGCCTATCGTCTGGCGCAGGCGGGCATAGATTATACCCTGGTGGAGGCTGATACCCTTTGCAGCGGCATCACCAAGAATACCACAGCCAAGATCATATCCCAGCATGGGCTGATTTATGATACGCTGATTCGTCAGTTCGGCACGGAGAAAGCCAGGCTGTATCTGGAAGCCAACCAGAACGCATTGCAACAGTACCGGGACTTGTGCTGGAATATGGATTGCGACTTTACAGAACAGGACGCAATAGTGTATGCGCTGGATGACCAGCAGAAGATCGACAAGGAACTGGAAGCCCTGCACAGTCTGGGCTTTGATGCCACCTTCGAAAAGGAGCTGCCGTTGCCGTTTCCGGTTGCCGGGGCTGTACGCTTTCCCCGTCAGGCGCAGTTTCATCCGCTGAAATTCATTGCCGGAATCGCTAAAGGGCTGCGCATCTACGAGCATACCAAGGTGCGCCAGTTGATGCCGGGAAAAGCCATCACAAATGGCGGTACGATCACGGCGAAGAGAATCATCATCGCTACCCATTTCCCAATGCTGAACAAGCATGGCGGGTATTTCATCAAGCTGTATCAGCACCGTTCCTATGTGCTGGCGTTGAAAAATGCGCCGTCCTTTGACGGGATGTATGTGGACGAAAACGAGAAAGGGCTATCCTTCCGGCACTATCAGGATTTGCTGCTCCTTGGCGGCGGCAGCCACCGTAGTGGCAAGACTGGAGGCAACTGGCGGGAGCTGGAACAATTCGCAAAGCAGTATTACCCCAAGGCGGAGATCGTCGCCCGCTGGGCTACGCAGGACTGCATGAGCCTTGACCAGGTGCCCTACATCGGGCAGTATGCGAGGAACACACCTGACCTGTTTGTTGCCACCGGCTTCAACAAATGGGGCATGACCTCCGCTATGGTGGCGGCGGACATTCTGACCGATCTGGTACAGGGCAAGCAAAATCCTTATGCCAGCGTGTTTGACCCATCCCGGAGCATACTGCATCCCCAGCTGTTTCTGAACGCAGCCGAAACGACCCTTAACCTGCTGACACCAACCGTCCCCCGCTGCCCCCACATGGGCTGTGCCCTCAAATACAACAAGGCCGAGCACACTTGGGATTGTCCCTGCCACGGCTCCCGCTTTTCTGAGGACGGTACCCTCATCGACAACCCCGCAACCGATGACAAAAGGATGTGAAACCATGCCCAATCGTTTGCAGCACGAATCCAGCCCGTATCTGCTCCAGCACGCCCACAACCCGGTGGATTGGTATCCCTGGGGCGAGGAAGCCTTCCGCAAGGCAAAAGCCGAGGACAAGCCGGTGTTTCTTAGCATCGGGTACAGCACCTGTCACTGGTGCCATGTAATGGCTCATGAGAGCTTTGAAAACGAAAAGACCGCCGCCATTCTGAACCGCAACTTCGTATCCATCAAGGTGGACAAGGAGGAGCGCCCGGATGTAGACAGCATTTACATGACGTTCTGTCAGGCGTTCACCGGCAGCGGCGGCTGGCCTACCAGCATCTTCATGACGCCGGATCAGAAGCCGTTTTTCGCCGGTACCTACTTCCCGCCATCCACTCGTGGTCGGATGATCGGATTCCCGGAGCTGCTGGAAGTGATCCATGAGCGATGGGAAAGTGACCGCAAAGAATTGCTGGATCAGGCGGATGATCTGATCAGCCATCTGCAAAAGGAGGAAAGAGCGGAATTTGCGCAGCCGGATGATCTGATGGAATCCGCCATTCAGGTATACAAGCGCATCTACGATAGCAAAAATGGCGGCTTTGGCTCTGCACCCAAGTTTCCCACGCCCCATAATCTGCTGTTCCTGATGACCTATTATGAGCGGTATGGGGATGAAGAGTGCCTGCACATGGCAGAACACACCTTGAGGCAGATGTACCGGGGCGGTTTGTTCGACCATATCGGTTTTGGCTTTTGCCGGTACTCCACAGATGAACGGTATCTGGCACCACATTTTGAAAAGATGCTGTACGATAATGCGCTGCTGATGATGGCGTATTGTCAGGTGTACGCTATCACGAAAAAACCGCTGTATCTGGATATTGCGGAGAAAACGGCGGCGTATATCCTCCGGGAGATGACAGCGCCGGAAGGCGGCTTTTACAGCGCACAGGATGCGGACAGCGAAGGCGAAGAGGGCAAGTATTATCTGTTTACGCCAGAGGAAATCCAGCGGGTACTGGGCAAGCGGGATGGAAAGCGGTTTTGTCAGCATTTCGATATCACGCCTTCCGGCAATTTTGAGGGAAAGAGCATCCCCAACCTGCTGGGGAGCGACCCGGAGGACAAATCTTTTGCGGGATTCTTAGAGCCGCTGTACGCATACCGAAAGGAGCGCCATTCCCTGCATCTGGATGACAAGATCCTGACCGGCTGGAATGCCTTGATGATTGCAGCCCTGTGTCGGTTGTATCAGGTGAGCGGAAACGCGGATTATCTGGAAGCAGCCAAGCGGGCTGATCGTTTTCTGGCAGAGAACCTAATGGAGGGTGATGCGTTGTATGTGAGCTACCGCAAAGGCAAGCGTGGCGTGAAGGGCTTTCTGGACGATTATGCGACGTATCTGTTTGCGCAGCTGGCCCTGTATGGGGCTACGCTGGATAGTAAGTATTTGGAACGAGCGGAACGCCTGTGCCAAGAGGCAAACCGGCAGTTCAGGGACGAGAACGGCGGCTATTTCCTCTACGGTGCTGATAATGAATCGCTGATCCTGCGCCCCAAAGAAGCCTACGATGGAGCCATTCCCAGCGGCAACAGCCTGATGGCGTGGAATCTGGTATGGCTGGCACAGCTGACAAGAGAGGAAGGCTATCAGCAAGAATCCCAGCAGCAGCTGGATTTTCTGGCGCAGGAGGCAGCGCAGTATCCAACGGGGCATGCTATGTTCTTACTTGCGCAGTTGAACCATGAATGCCCTCCCACCAAGGTGGTTGTGGTGTTGGCAAAGGGAGCAAACACTTCCAATCTCCCCTTGCAACTGCCCATGGGTGCAGCCATCACCCTGCTGGAAGAACCCACCGACGATTACTCGCTGAAAAACGGAAAAACCACCTACTACATCTGCCGTGGGCACAGCTGCCTGCCGCCCACAAACGACCCGCCCGTGTATGATGGCATCAGCAGCAGGAAAAACTAAATCGGAGGTGATTGATATGGCAAAACAAGGCATGGCAAGACCCGAAAGCACACATACCAAACCAAAAAACGAGATGCCGCCTGTGCCGGAGATTCAAGGCAAGGCGAAAAACGGCAAGGAAGAAGCCAATCCGATTATCAGCGGCACATCCGGCCCCGATCAGAAGGTGTTCCATACGGAGCGGTCTATTTCCAAAGCCTATAAGGAGCTGGACAACGATTTGGCACGGGACAATATGGAGAACGATCTGCCGGATGCGGATTTGCAGGATCTGTGACGGGTACTTGTTTCAATTGCATATAGGATGAGCATAGCAGAGTCATCGGTCACGCCGGTGACTTTTTCTTTTCAGCAGCTGCATAAGTCGCTCATACTGCCTTTAACACTTAGCTGGCGCTTACTTCTGTGCACATCGCACACAGGCACGACTTCTGTGCAAATTACACAGAAGTTGTACTTTCGCATCCTTGCATGCGCCTTTCTTTTTCGATATGGTGAAGATGAACAGTAGATATTCTGCTACACACCGGAAAGGAGAATCGAGATGAATGTAAATGTTGATATGTCTACCGCCATTCCCTATCAAGCCATCGGGGACTACCTGTTTCCTGTTATCGGGCTTCCCGATGCTTCCGAGCCCATCGGTCACTTTGGGCGGCTCAGGAAAATGTTTCTGAAAGAGCATCGACCGCTGATCTTTGTAACCATGCTGCTGAACGGATCGTTGGAGCCGCATCTGGCAGAGGTAAACGGGCAGGCTGCCATACGCAAAGAAACCCTCATCCGGCAGATGGCTGCCCGTGAGGGGATTGACGAGGATATGAAAGCCGCCGACCCGATGGGTTGGGTACAGCGGATGAATAACCTGCGGGCTTGTGCGGAGGAAGTGGTGCTGAAAGAGCTGGTGTATGAGTGATGGGTGAACAAAACAATGTGTTTGATGATTTTGTGCTGACCGCAGGAAACATTGTTGCCACCGTGCGCCTGCTTGTAGAAGGGGCCATTACGCTGTACGAAGACGAGGCCAGTCCCCTGTTCCGGCTGGGGCTATTGCACGATCAGGCTGTTGCGGCTACTGCGTTTGAGGTTATTGGAACTGCGCTGTATGAACTCAGAACACAAGTGATGGCCTTGCAGGAACGGCATAGGCGGGAAATTGGGAGGGAAGACAGGGGCTTTTCTTCGACGGGCTCCTAATAAATCAACTGCTTATTCTTCCTTCACATCAATGACAAAGCGACCTGCTTCCATCAAAAGAGGCAGGTCGCTTTATGTTTTTGTAACCAGTATTCTTGTCGAAATATGTCACTGCTCAATCACGAGAAGGCCAAGAATGCCCAACCAAGAATAGGTCGCATCAACACAATATTTCATTCATTGGACAATTGCTTCAAATATGCCTCAACATTCAGGTAGGTAACGCCGTTATCAAGCATCTGTTCTGCCCCACGATACAGCACGTATTTACCGGTGATTGTTCCATAGCGGAACTCCGTTCGCTGGCACTTTTCTTCATCAATCAGATGCCTGTATTGCTGCGGCGTACAAGCTGCGCTGTGCTTGATTTCATAAATAGCACAGGAAGCGGTAGCTGGATCGAATACCACCATATCAAATTCACCAACAGCAAACTTGAGCTTGAATACCTTGCACTTTGGACGAGCGATCTTTGTTTCCAGAATCACGATATCTTCCATCATCCGGCCTTTGACCTCATCCAAAATCCGCTGCATAACCATGTTGCGCTCGGCAAGCGATAAGACACGCATGACGGGATCTTCCATCAACGATTCAATCAGCGCTTCTGCCTGGGCATACCGAAGTCCCGGTTGAGCAATTGCCGTGTGCTTTGTAACGCTCAGGTCGGACAGATCGACTTCATCCAGATCAATCGTCAAGTCAAGGAAATCAAGATACTCCTTAATCTCCTTGCGATGCACATCCTGAATTTCTACTGAATAATCCGCTTGATTCTTGATCTCCAACAACTGCTGCAAGCGCTGTGTTACGGCTTCTTTGTCGATGATGTCAAGGGGATTATGTGGAACAGCAGGATCTTGCCGCAGGTTTCTGGCTGAAATACCCAGATCGTGAGAAACAAAAGTACGAGTCAGCACTTCCATTGTGAACGCATGATTGATATCCTCTACGATACGATTGATGGCATTGGTCAGTTCATTCGCTTCGTACAGGTCTCTCAATTTGCGGAAGTGATAACCATCCCGGTAATTCTTCAAGCTATGCTGAATGTTCCGTGCGATTGCACTGTTTACATATTCATTGGTGCTTTCCCTTGTAGCAAAGGTGGCGACTGTCTGATTGTAGCGAGCACCGCTTATGCTCATGGTACCGCCATAGCGGATATATTCATCAATACCTTTGATGCCAAGCACATTCTCAAATTCACGGTAAGGAATAAACGTGGTATGCAGCATAAAACAGCGGTCATACAGTTCATGATCTTCCGAAAACACAAACCCAAGCGAATCCGTGCCGGAAAGCACTATCTTCATACCGCTGGCTGCATAGATATCTGAAAACAGGGCTGCTCCGACAACAAAGTCGGTCATCAATGTTACTTCATCAATGAAAACATATTGGTATCCCTGCTTTTCCAATTGCCGCAGATCCAGATTCAGCTTATTCATATCGATGTTGTCGGTAACCTGAATAAACACGGCTTTTGCACGCATCTCTTCCGGCATTTCCAGAATGATCTGACGGATCATGGTCGTTTTACCGGTACGGCGAAGACCATACAAGATAAATATGCGATCTACGCTATTGCCATACACATAGTCATGAAGCTTCGAGATGCATTCTCGTTTTTTAAGATTTTTCACTTCTTCAACAAAAGAAAGCAACTCATCCCTGCGCTTTACTTCAGAAAAGAAGTACTCATCCTGCATCACAGCAGGATCAAACGATGGTGATGCTTCGGCTTCCTTGAGCCTGTTTTGCAAAACCTTGCGTTGGTTTATTTTCTCTTGAAGTTCATTGAGCTCATGATCCTTTACCCGACGCCCGTGTTGCTTTCCGTTTTCGGTCCACTGATAGTAGGCATAGCGTTTCCCATTGATCGTCTTATAGGTAATATTGCCGGAA
>JAZQHO010000109.1:0-3737 GCA_045540635.1 Candidatus Limiplasma sp.
GCGTGTCGGTGGTTCGATTCCGCCCCAAGGCACCATGTGTGCGGTAGTAGCTCAGTGGTAGAGTGCCACCTTGCCAAGGTGGATGTCGCGAGTTCGAATCTCGTCTACCGCTCCACACACGGTGCCATAGCCAAGCGGTAAGGCGAAGGTCTGCAAAACCTTTATTCCCCGGTTCAAATCCGGGTGGCACCTCCACCTTGCACCTGCTATGGTGCTCCAGAAAAAACCGTCCGGAAGGGCGGTTTTTTTCATGCCTGTAAAAAGTAGCGCATCCGTGCTGATTCGTTGCTTTTCGATCCGGCGGGCGTTTGCAAATTTACACCGGGTGTGATATAATGCCAAACAGCATTCAAGCATGCTATGGTAGCTTATATCGTTAACACATCGTTTCACATTCAACGGGTGTATGATTCTTCATTGATGAAACCAGCGAGAAAGAGGTCTCTTTGTGCTTTACGCAATGCTCCTCAAACCCCACGCCAATGCGCGGTACCGCCAGTCTCTTCAGCAGTTGGCGACGATCGAATTACAAACCATGCTCAACGCCTGGCAGCCCGGCTGTCAGGTAACGGCAGCCGAGTACGGCGGAGAGCCGTTTTTGTGCTTTGATGCAGAAAATGTGTCGGAAGGCTTTTTGCGTATGCTCTCCCGCCATTCCGGCTGCGCCCTGCTGGCAGAAGTGGCCGGCGACGGTCTTTTGCGCCCCGTTCGGCGCACGCCTGAGTGGTTCCTGCCGGAGGAGCTTTCACAGGTACTCAAGTATAAAGGAAAAACCAATGCCGATTTTACCATGATGCTTCTCAACTGTGCGCAGGCTGCCTCTGCCTTTGCCAAGGCGGAGACGCCCCTCACGGTGCTGGATCCTGTCTGCGGCAAAGCAACCACGGCATTTTGTGCGCTTTCGCTGGGGCACAACGCCATCGGCGTGGACAGGGACGAGAAAGCACTTAGGGAGGCGGACACCTATTTTGCCCGCTCCCTCAAGCTGAACCGCTATAAACATAAACGCACCACCGGCTCCCAGACGCTTACCGGCGGCGGGCATGTGCAGACCATCGATTATGCGGTGGCAGAAAATGCTCAGCAGCAAAAGCAGGGGGATACCCGTACCCTGCGCCTCCTCAGCGGCGATGCGGGGCAGCTTGCCCGCATGATGAAGCCCGGCACCTGCCACCTGATCGTGGGCGATCTGCCCTATGGTGTGCAGCATGCGCCCACCGAGGGGCAGGGCTACTCCTCGCCTGAAAAGCTGCTTGCCCGCATTGCACAGGGCTGTGCGCAGGTGCTGAAAAGCGGCGGTGTGGCAGCGTTCTCCTTCAATGCCTATACCCTTTCCAAGCAAAAGGCTGCTGCGGCGCTGGAGGCGGCGGGTCTTGTTCCCCTTTCCGAGCCGCCGCTGGATGGCTTTGCCCACTGGGTGGAGCAGGCTGTGGAGCGGGATGCGGTACTGGCGCGCAAACTGTAACCTTTATTCTATACATATGCTGAAAACAGAAAAAGGAGGGTTTCTTTTGCAGATCAGCGATTTGCAGGCAATGACCGTCATTCAGCTGCGCAAGCTGGCAAAGGAAAACGGCATCAAGCTTCATGCCGGCATCGATAAGGAAGGGATCGTTGGGAAGATCGCCCAGCAGCTTTGCAGCGCAGATGCTGCGCCTGCTGCAGTGGAAAGCGCTCCCGCAGCACCTGTCAAGGACGATGCTGCGCAGCCTGCCGCACCGGCTGCCACCCACATGGAGGAGCTTTCGGTGGATGTGACCAGCGCTCCCCGCGCCGGCAGCTATGGTGGCTATCAATCCCGCCAGCCCGAGCGTCAGGAGGACGGCTTCCGTCCGGTGTACCGGCAAGCGTGGCAGGCGCGCAGTCAGGTGCCCCAGCGGGACAACCGACCCGCATGGCAGGCACAGCAGCCGACGCACAGCGCCAACCGTTTTGGCCCGCAGAACCGTAATCATCCGCTGCACCAGGAAGCGGGGGAGGGCTACCAGCCTGAGCAGAACAATGGTGATGCCCATACCGGTGGCGACGGCTACCGGCAGGCTTACCGTGCGCCTCAGCAGGAGCAGCGGGAGGTGCCCCAGCAGCTGGACGGCTACCGTTTGGGCTACCGCGCCGCTCCTCAGCGCGGCGGCTATCAGAACCGGGATCATCAGCAGAATTATGGCTACCGCCAGAACAACTACAATTACAACAACGGCTATAATAACAATTACCGCCAGAATCAGCAGAATTACGGCTACCGGCAGGGCGGCGGCTACGGCTATGCCCAGCGCGGCAACGAAGCTCCTTCCGGTGATGGTGTGTACCGCATGCAGCGGGATAACCAGTTTGCTGCCCAGATGGAAGAAGGCCAGCTGCCGGATCTGATGCAGCTGCAAAATGCCGAACCTGCACAGGGCATGCTGGAGGTGCTGCCGGATGGCTACGGCTTCCTGCGCAGCCCGACGCTGGTGCCGGGACGGGATGATGTTTATGTTTCTGTGGCGCAGATCCGCCGCTATGACCTGCGCACAGGCGATATGGTGGAGGGCATGGCCCGCTCCCGCCGCGAGAGCGACAAGTATGCCGCGCTGCTTACGGTGGAAAAGGTCAACGGTGCGGAACCGGATGAGAAACACTCCCGCCCCGCCTTCGATATGCTGGTGCCCATCTACCCCGAGAAGCGCATCGAGCTGGAAAGCTTGGAGCATCCGGGCAATATGGTCATCCGTCTGGTGGATCTGATCGCCCCCATCGGCTTTGGTCAGCGTGCGATGATCATCACCCCCGACGGTGCCGATGGTCTGAGCATCCTGCGGGATGTGAGCTGCGCCATCAAGCGCAACGATGAAAACGCTGAGGTGCTGATGCTGCTCATCGACATTGCTCCCGAGGATGTGACCATCCTCAAGGAGACCGCCGATGCAGAGGTATTTGCCTCCACCTTTGCCGATGCACCCGAGACCCAGACAAGGGTGAGCGAGAATATGCTGGAGCGGGCCATGCGCCTTGTGGAAAACGGCAAGAATGTGGTCATTCTGCTGGACAGCCTTACCAAACTGACCCGTGCCTATCAGGCGGCACAGGCACAGAATGGCAGACCTATGTCCAATACGGTCAGTTCCTCAGCGCTGGTAAAGCCCAAGCGCTTCTTCGGCGCAGCCCGCAATACCCGCGATGGCGGCAGCCTTACCGTGGTGGCTACCATTGCCACCGGTACCGGCTCCCGCATCGACGATATCATTTTTGAAGAGTTTAAGGGTACAGCCAACATGGAGCTGGTGCTGCGTGCCCCCGAGAGCGGCGACCCCATCACCCCGATGATCGATCTGCAGCGCAGCGGCACCAAGAAAGATGATATGCTGCTGGATGAGCGCCGCAAGGAAAGCCTGCGCTCCATCCGTCAGGTGCTGGGCTCCACCACCAACGGCGAAGCTGTTGTGCAGCTCATCGACCTGATGCAGAAAACCAAGTGCAACGAAGACCTGCTCACCAAACTGCAGGAGTGGATGGTGCTGTGGGAAAAGAGTGGCTACCTGAAGAGATAATTTCATAGAAATCAAGCAAATCAAAGAAACCATCTGCGGCGTTCCTCCACAGATGGTTTCTTTGTATGTATCTGCAATTATCTGCGTAATTTCCGACGCATCAGCCTCTCCCGAAGATCTCTTCTGCCAGCCGGAGGCCGGTGGGCGTAGCGGCAAGGCCACCCTGTGCGGTTTCCCGGAGGGAGCAGGGGAGAGCGGCACCTACCTCAC
>JAZQHO010000110.1:0-3198 GCA_045540635.1 Candidatus Limiplasma sp.
TTGCCGCCCGGGGAGCCGTAGGCTCCTAGGCAAACGGTGCAAAAGTCGTCAAAAAAGCCGCCGCAGGCGTGTTTTTTGACGAGCATAGCCCCCGCCGGGCTTGACCGGTGGGGGCTATGGTTTTTACAGGAACAAATATCAGCCCAGAGAATCGGTCACTTCGGTGACTACTTCCTTCTCGTAGCAGGAGAACATCTCCTCTACGCCCTCGGGCTTGCTCTTCTGGGTAAGCAAGCTGACAAGGGGCACAAGGATAAGCCCGCCCGCCATGGCAAACACGCCGCTGTAGAGAGAGTTGGTAAAGACAAAGCCCAAAAACCCACCGGAGATCTTCAGCCAGCCCACGCTGATGCACAGCTGCACGATCTCCAGCCCGGTACCAAAGAGGAAGCTGACCACGACCGCAGCTTTGGTGGTTTTCTTCCAGTAGAGGCCGTAGAGGAAGGGGGCAAGGAAAGCGCCCGCCAGCGCACCCCAGCTGACGCCCATCATCTGGGCGATGAACACACTGTCCGCCCAGATGGAGTCCTTCAGGATGGCGATAACGGCAGAAAGCGCAATAAAGAACACGATGAGCCAGCGCATGGCAAGCAGGGTGCCCTTCTCGCTCTGCTCCTTCTTGCGCAGGGGCTTGATCACATCCAGCGCAAGGGTGGAGGAGGAGGTGAGCACCAGCGAGGAAAGGGTGCTCATGGAGGCAGCCAGCACCAGCACCACGATCAGTGCCACCACGATGGGTGCCAGATTGCTCAGCATGGCGGGAATGATCTTATCATAGCCCGGAAGGGTCTCGGGGGTGAAGTACAGCCGCCCGAAGCCGCCCAGAAAGTAGCAGCCACCCGCCACAATGATGGCGAACACCGTGGAGATGACCGTGCCCTTCTTGATGGAGTCCTCATCCTTAATAGAGTAGAACTTGCCCACCATCTGGGGCAGACCCCATGTGCCCAGCGAGGTGAGCATAACTACGAAGAACAGGAACACCGGCTGCGGGCCGAGGAAGGAGGTATACTTCCAGCCGTCCGCACTTGCTGTGGCCATGGTCTCCACCGCCTGCATAAAACCGCCATTGCCGTTGAGCACCGCAGCAATGACCACCACGATGCCCACCAGCATGATGATGCCTTGGATAAAATCATTGATGGCGGTAGCCATATAGCCGCCGAAGATCACATACAGGCCGGTCAGCGCCGCCATGATCACCACCACCGCCCAGTAGGGCACGGAGAATACGTTGTTGAACAGGCTGCTCAAACCGTTGTACAGGCTGGCAGTGTAAGGGATCAGAAAAACGAAAACGATCACAGAGGCTGCGATCTTGAGGCCGTTGGAGTCATAGCGCTTGGCAAAGAAATCCGGCATGGTCTTGGAGGCCAGATGCTGCGTCATAATTCGGGTACGGCGGCCCAGCACGATCCACGCCAGCAGGGAGCCGATAAAAGCATTGCCCAGACCGATCCACGTGGAGGCAAGGCCAAAATTCCAGCCGAACTGGCCGGCATAGCCCACAAAGATAACAGCGGAAAAATAGGAGGTACCAAAGGCAAAAGCCGTCAGCCACGGGCCAACGGAGCGGCCACCCAGCACAAAGCTGTCCACATTGGTGGCATGCTTGCGGCAGTACAGACCCACACCGATCATCAGTGCAAAAAACAGGATCAGCATAGGTATGGTAATGATCGCAGAGGTGGACATGGAAACATCCTTTCTGTTGCAAAAATGGGGACAGTGCACCGAACGCCTTCCCGCAAGGGGGAAGGCGTTCGGGCAAAAGCCATACCGAAAGCAACCCCGACAGGCTGCTCCCGCTATGCCAGACCGTTACAGCTTGGCTATATCCGCATCGGTGATGATGTGGAAGCCTGCAGCAGTAAGCGCCTCTTCCGCAACGGCGTTATCCGCCACACGCACAACCACATAGGCATGCTTCTCGGTGCGGGTGAGGAAAGCATACAGGTATTCCATATTGATGCCGGCCTTATCCAGCACATCCAGCGCCTTGGACAGCTTACCGGGGGCATCACCGATCTTGACACCCACCACATCAATGTTCTTGATGATATAACCCAGATCGTTCAGCGCCTTGGTGGCAGCCTCGTTGTTGTTAACGATCAGGCGGAGAATGCCGAACTCCTGCGTATCGGCGATGGACAGAGCACGGATATCCACGTTGGCGGCTGCCAGCGCATCGGTGATCTGCACCAGAGCGCCCTGCTTGTTTTCCACAAATACAGTCAATTGATTGATGGCCATTGATCCATTCTCCTTTCCCGAACGTCAGAACAGCTTGCGCTTGTCGATCACGCGGACGGCCTTGCCTTCGCTGCGCACGATGCTCTTGGGCGATACCAGATGCACCGAGGGATTGATGCCGAGCATGGTTTTCATGGCAGCAGCCAGAGACTTTTCCATGGCGGTAACGCCGCCGACAGTATCGGTGAACTGCTCGGGGTTCAGCTCCACGTTTACATCGAAGGTGTCGTTGTTGTTTACACGATCCAGCACGATCTGGTAATTGGGGCTGTAGCCCTCCTTAAGCAGAACGGTCTCGATCTGGCTGGGGAACACATTTACACCGCGGATGATGAGCATATCATCGCTGCGGCCCATGGGCTTGGACATCTTGATATGGGTGCGGCCGCAGCTGCAGGGCTTGCGGGAGAGCACGCAGATGTCGCGGGTGCGGTATCTGAGCAGGGGGAAGGCTTCCTTGTCGAGACTGGTGAATACCAACTCGCCCTTGCTGCCCTCGGGCAGCACCTCGCCGGTATCGGGATCAATGATCTCGGCATAGAAGTGGTCCTCGTTGATGTGCATGCCGCTCTGCTCGCTGCACTCAAAGGCAACACCGGGGCCGGAGGTCTCGGTGAGACCGTAAATATCGTAGGCCTTGATGCCCAGAGACTCCTGAATGCTCCGGCGCATTTCCTCGGTCCACGGTTCGGCACCGAAAATACCGGCTTTCAGCTTGTTATCCTCAGGCTTGTAGCCCATCTCCTTCAGGCTCTCGCCGATGTAGGCGGCATAGGAGGGGGTGCAGCAGATAATGGTGGCGCCCAGATCCATCATAAACTGGATCTGGCGCTCGGTGTTGCCGGAGGACAGGGGCAGCGTGACACAACCCACCTTATGGGAGCCGCCGTTGAGACCGGGGCCACCGGTGAACAGGCCGTAGCCGTAAGCCACCTGGCACACATC
>JAZQHO010000111.1:0-10079 GCA_045540635.1 Candidatus Limiplasma sp.
CCCCACCCCCACGCAGGCACCGCAGAACACGCCCGGTGCAACGGATGGTCAGGGCAGCAATCAGGACGATTGGAACAATTGGACGTGGAATACCTCCAACACCACCAATTCGCCGGTCAATACCAGCGGTTCTGTCATTACCCAGAACATCAAGCCCACCAACTCCCCCGAGGGCAATAACGGCAGCACCCCCATCAACAACACCGGCAGCAATACGTCCTCCGGCAATAACTCCTCTTCCGGCAACGGCAGCTCCTCCTCCGGCAGTAACAACTCCTCCGGCAGCAGCAGCAGCTCCTCCGGCAACAACTCTTCTTCCAATAATAATTCTTCTTCCGGTAACAAGACCCTGCGTCTTGGCTCCACCGGCACCGAAGTGCGCAACCTGCAGAAGCGCCTCAAAGAGCTTAAGTACTACAACGGCAGCGTGGACGGCGACTACGGCACCGGCACCTTCAATGCGGTCAAGGCTTTCCAGCAGAACAACAACCTGAAGGCCGACGGCGTTGCAGGCCCCAAGACCCTGGAGCTGGTCTACAGCTACTACGCAGTCTCCGCCAACACCACCGGCAGCGGCTCCGGCGGCGGCGGCCAGTCCAGCAACGGCAATAGCTCCTCTGCCAATAACAATTCTTCTTCCAATAACAACTCTTCCTCCGGCAACAGCGGCAGCAGCTCTTCCGGCAACGGCAGCAGCTCCTCCAATGCCGACAGCTACACCAACGGCAAGACCAACATCTATCTGGATCTGGGCGACACCGGCTCTCAGGTGCGCATTATGCAGAACCGCCTCATCGTGCTGGGCTACCTGACCGGTACCGCCAACGGCAAGTTCGAAGCCACCACCGAAGCCGCGGTCAAGGCCTTCCAGCAGCGCCACAATATGTACGCCGACGGCATCGCCGGCCCCGATACCCTCACCAAGCTCTATTCCTCCTCTGCCAAGAAGGCTGAAAGCGTGGTCGCCAATCTGGGCAGCTTGAAGGAAGGTTCTCAGGGCGCTGCGGTGCGTGCGCTGCAGAAAAACCTGAAAACCCTCGGCTACTACACCGGCGTGGTGGACGGTGACTACGGCACCGGTACCGTGGCTGCGGTCACTGCCTTCCAGGCCGCCAACGGCCTCACTGCCGACGGTATCGCAGGCATCAGCACCCAGAATGCCATCATCGTTGCCATCTACGGCGATTCTTCCGCCACCGGCAGTGGCAGCGGCAGCGGTTCCCAGTCCGGCAACAACGGCTCCACCAGCCCCGTCACCTATGGCTCCACCGCTACCAGCAACGGCTACACCACCGTTTCTGCCTCCAGCGGCAACACCGCCAACGTGACCGCCGTGCAGAGCGCTCTCTCCGCCAAGGGCTACTACTCCGGCTCTCTGGATGGCAAGTACGGCTCCGGCACTCAGGAGGCTGTTGAAAAGTTCCAGCGTGCGCAGGGTCTGCGCGTTACCGGCATGGCAGGCCCCACCACCCAGCGCCTGCTCTACGGCGGCACCGCTGCCGATGGCAAGTACTCCAAGCTGGAAAGAGGCAGCTCCGGCTCCAAGGTAAAGATGCTCCAGTACGCTCTCTATGAGATGAAGTACTACGACGGCAACATCACCGGCAAGTACGACGAAGCCACCGAAGCTGCCGTAATGCTGTTCCAGGATTGCAACGGTCTGGAGATCGACGGCGTTGCCGGGCAGAAAACCCAGCAGCTGCTCTACTCCTCCAACGCAAAGCCCTGCACCAAGTAATCCTTGGCAGGCCTGAACGATGCACCCCCCGCCACCCGGCGGGGGGTTTTAAATTGCTGCCAATGTGTGAATTTTTGGGCAAACCTTTGTAATAACGTACTTATGTGGTATAATGCAGAGTGAATATGTGTGCACATTGCGCACAGGCTCCAAGGGGCTGTCCCAGCCCCGCAGGAACCTTTTTGCAGGAGGTTTTATCATGTTCGGAAAAGCAATGAATCGCTATTACTACGGCAAAAGCGGTCAGGGCGACTTTAACAAGGACGATCTGCCCACCAACCGCTGGCAGCTGTTCTGGGAGATGCTTCGGGTGCGCCTTTCCGGTCTGGTGCGCCTGAACCTGATGTATGTGGTGTGCTGGCTGCCCGCCATCATCATTATCGGGCGTTTCTTTGCCATGGGCATTTCCGCACTGGATGCGCTGGGCAATATGCAGACCCAGCTGGATGCAGGCGAGATTACGCAGGAGATCTTTGCACAGCAGTTCGGCCAGTATGCCGAAGCCATTCTGGCGCTGCTGTTCCAGACCCTTTTGCTGCTGATCCCCGGCATTGCCATCACCGGCCCATGGACCGCCGGCGTGGCCTATGTTACCCGCAACTGGGCAAGGGATGAGCACGCCTTTATCTGGAGCGATTTTATCGATGCCGTCAAGGCCAACTGGAAGCAGGCGCTCATCACCTCCACCATCACCGGTCTGATGCCCACCATCGTCTATGTGTGCAACCGCTACTACGGCGGCATGGTCAACAGCAATGTGCTGTTCATCGTGCCTCAGGTGCTGTGCTGGCTCATCGGCCTCATCTGGCTGCTGATGCTGCCCTACATCTACCCCATCATGGTCACTTACGAGCTCAGCTATAAGGGCGTTCTGCGCAACGCTGCCCTGCTGGCCATTGCCCGGCTGCCTTTCAGCGTGCTCATCCGCCTTGCGCTGATGGTGCCCGCCGCCATCGCCGCGCTGTTCGTGTTCCTGCTCACACAGTACACCTTCATCATCCTGCTGGTGCTGGGCGGCTACTATGTGCTGTTCGGCTTCGCTTTCAGCCGGTTCATCAGCGCCAGCTACACCAACGGCGTATTCGATAAGTACATCAACCCCAACATTGAGGGCGCCAAGGTGAATCAGGGTCTCTACAACGAGGAAGAGGAAGAAGAAGAAGAAGAGGACGAGACCATCGCCGCCGAATAATGCATTCCCCCGCCTTTGGGCATCCTGCACAGCAGGAAAGGGGGGAGAAAACGTATGAAGGATCAGCTTCTTTCCGGCGCGCTGCGCCGCAATGCCGCCAGCTACCTGAGCCAGCAGGAAAAGCGCAAGTACGAGATCGCCCGGGAGCTGGGGCTGCTGGACAAGATCCGCAGCGTCGGCTGGGCGGGGCTCAGCGCCAAGGAAACAGGCCGCATCGGCGGTCTGATGCATAAGCACACAAGCAAAGGAGATTAGTATGTACGCAGCATTCGCATCTGTATACGACCGCCTGATGGCAGACGTTGATTATCAAGCATGGGCGGCCTTCTACCACGCCCTGATGGAGCGCTACGGCCTTACCCGGGGCAATGTATGCGAGTGCGCCTGCGGCACCGGCAGTCTGACCATCCCGCTGGCCAAGCTGGGCTACACCATCACCGGCGTGGATCTCTCTGCCGATATGCTCTTTGAAGCCTCCATGAAGGCACGCAAGGCAGGGCTGGGCATCCCCTTTGTAAAGCAGGATATGTGCCAGCTGAAGCTGCACCGGCATATGGATGCGGTGCTCTGCACCAACGACGGCATCAATTACCTGAAAAACAGCGAGGAGCTTACCCAGTTCTTTACCCGCGCCTACGAGACCCTCAAGGAGGGCGGCGTGCTGATGATGGATCTCAGCACCCCCTACAAGCTGGAGCATGTGCTGGGCAACCACTTCATCGGCGATGAGACCGAGGATATCGCCTACCTGTGGCAGAACCGCTACCACATACACGAAAAGTATGTGGAGCTGAATCTGGCTATCTTCGTACGCCAGCAGGACGAGACCTACACCCGTATCGGTGAGTACCAGAAGCAGTACGTGCACGAATCCAGCGAGATCTTCGATCTGCTCAAAACCGTTGGCTTTGAGCGCATCGGCCTCTTTGGCGACAAGCGCATGGAAGCGCCCCGGGATAAGGAGAACCGCTGGTTCATTACTGCCAGAAAGCCGTTTTTGCCCAAGGAGTAAGGGAAGGGGAACAGCAGCTTTGGCAGTTGCTGTTCCCTGTGTTTTTCCATAGCCGCGAAACACATCTGTTCATCCCCCCACCGCATACCACACAGGAGGTTTTCCCCGCCATGAGCACCCTCAACACCATTCCCACCAACGAAAACATGAAGGACGAAATGCTCCATATCACCCTTGCAGACGGCATGGTACGCGGTCTGCTGCTCACCGCCACCGGTGTGGTGGCCAAGGCGGCTGCCATCCACTGCACGTCTCCCCTTTCCACCGCTGCGCTGGGTCGCAGCCTGATGGGCACCGCCATGATGGGCGCCATGCTCAAGGGCGAAGGCGATTCCGTTACCGTTACCATCGACGGCGGCGGCCCCATCGGCAAGATCGTTTGCGTAGCCGACCGGGAGAGCGTGCGCGGCTGCGTGGATGTGCCCAACCTGTTCATGCCCCTCAGGGCGGATGGCAAGCTCTCCGTGGGCATGGCGGTAGGCCGGGAAGGTCGCATGAGCGTTGTGAAGGATCTGGGTCTCAAGCGCCCCTATGTGGGCCAGACCGAGCTGATCAGCGGCGAGATCGCCGAGGATTTTGCCGCCTACTACACCCAGAGCGAGCAGACCCCCACCCTGCAGAGCCTTGGCGTGCTGGTCAACGGCGAAAACGTGCTCTCCGCAGGCGGCGTGCTTCTGCAGGTGATGCCCGGCTGCACCGATGATGTGATCGAGCAGCTGGAGCTGCGCTCCCCCCTGATGTACGACATCAGCCGCGAACTGTGCTACGAAAGCATGGAGGATCTCATGTCCCGCTGGTTCGATGGTCTCAAACCCGTCATCCTTGACCGCAAGCCGCTGGAATACCGCTGCGCCTGCTCCCGGGAGCGCATGGAAAAAGCGCTCATCGCGCTGGGTCGGGAGGAGCTCACCCGCATAATCGAGGACGAGACCGAGGGCGCAGAGCTCACCTGCCATTTCTGCAAGCGCAGCCACCAGTTTACACAGGGCGATCTGATCAAACTGCTCAACAAGGCGCAGGAAAAGTGATCCGCCGACCATAGAGGAAAACAAACCATGAAAGACAACGTGATCTCCGTCGATTTTGCCAAACCGGCAGACAAGCTGCTTCAGCTGGCGCGGGAAGCGAAAAAAAACGGCCGTACAGAGCATGCAATGGCATTGTACCGGGCTGTACTGAAAAAAGAGATGCGCCATTTCGAAGCCGGGCTGGAGCTGGCGGTGCTTCTGTGGGAAAGCGGCATGTGGCAGACCTCCTACCAGGAGTGCTGCCGCCTGTACGCGCTCTACCCCCGGCAGGAAAAGCTCTTCGGCCTCATGTACCGCAACCTTCTGGCCATCGGTCTGGAGGATGATGCCCGCTTTGCCTACGAGCGGTACATGCTGCACCTGTACCACCACCCGGAGGATGGGCTGAACCTGGGCGAGAGCGACCCGCCCATTCCGGAGAAGCCGCCCCGCCACCGCTACGAACGCCTTCTGGATCGCGCCATGCGGCACATGAGCGCCGGCAGGCTGAGCCGTGCCAACCGGCTGCTGATGCATGCAAACCGCCGTGCATTTCCCTGCCACGACCTGCGCCGCGGCCTGCTGGAAGTGCACCTGATGCACCGCATGGGCATGGATGAGGAAGCCGCCGCCATCGTGGACGGCATGGTGCAGGAACACCGGCTGACCGCCGAATACGCCCTTGAAATGATGGATCTGATGTACGAGCTGCGGGGCCCGGAATATGCAGGCAGACTGCTTCTGTACGCCGCAGCCGTGGCAGAGAGCTGCATCGAGGTACATATGGTGGTACGCGCCGCCCTTTCCTACGAACAGCCCTCTCTGGCAGAGAGTATGCTGATCGATCTGGCCTACGAATACCCAAAGCGGCCGGATGTGGTCTACAACATGGCCGTTATTGCAGCCTGGCGGGATCAGCGTGCCGCTGCCTGCGAGCACATCCGGCACTGCATGGCGCTGGCCCCCACCTGCGCCGAGGTGAACGGTCTCAACCGGCTTTTGACGAATGCCATGCAGGAGAACAAGGGCAGAACCATCAGCGCCATGCCGCTGAGGCCCTACGGCTCCGGCGGCGGCATGAGCCGTCTGGCCGATGTGCTGTATTTTGCCGAAATGGACGATGATTCCCTGCTCAAATGCATGACAGCCTACCCCCAACAGCCCCGTCTGGCGGATGCCATGGTCGCCATGCCCCCTGTTCTGAAAAAGCATATCCTCACGCTGGCTCAACAGCTGGAGCCGGAGGAGGAGGAAGCTTTCCTCAGGCTGTGCCTACTGTGGTGCGATCTTTCACTGCCGGCATGCGGGGGCATGATCCGGCGCCTTCAGGAGCTGGGCGTTACCGGCCCCGTGGTGGCGGATGCGGATCACCGCCTACAGACCCTTGACCCGGAAACGGATGACTGACCCCCCGTTTATCGCATAAAGGAGGAAAAAATCCTATGAGCAAGCTGATCGATTTTGACGAGTATTTCAACGATTATCTGACCGAATGGATGGAGAAGAACGCTGCCCGCTTCCGCAATGCGGATGAGATGGAGGAGGCTGCCCCCCAGGTCTACGAGCAGTGGCTGGGCACCCCCGCCAAGTGGCTGGATGGCAAGTGCCCCGGCTGCGCCTTTGACGATGTGACCGATGCCGCCCAGCTGGTATCTCTGCTCCGGGAGTATGTGAGCAGCGATGTTTCCGTGCCAGACCCGCTTCTGGAGCGCATTGCCGAAATGAACGACGAAGCCGCCGTGATGCATCTGCTTACCGACGGCGAAGCCCCCTGCGAGGCTCGCATGATGGCCATCGACCTGCTCACCCAGATGGGCTCCACCGCCCCCATGGTGGATTATCTGCGCTGGCAGGTGGAGCGCAACGTGGATGACGATCTGCTGGACAAGTCCATCGATGCGCTGGACGAGATGGGCGAGGTGGTCAAGGGGCCTGCCCTCATCGCCTTCCGGGCAGCGGACAACAAGGGCAAGGACTATCTGCTGGATGTGCTGTGCAACTTCCCCGGCGACGAGGATGTGTTCCAGTACACCTTGAGCCGCTTCAAGACCAGCCCTTCCGAGCGGGCGCTGTTTGCGGGCTACCTTGCCAAGCTGGAGGATGACCGCGCACTGGAAGCCCTGCTGGATGTAGCCGAGAGCGACGATGTAAAGTACATTGATTTTATCGAGATCCGCAGCGCCATCGAGCGGCTGGGCAGCGAAGCCCCCGTGCGCGATTTTTCCAACGATCCCACCTACAAGGCCGTCAAGCGCCTGCAGGTGAATCCTTACAAGGGGAGAATACAATGACCTTACAAGAGATCAAGCAGAATGAATCCATCCGTGCGCTGGTGCGGGCGGGCAACCAGTATCTGGAGGCTATGGGCTATACCGATCACGGCCCCCGCCACGTGGGCTATGTGAGCGATACCGCCCAGCGTGTGCTCCACAGCCTTGGCTACGACAGCCACACCGTGGAGCTGGCCGCCATTGCAGGCTGGGTGCACGACGTGGGCAATGCCATCAACCGCCACAACCACGGAGCCAACGGTGCCATCCTGCTCTACCCGGTTCTCAGGGAGATGGGCATGCCCATCGAGGATGTGGTATCCATCATCACCGCTGTGGGCAACCACGAGGAGCACAACGGGTTTATTTCCAACCCCATCAGCGCCGCGCTGGCCATCGGCGACAAGAGCGATGCCCACAAGAGCCGTGTGCGCGACGGCAAGCCGGACCCCACCGATATCCACGACCGGGTCAATTTTGCCATCCAGCAGAACAAAGTGACCATCGACCCGGTAAACAAGGTGATCCGGCAGGAGCTGACCATGGACGATTCCTCCAGCGTGATGGAATACCTGACCATTTACCTTGAGCGCATCCAGATGTGCGAAGCCGCCGCCGATTTTCTCGGCCAGCGGTTCCAGCTTTTCATCAACGGCGCACAGGTGAACAATCACAAAGAGGACTGAGCCTTTTTTCTCCGGGAGGTTTCTGATGATCTGTAAAAAATGCGGCAGCTTTGTGCCCGATGACCGCTTTACCTGCGACCGCTGCGGTACCTTTCAGGATGCCGAGAGCTTCCGGGCAAAGCGGGATACCGGCGTAAAAGCCATCCGGCAGGGGCGTGCCTCCTCCAGAGAGATGATGCTGCCACCCAAGAACGGCCCCGAAATCAAGGAATACGGAGACTACGACGGCTATACCACGGGTACGCTCCGTCAGGGCGGATCCATGCGCAGGCAAACCGCCCATGGGCACACCGGCAGCACCCCTGTATACAAAAACAAGCCTGTGGCGGCAAAGGATGGTTTTCCCCCTGTGCGGCAGGAGCAGAACCGTACCACGCAGGTGCACCACAGCAATATCAACTGGGCGCTCATCGGCCTGATCGCTGTCCTTATGTGCATTGCAGCGGGTATCGGCTTCTATCTGTACATGAACGAGAGCGATGAGGGCCACCTCATTACCGCCCGCAAGCTGGTGCTGGAGTCGGATGCATCCCAGTACGAGCTGGCCGTCAGCAAGGATCCGCTGCTTTTGGAGCAGCAGGAGGAGCTTCTGCGCACATGGAACAGCGTCCCCTCCACCAGCTTCTGGGCAGCGGCTGAGGCTTACCTGAACGACGGCGATCTGCTCACCGCCCTCAAGGGCTTTACCATTGCGGATATTCTGGATCCCAACAACTACGACGGTCTGCTTTTGCAGGCCAGCACCTATGAAATGCTTGGCGATGTCACCTCTGCCGAGGCCATCTACAACCGGCTCTACAAAGAAGTATCCGCTGTGCGCAGCGAGGCATATACCGCCCTCATCCGCATCTATCAGGAGCAGGAGCGGCGGCCCGAAGCAGCCGATATAATGCTGATCGCCTACCAGAATACCAAGCGGGAAAACTTCCGCCTGCTTCGGGAGGACTACATCCCCGAGTCGCCGCAGGTGAATCTTGTGGCCGGGCGTTACGAGATCAGCGCCATGAAGGAGGATATCCTGCTCACCTCGCCGCAGGGCTATGATGTGTACTATACCACCGACGATGCTGCCGTGCTCCCCGAGGAGGGCACGCTGGTAACAGACGGCATCATCCAGCCGGTGGAGGGCAGCATCCGCATCCGTGCGGTGGCGGTATCCGGCGATCTGATCAGCGATCCGCTGTCGGTCAGCTACACCTTCTTCTACCCCACCCCGCCTGCGCCCAAGAGCAATCTGGCGCCCAACACCTACAAAAAGCTCTACTCTGTGGAGCTGCGCCCCGGCAAGGTGGAGGGCTTCAGCAAGAAGGAGCAGGCTGAGATGGAGGCCAATCTGACCTATCATTACACCATCGACGGCTCCATTCCCACCGAGGACAGCCCCATCTTTGACGGCACGCCCATCAAGCTGCCCTCCGGGCGCGTCACCCTCAAGGCCATCTGCATCAACCAGTACGGCAAAATGTCCTCCACGCTGGAGGTAGGCTACAAGTTCGAGGTAGCGCCCTACCCCAAGAGCATGTACGGCATGAAGGACAATGCCATCAACTTTGAGGATGACAGCTTCGGCAATTTTGAATTGAACAAGACCACCCAGTACGAGTTTGAAAGCACCTTCGGCCAAGCCAAATCTGTGACCGATACCGTATACCCCTTTATGGAGGGGGAGGCCCATCTGCTGGAGTACAGCTGGGGCAATGCGATCTTTGTGCACACCGGCAACCTGTGGCAGCTGGTAAAGGTGGAGATGACCTCCGGCTTTACCTCCACCCCCAGAGGCATCGGTCTGGGTGCAACGCTGGAAGAAGTGACCTCTGCCTACAAGGATTTCGGGCAGCTGACTTCGCCGGACGGCACAAGGGGTCTGTACTTTGCCTTCCCCAATGTGGGCCAGTACCTGATCGCCGAGGACGGCAGCCGGTATGTGCAGTATACCGCGCATACGCTGGAGAGCAAAATGTGGGTGCTCCAGTACTGGCTGGAGGGCGATCAGGTAAAGAAGATAGTGCATTTTTATCAGCCGTGATAGGGGGAGATGGGGAAGCCTCCCCTGTAGATGGGGAGGTGGGGCAGCGCCCACCCCCAGCCTCCCCTGTGTAAGGGGAGGGGGCGCGGAGCGCCGGAGGGGGTGGGTGGCTTACCCGAGGCCCCCCCCCCACCCCCCCCCCGCCCGG
>JAZQHO010000112.1:0-5807 GCA_045540635.1 Candidatus Limiplasma sp.
TAGTACCGGGGCAGGATCTGATCCACCTTCTCCTCTGCCGTGGCGGTGTAGCCGGAGATAATGCCGTAGCCGCTGAGGGAAACAAGGCTGTAGTCCGCATCCAGTGCCATGGCGGTCTTGTAGGCATAAGCCTTGCTGGTATCCTCCGTAGCGGTAACGAAGTTGTGCTCGCCGTTCAGATCGTCCGTGCCGTAGCCGCAGGTGATGGAATCGCCCACCACCTCGATACGGTGGGCCTTATCGGCTGCCGGGTAGATGCGATCCTCCGTGTCGGCATAGATCTTTTTGATGGCGCAGGTGGACATGGCGCTTTCGCTCAGCTTGATGATGCGGACGGATACCTCCTGCGCAGCGGCGGAGGAGAAAACGTCGTATTCCTTCACAGGGGCATCCACCATATCCTCTACCACGCGAACGCCGTTCACTTCAATGGCGATGCGTGCCCGGTCGTTCACCTTGGCAGCATCCTGCGCAGTGCTGTCGCCGGCGATCACAATGCGGCAGGCCTTGCCGGTAAAGGTAAAGGCTGCGCCGGAGGCGGAGTAGGCCAGCCAGAGGGTATCATTGAGCAGATGGGTGCGTCCCAGAGGCTTCAGATTGCTGTAGGAGGGAATAAACACTTTCATTGCTGTACGCTCCGTTTCTTGTGTTCTGGGGTGGATACCATCATAGCACAAAGAGCGGCTCCGGCACAATAGCCCGTCTTTCGCCATCTGTCGCAAGCTGTTTCGACGCTGTTTTGCTGCCCCGGAGCCTATACTGTTTTCATCACCTGCGGGGAGGAACGGGCTGCATGCTGCATGGCGAAGGGTATCTGCTGGGTAACATTCTGCTTTGCGGCTGCGCTCTGCCGCTGGGCGGCAGGCTGGCGGGTGCATCCCTGCCGGATGGGCGCAGGCTGGCGGGCGCTGCTGTGGCAGCAGGGCTTCTGTCGCTTCTTGCCCTGTCACTGCCGCTGCTGGGGCTTCTGAGCCTGCCCTTTTGCGTTTGGCTCGCCTACCGGCCTCAAGGGCGGGCGGCGGTCTGCCGCTGCACGGTAACTACCCTCTGCGCCTCACTGATGACCGGCGGCACGGCTACGGCGCTGGCAACGCGGGGTGTGGGCGCTTGGAGCTGCGTTGCATGGAGCCTTGCACTGGAAGGTGTTCTTTATTTGCTGGTGCAGCTTCTGCCCTGTGTGCTCCGGGAAGTACGGCAGGTGGAATTGCGGGTAGGGGAGAGGAGCATCATGCTGCCTGCCATGGTGGACAGCGGAAATCTGATGCGTGATCCCATCACATCCCTGCCGGTGCTGGTCATCCCTCTCCGGGCTGCCCACGCACTCTATCCGGAGGCGGGGCGCATCGATCCGCTGCACGCTCTGCCCAAGGGTTTCCGCCTGCTGCATGTGCGCACAGCCGCAGGCGGCGGGATGCTGCCGCTTTTCCGACCGGATCGCTGCTGGCTGTATCTGGACGGCCGACGGCAGGAGGCAAAGCTGCTGGCTGCAGTTGCCGGGCAGGAATACCGGGGCACGCAGGCACTGGTGCCCCTCTCGGCGATCCGTGAATAGAAAGGAGTGCGTTATGGTATGCAGCAAACATCCGTTGGGTTGCAGTATTCTTTTCAACGGCTGCTGGCAAGGCTGTTTCCACAGGAGATCTTCTACATCGGCGGTCCGGAGCCTCTGCCGCCGCCCCTGAGCCCGGAGGAGGAGCGGGAGATGACGCTGCTTTTAAAGCAAAATGATGAAAACGCCCGTGCCAAGCTGATCGAGCACAACCTGCGGCTGGTGGTGTTCATCGCCCGCCGCTTCGAAAACACCGGCATCCCGCTGGAGGATCTGATCTCCATCGGCACCATCGGGCTCATCAAAGCGGTGGGCACCTTCGATTGCACCAAGAAGATCAAGATGGCTACCTATGCCAGCCGCTGCATTGAAAACGAGATCCTTATGTTTCTGCGAAAGACCAGTAAGCTCAAGTTGGAAGTAAGTCTGGATGAACCTCTCAAAACCGATTGGGACGGCAATGAGCTTTTGCTCAGCGATGTGCTGGGCACCCGCCCGGATACGGTCTCCTGCAATCTGGACAAGGAGATCGAGCGGGATATCCTGCGGGATGCCCTCAGCCATCTGGGGGAGAGGGAAAAGCGCATCATCATGCTGCGGTTCGGTCTGGGCGGCCAGCAGGAGCGCACCCAGAAGGAGGTGGCAGATCTGCTGGGCATCTCCCAGAGCTACATCTCCCGGCTGGAAAAACGCATTCTGTGCAGGCTGCAGACCGAGTTGAAAAGGATCGGCTGAAACTGTACAGATTGCCCCCGGCTGTGGTATACTACCCATGGAAAAGGCAGCCTGCTTTTCATCGCGGCTGCCAACGGGAGGTACACACCATGAGCAAGAGAATCGTTCTGACCGGGGGCGGTACCGCCGGTCATGTTACGCCCCACCTGAGCCTGATCCCCCGACTGAAGGAAATGGGCTACGACATTCACTACATCGGCACGGAAAACGGCATCGAGCATCAGATGATCGCTCAGATCTCGGGCGTTACCTATCATTCGGTCAAGAGTGGCAAGCTGCGCCGTTATTTCAGCCTGCAGAATTTTACCGATCCCTTTAAGGTGCTCTGGGGCGCTTTCCAGTCCATCGGCCTTATGCGCAAGCTGAAGCCCAATGTGTGCTTCTCCAAGGGCGGCTTTGTCAGTGTGCCGGTGGTCATTGGCGCATGGCTGTGCCGCGTGCCCGCTGTCTGCCACGAGAGCGACCTGACCCCCGGTCTTGCCAACCGTATTTGCGCCAAGTTTGCCACCAAGGTAGCCACCACGTTCCCCGAATGTGCCAAGGCGCTGGGCGAGAAGGGCGTGAATACCGGCACGCCGCTCCGGCCTGAGCTGTTTCAGGGCAGCCGTGCAGCAGGCCTCGCCATGGCGGGCTTCGACGGCAGCAAGCCCGTACTGCTGATGACCGGCGGCAGCCTTGGCGCCCAGAGCGTAAACAAGTGCCTGCGGGATGCGCTGCCCGCTCTGCTGCCCAAAATGGATGTGCTCCACCTGTGCGGCAAGGGCAATCTGGACGAAAGCCTGCTGGGCACCAAGGGCTATTGCCAGAAGGAATTCCTCTCTGCTGAAATGTCCGATGCGCTGGCCGTGGCCGATCTGGTGCTGAGCCGCGCAGGCAGCAATACCCTCAGCGAGCTGCTGGCGCTGCACAAGCCCATGCTGCTGGTGCCTTATCCTTTGGGTGCCAGCCGTGGCGACCAGATCCAGAATGCCAAAAGTTACGAAAAACAGGGCCTTGCCCGTGTGCTGATGCAGGAGGATATGACCCCCGAAACCATGACCGCTGCGCTGGAAAACCTGCTTGCCGAGCGGGAGCAGTTGGCGGAAACGCTGAAAAACTATCCTGTGCAGGATGGCACCGAGCCTGTTCTGGAGCTGATCCGAAAAGCGGAAAAAGCTTGAGCTTGCTGCCATCTATTGCAAAACTGAAAACCTTCCGGCCTGCCCACAATAGCGGTAGCCGGAGACAAACAGCGGCTGCCGGAGCTTTACCAGCTCCGGCGGCCTGTTTGTTTGCCTCCCAAGGGAAAGGAAGGGGAAAATATGAGAAAGCTATTGGCGATCCTCATCGCCGCCGGGCTGCTGCTGGCGCTTTCGGTCATCTTTGCCGCTGCGGAGGATGGCGCGTCTGGCGTGCCGGAGGGAACAGCGGAAAACCGCCCGTCCGCTGCGAATGCGGGCGGTCAGGTGTATTATCTGAACTTTAAGCCGGAACAATCGGTGCAATGGGAGCAGCTTGCCAAGCAGTACACAGCCCGCACCGGCGTGCCTGTAACGGTGATGACTGCCGCCGCAGACACCTACGAGGATACCCTCCGCTCGGAGATGGAGAAAAAACGCATGCCCACGCTGTTTCAGGTCAACGGCCCGGTGGGGCTGCGCACATGGCGGGATTACTGTCTGGATCTGAGCGGCACACAGCTGGTAAAGCACCTGAAAAGTGATGAGTTCGCCCTCCGGGAGAACGGGCAGGTGCCGGGCGTGGCCTATGCCATTGAGACCTACGGCCTCATCTACCGGCGGGATCTGCTGAAGAAATACTGCGCTCTGCCGGGGGCGGTCATTGGCAGCCCGGAGGAGATCGGGAACTTTGCCACCCTGAAGGCTGTTGCGGAGGATATTCAGAAACGGCGGGACGAACTGGGCGTGCAGGGTGCGTTCACCTCCGCCGGGATGGATTCCAGCTCCGACTGGCGATTCAAGACCCATCTGGCAAACCTGCCCATCTATTACGAATACAAAGCGGGCGGCGTGCAGGTCAGCGATGCCATTCAGGGCACCTATCTGGATGGCATGCGCAGCCTGTGGGATCTCTACATCCACAACGCCACCTGCGCCCCTACCCTGATCGGTGCCAAGACCAACGAGGATGCACTGGCGGAGTTTGCCTTGGGCGAGGCGGTGTTTTACCAGAACGGCACATGGGTATACGATGGGCTTATCGAGGCCGGCCTGACCGATGACCAGCTGGGCATGCTGCCCATATATATCGATGCCCCGGGCGAGGAGCAGCAGGGGCTTTGCACCGGCTCGGAAAACTACTGGTGCGTAAACAAGAAGGCAAGCGAAGCGGATATCGCCGCCACGGTGGCCTTTCTGGAGTGGTGCATCACCAGCGATGAAGGACGGCAGGCGCTGGCGCATGAAATGGGCTTTGTAACGCCCTTTGATACCTTCGACGGAGCGTATACCGCCGATAATCCCCTGCAGCGGGCTGCTGCTGCGTATCTGGCGGAGGGCAAAATACCTGTCAGCTGGAGCTTTACCACCATTCCCTCCGAAACGTGGAAAAACGCTGTGGGCTCGGCACTTCTGGAGTATGCGCAGGGCACTGGCGGCTGGGATGCGGTGCGCGCTGCCTTTGTGGATGGCTGGGCAAGGGAATATGAAGCGGCAAACGGCAAGTAACGCCATAAGAAACGGGACTGCTGCGGCATTGTTTCGCAGAAGCTCCGTTTTTTCTTTGGGTATGCTTTTACGGCAGGGTGGTCATGCTATAGGGCGCAGGCATCCCTGCGGAAGGAGATGGCGGCTTGGAGCGCTTTATCGGAAAATACTGGCCTGTGTTCGTGCTGCCCACGCTGCTGGCGTTTGCGGTGGGTTTTCTTGCCCCTTTCGCTATGGGGCTGTACCTGTCCTTTTGCGATTTTACCACTCTGTCGGATGCAGTCTTTACGGGCTTTGATAATTATCTGCGAGCCTTTTCGGATGCGTCCGGTGCATTTCTGCGCTCGTTGGGCTACACAGCGCTGTTTGCTTTGCTCAGCACTCTGGTCATCAATATGTTCGGGCTGGGTGTGGCGCTGCTGTTGACCCGCTCCCTGCCCGGGCGGGATCTGTACCGGACGGTGCTGTTCCTGCCCAATCTGATCGGCGGCATTGTGCTGGGCTGGCTGTGGCAGGTCATCTTCAACGGCCTGCTGGCACCCCGTGGGCTTACCATCGTTACCAGCGAGTGGTATGGCTTCTGGGGGCTTCTGCTCATCATGCTGTGGCAGCAGGCTGGGTATATGATGATTATCTACATCTCCGGCCTCAGCACCATCCCGGAAGAGCTGAACGAGGCAGCCGGCATTGATGGCGCATCCCCGTGGCAGACCTTCTGGCATGTTACCCTGCCCATGCTGCGCCCCTCGGTGACCATCTGCACCTTTCTGACCCTGACCGGCGGCTTCAAGCTCTTCGACCAGAACCTGGCGCTGACGGGCGGTATGCCCTCGGGCAGGTCGGAGCTTTTGGCGCTGAACATCTATAACACCTTTTAC
>JAZQHO010000113.1:0-9714 GCA_045540635.1 Candidatus Limiplasma sp.
TCCTTGGCTCACAGAACGACATGGCTACGATCCGACTTGGCTTCGGCCTGTGCTTCCAGACTCAGGGGCACGTGGATAGCCATCTGGTCGCCGTCAAAGTCGGCGTTGTAAGCGGTACAGACCAGCGGGTGCAGCTTGAGAGCCTTGCCCTCTACCAGCACGGGCTCGAAGGCCTGAATACCCAGACGGTGCAGCGTAGGTGCACGGTTCAGAAGCACCGGGTGCTCCTTGATGACTTCCTCGAGGATATCCCAAACCTCGGGGCGGCCCTTTTCCACCATGCGCTTGGCGTTCTTGCCGTGGTGGGCCTTGTTCTGGGCAACCAGACGCTCGATAACGAAGGGCTTGAACAGCTCCAGCGCCATCTCCTTGGGCACGCCGCACTGGTACAGCTTCAGCTCGGGGCCGACCACGATAACGGAACGGCCGGAGTAGTCGACGCGCTTACCCAGCAGGTTCTGGCGGAAACGCCCCTGCTTACCGCGCAGGAAGTCGGACAGGGACTTGAGGGCGCGGTTGCCGGGGCCGGTAACGGGGCGGCCGCGGCGGCCGTTGTCGATCAGGGCATCGACAGCCTCCTGCAGCATACGCTTCTCGTTACGGACGATGATATCGGGAGCACGCAGCTCAATGAGCCGCTTGAGGCGGTTGTTACGGTTGATGACGCGGCGGTACAGGTCGTTGAGGTCGGAGGTGGCAAAACGGCCGCCATCCAACTGTACCATGGGGCGCAGGTCCGGGGGCATAACGGGGATCACGTCCAGGATCATCCACTCTGGCTTGTTGTTGGAGAGGCGGAAAGCTTCCACCACTTCCAGACGCTTTACGGCACGGGCGCGCTTCTGGCCTTCGGTATCGCGGTCGCGCTCCTTCTCGGCCAGCTCGGCGATCTCCTTCTTGAGCTGCTCGCTGAGCTGCTCAAGATCCAGAGACTGGAGCAGCTCCTTGACGGCTTCGGCACCCATACCGGCGCGGAAGCTGCCCTTGCCGCACTTGGCCTCTACCTCGCGGTACTTGGCATCGTTGATCAGCTCGTGCTTCTTGAGGCCGGTCTGGGAAGAATCGCCGGGATCCAGCACGATGAAGTTGGCAAAATACAGCACCTTCTCCAGCGTGCGGGGGCTGATATCCAGCAGCATGCCCATACGGCTGGGGATGCCCTTGAAGTACCAGATATGGCTTACAGGGGCAGCCAGCTCAATGTGGCCCATGCGCTCGCGGCGCACTTTGGCGCGAGTGACCTGCACGCCGCACTTGTCGCACACCTTGTTCTTATCCTTGAACTTGATGCGCTTGTACTTACCGCAGTTGCACTCCCAGTCCTTGGTGGGTCCGAAGATGCGCTCGCAATACAGACCGTCCTTTTCGGGCTTGAGGGTGCGGTAGTTGATGGTTTCGGGCTTTGTAACCTCGCCGCAGCTCCATGCACGGATCTGTTCCGGCGAAGCCATGCCGATCTGGATGGAATCAAGGTTGTTCAGGTCAAACAAAACACGGCACTTCCTTTCGGTGTATCGGCTTGTCGGGTGTTACTCCTCATCCACGGGGTCGCTGCTGCCGAGATCCATGGAGCCCAGGTCGTCGCCCAGATCCATGTCGAAATCGTCCAGCTCGCCCACATCCATGGTGAAATCAACATCCAGATCCACGTCGGTATCGACCTCCACGTCGGGGATCGCCTCATCGGCGGTCTCTTCGTCGTCGGCCTTCTCCTCGATGCGGTTGCCGGAGGTGATATCCATCTCGAAGTCTTCGTCATCCAGCTCGCGGATGATGATCTCTTCCTTGTTGGCATCCAGCACACGGATATCCAGTGCAAGAGACTGCAGTTCCTTGATGAGGACCTTGAAGCTCTCCGGCACGCCGGGAGCGGGGATGTTGGTGCCCTTGACGATGGCTTCGTAAGCCTTTACGCGGCCCACGATATCGTCGGATTTGACGGTGAGGATCTCCTGCAGGGTGTTGGCAGCGCCGTAGGCTTCCAGCGCCCAGACTTCCATCTCGCCGAAGCGCTGGCCGCCGAACTGAGCCTTACCGCCCAGAGGCTGCTGGGTAACGAGAGAGTACGGACCCACAGAGCGGGCGTGCATCTTGTCGTCTACCAGATGGTGGAGCTTGAGGAAGTACATATAACCAACGGTGACGGGATTCTCGAAGGGTTCGCCCGTACGGCCGTCGTAGAGGATGGTCTTACCGCTGGGATCCTTGCCGGCCATTTCGAGACACTTGGCAATATCGTCCATGGTGGCACCGTCGAACACGGGAGTGGCAACGTGCCAGCCAAGGGTCTTGGCGGCCATGCCAAGGTGCACTTCCAGCACCTGACCGATGTTCATACGGGAGGGAACGCCCAGGGGGTTCAGCACGATTTGGAGGGGCGTGCCGTCCGGCATAAACGGCATGTCTTCCCCACGCAGAATGCGTGACACAACGCCCTTGTTGCCGTGGCGGCCTGCCATCTTGTCGCCCACGCTGATCTTACGCTTCTGGGCGATGTAGACGCGAACCATCATGTTCACGCCGGGGGCAAGCTCGTCCTTGTTCTCACGGGTGAATACCTTAACATCCACAACGATGCCGCCCTCGCCGTGAGGCACACGCAGGGAGGTGTCGCGCACCTCGCGGGCCTTCTCGCCGAAGATGGCGCGCAGCAGGCGCTCTTCGGCAGTCAGATCGGTCTCGCCCTTGGGCGTGACCTTACCAACCAGGATATCGCCCGCACGCACCTCGGCACCGATGCGGATGATACCGTCTTCGTCCAGATCCTTCACGGCATCATCGCCGATGTTGGGAATATCGCGGGTGATCTCCTCCGGCCCAAGCTTGGTCTCGCGGGCTTCGGATTCGAACTCCTCGATGTGGATGGAGGTGTAGATGTCCTCCTTGACCAGCTTTTCGCTGATAAGGACAGCGTCCTCGTAGTTGTAGCCTTCCCAGGTCATAAAGCCGATGAGCACGTTGCGGCCCAGACCGATCTCGCCATATTCGGTGGAGGGACCGTCGGCGAGCAGGTCGCCCTTTTCGATGCGCTGGCCTGCCTTGACGCGGGGATGCTGATTGATGCAGGTGCTCTGATTGGAGCGGGCAAACTTGCTCAGCTTGTAGGTATGGGTCTCGCGGTTCTCGTCGCGGATGACGATCTCATCGCCGGCGACCTTTTCGACCACACCGCTTTCCTTGCTCAGCAGCACAACGCCGCTGTCGTGGGCAGCCTTGAATTCCATGCCGGTACCTACGATGGGGGCTTCGGGCACCAGCAGAGGCACAGCCTGACGCTGCATGTTGGAACCCATCAGAGCACGGGTAGCGTCGTCGTTCTCAAGGAAGGGGATCATGGCGGTGGCAACGGACACGATCTGGCGGGGGCTGACGTCGATCAGGTCGACGTTCTCGCGGGGCACCTGCACAAATTCGGCCTTGTCACGGACGGTGATGTATTCGTTGGTAAAGCTGCCGTCGGCCTCCAGAGGCTCCTTGGCCTGCGCCACAACGAAGAAGTCCTCTTCGTCGGCGGTCAGGTAAACAACATCACTTGTCACCTTGTGGGTCTTGGGATCGACCACACGGTAGGGGGCTTCGATGAAGCCGTACTCGTTGATGCGTGCATAGGTTGCCAGAGAACCGATCAGACCGATGTTGGGGCCTTCAGGGGTCTCGATGGGGCAGATACGGGCATAGTGGCTGTAGTGAACGTCGCGGACCTCGAAGGAGGCACGGTCGCGGTTCAGACCGCCGGGGCCCAGAGCGGACAGACGGCGCTTGTGGGTCAGCTCGGCCAGCGGGTTGGGCTGATCCATGAACTGAGACAGCTGGGAGGAGCCGAAAAACTCCTTGATCGCAGCGCTGACGGGGCGGATGTTGATGAGCTCGCCGGGCTTTACATCATCGGCATCCTGAATGGCCATGCGCTCGCGCACAACGCGCTCGAGACGGCTCAGGCCGATGCGGATCTGGTTCTGCAGCAGTTCGCCGACAGAGCGCAGGCGGCGGTTGCCCAGATGGTCGATATCATCGGTGAAGCCGATGCCGTAGGGCAGACCCAGCAGATAGCTGACGGAAGCAACGATGTCCTCGCTGATGATGTGCTTGGGCATCAGGTCGTGGAGACGGGCCTTGATGTTGTCGCGCAGCTCATCTTCGTTCTGGCTGGTGGAGAGGATCTCCTTGAGCACGGGGTAGAGCACCTGCTCCTGCACGCCAACTTCCTTGGGGTCGAAGGGCAGATAGCAGGCAGCATCCACGAAGTGGTTGCCGACTACCTTGTGGCTCTTGCCTTCCACATCTACATAAACGGCGTTGATACCGGCGTTCTGGATGCTGCGGGCAACGTCCTTTTCGATCACGTCGCCGGCCTTGACCATCACCTCGCCGGTCTCGGGGTTTACGATATCCTCACCGGCAACGCAGTCCTGAATACGGGTGGCCAGAGAGAGCTTCTTGTTGAACTTATAGCGGCCAACGCGCATCAGGTCGTAACGCTTTGCATCGAAGAACAGGGAGTTGAACAGATTGGTGGCGCTCTCCTTCGTGGGAGGCTCGCCGGGCTTCTGCTTCTTGTAGATCTCGATGAGACCCTCGTCCTTGCTCTTGGCGTTGTCGCCCTTCTGGATGGTGGCCATGAGGCGCTCATCCTCGCCCAGCAGATCGATGATCTGGGCATCGGTGCCGTAGCCCAGAGCGCGCAGGATCAGCGTGATGGGCAGCTTGCGGGCACGGTCGATGCGGACATAAAGCACGTTGTTGGAGTCGGCCTCGTACTCCAGCCATGCGCCGCGGTTGGGGATCACAGTGGCGGAATAGAGGTGCTTGCCGGTCTTATCGATCTGGTCGCCGTAGTAGACGCCGGGAGAACGAACCAGCTGGCTGACGATGACGCGCTCCGCACCGTTGATAATAAAGGTACCGTGCTCGGTCATGAGGGGGAAGTCGCCCATAAAGACATCGGATTCTTTGATCTCGCCGGTTTCGCGGTTCTTCAGGCGGACGAACACCTTCAGGGGCGCGGCGTAGGTCATGTCGCGTTCCTTGCAACGCTCTACGCTGTTCTTGGGCTCCTCCAGGGAGTAGTCCACAAACTCCAGCGAAAGATTTTCCGTGTAGTCGACGATCGGCGATACGTCGTCCAGCACTTCCCGAAGGTCGGTATCCAGAAAGCGCTGATAAGAGTTCTTCTGCACCTCGATGAGATCGGGCATATTGAGGATCTCTTCGATATGAGAAAAGCTTTGGCGGGTACGATACTTACCCATTTGAACCGGATGCACCATAAATGCCATCACCCCTTATGTTCCTCGCACATTACCGAAACATTGCATTTCTCTGCCGGAGCAGGCAGCAGGAATTTCCTGTTGCATTTTCGCCCGAAGGAATGTACAATACCCTCAGCACACCGGCATAGATAGGTCAGTTTAGATACTGATGCAATTGTATATTATAGCGCCTGTGTATGCATCTGTCAATACACTACGGAATAAACAAACGGGGTTTTCCAAAAAAGTTTTTTCTCTGTATTCTCATCTCCGGGAGGAACGATTTATGATCAAATTCGGGCATGTAACTGCCTATGACCCTGAGACCCATATGGCTACCATCACCTACATCCGACCCGACGCCTGCGAAAAGTGCGGCGGCTGCAACACCATGAGCCAGCAAGGCACCATCACCCTTCAATGCGATTGCAAAGAGGGCGACTGGGTGCGGGTGGAGCTGCCGGATCGCCGTTTTCTGAGCGCAACGGCAATGGCATATGCCATTCCGCTGGTGCTGTTCGTGGGCGGGCTGCTGCTTGGCAATGCCCTCTCCGGCGGCAACGAGCTGTGGGCTCTGCTGGGCAGCGTGCTGGGGCTTGGGCTCGGCGTGGGGGCTGTCTGGTTCTGCGATAAGCTCATCAAAGGCCGCCCGGAGTGGACGCCCCACATCGCACAGGTGTACGACCACAAGCCCGATACCGGTGTTCTGGGCTGCGGGCACGAATAAAAGAAGCACACGGCTGCCTTTTTGCATCCCCTTTTCGGCTATGAAAGGCTGTTTCCTTACGGAAACGGTCTTTTTTTAAACAAATTTAAGCAAAAAACCACCAAATCGCCCCTGTTCAAAATGCGTTGTTTGTGCTATACTATAGAGCGTTAGATGGGAACGTTTACCTGATCCATCGACAAATCCATTCCTCAAACGCACAGCATGCCGACGATCCGTATCGTTTGCATGCTAAGATGTTATATCTTTTTTCCATTCGATTTGTTTGCGCACAGGCGCTGAAGGAGGCCCACATGGCAACTACCGAACAAAGACTCAAGATTATCCCCCTGGGCGGTGTGGATGAGTTCGGCAAAAACATTACCGTCGTTGAATATGGCGAGGATATTCTCGTTGTGGACTGCGGCTCCATTTTTCCCAAAGAGGATATGCTGGGCGTAGATCTGGTGATCCCCGATGTTACCTATCTGATCAAAAACCGCAGCCGCATCCGCGGTATGCTGCTCACCCACGGGCATGAGGATCACATCGGTGCAACGCCCTATGTGCTTCGTCAGGTGCCCATGCCCCTCTACGGCACCAAGCTGACGCTGGCGCTGGTGGATCTGAAGCTGAAGGAGCACCGCGTGGCGGGCATCCCGCTGAATGTGGTCAAGCCCCGCGATGAGCTGGATCTGGGCTGCTTCCACGTCAAGTTCATTCATGTGAACCACTCCATCGCCGGTGCGGTAGCCATTGCCATCACCTGCCCGGCGGGCACCATCGTATTCAGCGGCGACTTCAAGATCGACTTCACCCCCATCGACGGCGAGGTGGCCGACCTGGCAAGCTTTGCCATGCTGGGCAACGACGGCGTTCTGGCTTTCCTGTGCGAAAGCACCAACGTGGAGCGCAAGGGCCACACCATGAGCGAGACCAAGATCGGTCAGACCTTCATCGATATGTTCCAGCAGGCCAAGGGCCGTGTGATCGTTGCCATGTTCGCCTCCAACATCCACCGTGTGCAGATGGTGGTGGATTCCGCCCAGATGTTCGGGCGCAAGGTCTGCTTCGTTGGCCGCAGCATGGTGAATGTTACCCGCGTTGCCATGAGCATCGGCGAGTTGAAGATCCCCGAAGAGAACATCATCGATGTGGACGATATCGACAGCTACCCCGACGAGGAGGTGCTGGTAGTGACCACCGGCAGCCAGGGCGAGGCCATGGCCGGTCTCACCCGTATGGCCTACGGCGAGCACCGCAAGCTGCAGATCCGCCCCACGGATATGGTGATTATCTCCGCACACCCCATCCCCGGCAACGAAAAGCCGGTAGCCCGCGTCATCAACCAGCTGTACCGCTGCGGCGCAAACGTGATGTACGGTCAGCTTGGCGAGGTGCACGTTTCCGGCCACGCCTGCGAAGAAGAGATCAAGCTGCTGCACGTACTGTGCAAGCCCCGCTACTTCCTGCCCATCCACGGCGAATACGCCAAGCTGTGGCAGCATGCCGAGCTGGCGGAATCCCTCGGCACCCCCAGCCAGAACATCATCATTCCCGAGATCGGTCAGGTGATCGAGATGAGCGAGGACTTCCTCGACATCACCGGCACGGTACCCACCGGCGGTGTGCTGGTGGATGGCTTGGGCATCGGCGATGTGGGCAACGTGGTGCTCCGCGACAGAAAGCACCTGAGTCAGGATGGTCTGATCATCGTGGTGATGGCCATCGACCGGGACAGCGGCACGCTGGTTTCCGGCCCCGACCTGATCAGCCGCGGCTTCGTGTATGTGCGTGAGAACGAGGACATCATTGAAAACAGCCGCGAGCTGGCCCGCAGCATCATTGCCAGCTATGGCCGCATTGACGGCAGCGAGTGGCAGAACATGAAGAACCGCATCAAGGATGAGCTGCACCGCTACATCTTTGATCAGATCAAGTGCAACCCCATGATCCTGCCCATCATTATGGAAATTTGATAGGATTTGGCAAACACGCAAACGAACCGCCCATTGCTTTTGAAGAGCAACGGGCGGTTCGTTTTTTGTGTCAATTCTCTGATGAAAGATGGATCAGAGAATTAGAGCCGACGATGATTCTTTTCCCATCCCGGATCAACCATTCGTGAATGCCGGTATCCCCCGTCAGAAACACTGTGCCGCAATCGATCGGCAAGCGGAGATAAGCACTGTACAGTTGGTTGATCGTGCCGCCGTGGGATACAACGGCAACAGTCTCATCCTCGCCTGTATTGGAAATGATTTCAGAAAGCACTTCCTCCGCACGACAGCGGAAGTGCAGCCGCGACTCCTGTTCATAAACTGCCGCATGGACTGGCAAATCCTTGACAGGAGGATACTTTTTCAAGGCCTCTTGACGATTCATCCCGGCAATCAGGCCATTGTTGAACTCCATCAACCGATCATCGGTTGTTACCGTAACACCTGCAATTTCAGACAAATGGCATGCCGTTTGCACAGCTCGTTGCAACGGACTTGCATAGATAGCTGAGAGAACGTATCGTTCCTTCACAAAACGTGCCATAGCCTCTGCCTGCTGATGGCCCTTCGCTGTCAATGCAAAATCTGCACGACCCTCATGGACATCCAACAGATCTGCTTCCGATTCGCCATGCCGAATGATCAGTAGACGCATTTTCTCCCCTCCGCCAAACAGTACCGGTCTTACCCGAATACTTTGATGGTATATCCGTCGATGGTTGTCAGTACAAACGTTTTACTGCCCCACGGTTCCATTACCATCTCCGTTACCTGTTTCCAGCCTTTGGATACAATCCATTGATGCATCTTCTCAACATCGCTTACCTGCATAAAGGAGATCAAATGCGGTACAGGGGTTCCCTTAAAAAGCTGAAAACCTGTGAAAGGGACCAGATGGGTATGCTCGACTTCCGGAAGCATGTCAAAAACAACCCCATAGCTTCCTTTACCTTCCGCATCCCATGCCACAATCTGACTGTACCAACCCAGAACATCCTCGAACCATTTTGCAGTAGCATCCATATCATTGGTACAATAGATGGGGGCGTTTTCTTTTACATAATATCCTTTTTCGTTGAATCTGCTCACTACAACCACTCCTTTTATTGGTGTGCCTATCGTAACAGGCAGCCATCAATTTGTATTGTAAAAACTCGACAGCAAGCAAATTCATTCAGATGACAGCCGCGCATCTTGCGCCTCCGGCGCTCGCTGTGCTTGCAGGTTTCTGCGCTGCGGCGCAGGTTGTGGGGCTCTGCCCACAACCTGCAGGGAGACAAGTCGGAGGCCAAGCGGGCTTAGGAAGACAACATGTTTCCCCAACTCCTTGGCTCACAGAACGACATGGCTACGATCCGACTTGCATCTTGCGCCTCCGGCGCTCGCTGTGCTTGCAGGTTTCTGCGCTGCGGCGCCGGTTGTGGGGCTCTGCCCACAACCTGCAGGGAGACGGAGGGAAGCGCGTGCCCAGTGGAGACGGAGGGAAGCGCGTGCCCAGTGGGCACAACGCCGAAGGCGTTAGCGACCCGCAGTCGTCAACCGAAACGAGTGCAGGCTACGGCAGTAGTCTGCACGACGATTGAGGTTGCGGAACAGCCCCAGCGTCCCCACTCTTCTTCCCCGGCAGCTGGGCCAGCACGATGCCCAGCATCATGACGGCGCAGCCGATGTATTCCCGGGCGGACATCTGATCGCCCAGCAAAAGCCAGCCGAAGAGCACGGCGAAGACGCTTTCAAGGCACATGATCAGGGAAGCGAT
>JAZQHO010000114.1:0-17778 GCA_045540635.1 Candidatus Limiplasma sp.
AAACATGTTGTCTTCCTAAGACCGCTTGGCCTCCGACTTATCGCTCCGTAACGGAAATAGAGTTTGGCCATGGGTAAGCGTCTCCTTTTGCTTAGTCTACATCGGGCAGAGCAATGCCCAGCTCCTGCCCGATCTCTTCGGCGCGGGTGGTGGCATCGCTGTAGCCGGAAAGGCTGAGAAAAATGTCGTATGCGGCTTGCAGATCGCCGCTGTTGTAGAAGGCCTCGGCTTCGGCGTAGCGCGCATCACGGAAATGCTGCTTGCAGATGCGGGCCTGTTCGGCACTGTCGTAATAGCTGCCCAGCAGGCTGAACAGGTTAAGCGCCTGCTCGTAGTAGCCATCCGCCATCATCAGCACAGCGCTGTCGTAGACCTGTGTGCGCAGAGAATCCAGCCGCAGGGCAGCATCGCTGTGGTCGCCTGCCAGCTCATAATCCAGAAGCGCGGAGGCATAGTCGGCGTTCTGCTCTGCATAGCGGGCGTTGTTGTAGTGGTAGAGCGTTTTGCTGTCCTCATAATCCCCAAGGGCGAGGAAGGTATCGGCAGCCTCGCGGAAGCTCCCCTGGCTTTCCAGAAGGCAGGCGTGGCAGTACTGGTAACGGGTCTCGCCGTACATAAAGTCCCGCACGGTGGCGAAATAGGGCTCGGCTTCGATATATTGCCCCTGCTCGTACAGCGCCAGCCCGCGGGAGTAGGCGGCGTAGGTGGCGGCGTTGGAATAGTCGCCCAGTTTTTCAAAGTGCAGGGCAGCGGCGGCGTAGTCACCATCGGCAAAGGCCTCCACGCCATCGTCGTATTCCTTGCGGTGGTTTACGCCGCAGCTTGTGGCAAGCACCAGCACACAAAGCAGCAGAGCAAGCAGGCGTGTGTGTTTCATCTGGTGGCAGCCTCCTTTCTTATCCGATCATGCCCCGGATCCCCGCCGGGGGCGTGTAATCCTTGCGCAGAATGGCATACAGCTCCACATCCACAAAGCGGCCTTTGTTATAGACCCGCTGGCGCAGCGTGCCCTCATGCTGCATATGCACGTGCTGCATCACCTTGCCGCTGGCAGGGTTGGCAGTCTCGTGCTGCGCCTCAATGCGGTTCAGGTTCAGCCGCAGAAAGCCAAGGGCAAGAACAGCCTCCAGCGCCTCGGTCATGATGCCGCGGTTCCAGTAGCCCCGGTGCAGGCTGTAGCCCACCTCGGCGGAGCGGTCGTCCGGGCGCACCCACATGTAGCCGATGGTGCCGATCACCTTGCCGGTATCCTTCAGGGTGATCACATAGCTGGAGGGCTGGCCGTTGCGGTACTGGCGCAGCAGATATCGTATGTAGTTGCGGGTCTGGTGGATGGAGGTGTGTGCTGTCCACAGCACATGGCGGGCTACCTCCGGGTCGGCGGAGTATTCATAGAGATCCTGCGCATCGCTCATGCGGGCTGTGCGCAGGATGAGCCGCTCGGTGCGGATGGTGGGCAGGTGGGAAAAAACATCCAGATAGGGTTGCATGGGCATCTCCGTTTACAGCAGTGTAGGGCAGCGGGCGGCAGCCCCGAAAAAAACAGATCCGGGGCGCAAGAAATACCGCTTTGGCTGCGTTAGTTATTTGCAGGCTTCGGGGCCGTGCAGCTTCTGCCATGCCATCAGCACACCGGCGATGGTCTTGGCATCGGGGATCTCGCCCCGCATGACCAGCTGAACCGCTTCGGTAAGGGGCATCTTGACCACGTCGATAAACTCGTCGTCGTCCAGATGGTTCTCATGCTGGCTCAGACCCGTGGCAAGGAAGATGCCGATCTTCTCGGTGCAGAAGGCGGGGGTGGTGACAAGATCGGTCAGATGCTCCAGCTTTTCGCACTTGAGGCCGGTCTCCTCCTGCAGCTCGCGCTCGGCGCAGGCAATGTGGGGCTCGCCCACATAATCCAGCTTGCCTGCAGGGATCTCCAGCGTCAAAAGGCCTGCAACGGCGCGGTGCTGGCGCACCAGATAGATGTTGTCCTCTGCATCCACGGGCACAACGGCGGCTGCACCCTTGTGCAGTACAGCTTCGAGGGTCATCTCTTCGCCATTGGGCAGGCGTACCTGCATATGGGCTACATCAATGATCAGGCCGTTGTAGACCGTCTTTTGGCTGAGCGTGGTGGAAAGCAGATGCTGCTGATCGTTCATGTGGGGATCGCCTCCGTGTTTCGTAGTCTGTTATAGTATTCGCCGCCGGTGGGGCATACCCCTTGCCCCGGCGAAAAAAGTACATGTAAAAACCTGTAACAATGGCGGAAAACCCAAGCTTTTGGCGGTTTGATGCCCACGCCTTTTCTTGACAGCACCGTGCTTACACCGTACAATATAACGTAGATGCGTATGCACGATCACCGTGCTTCCAATAGCCCCCCGTCCCTTTGGGGACGGTTGCCATTCTATCCCCGCCGACTTTCCGGGCGCACAGAAGGAGGAGCCAACCATGACGAACCCCCGCACAACGATCACAAAGAGAATGTTTGCCGCGTTGCTGTCGGTACTGCTGCTGCTTACGCAGGCAGTGCTGCCCGTGGCTGCATTCGCTCAGGTGGATGTGACCTATCTGCCCTGGCTGGATGTAGGCTACACCGATCTGAACGGCGAGCCGTTCACGGTAACGGTCTACCCGGCCGCCACCGGCATCAATATGGATGAGGTAGTCTACTGGGCGCAGCTGCCCGGTGATGTGAGCTGGGAAACCCCTGTCACGCTGACGGCGGTTTCGCAGGATGGCAGCGTATGCCTGCCGGACGGCACTACCACCTATCCCGCTGTGAATGCCACCGAGAAGGACGGCCTCAGCTATACCGGCTGGGTGGAGATCTACAACGAGGATCTCTCGCAGCTGCTGGCTTCCTACCCGATCTATCTTTCCACGCTCCCTCTGCCCGAGGAGGAAGTGGAGCCTGTGTTTGCCAATGTAAACATCAATTATGTGAACGCCGCCACCGGTGAGACTTTGCTCACCGATACCAAGAGCGATCTGGCACCCGGCGAGTACTGGTTCAGCCCCGACCGTGCAGGCGAGGTGGCCGGCTACGAACTGGTGAGCACCGATGCCCAGATGGTGACTGTCTACGCTGACGGCACCACCTCCGGTGATGTGTTTTTCCAGATGCAGGAGATCGCTGCGCCTGTGTTTGCCAATGTAAACATCAACTATGTGAACGCCGCCACCGGCGAAATTCTGCTCACCGATACCAAGAGCGATCTGGCACCCGGTGAGTACTGGTTCAGCCCCGACCGTGCAGGCGAGGTGGCTGGTTACGAGCTGGTGAGCACCGATGCCCAGATGGTGACGGTCTACGCCGACGGCACCACCTCCGGCGATGTGTATTTCCAGATGGAGATCCCTGCGCCTGTGTTGGCCAATGTAAACATCAACTATGTGAATGCCGCCACCGGCGAAATTCTGCTCAGCGACACCAAGAGCGATCTGGCTCCCGGCGAATACTGGTTCACCCCCGACCGTGCCGGTGAGGTGGCTGGCTACGAGCTGTTGAGCACCGATGCCCAGTACGCCGTGGTCTATGCCGATGGTACCAGCTCCGGCGCTGTCTATTTCCAGATGCAGGAGATCAAGGAACCCGAACCGGAACCCGAGCCCGAACCCGAGCCCGTTTATGGCAGCATCACCATCAACTATGTGGATGCCGCCACCGGCGAAACCCTGCTCACCGACACCAAGAGCGACCTGACCCCCCGCGAATACTGGTTCACCCCCGACCGTGCAGGCGAAGTGACCGGCTTCACACCCGTGAGCACCGAAGCCCAGATGGCGACCGTCTATGCCGATGGCACTGCCTCCGGCTCCATCACCTTCCAGATGCAGAAGATCGAGCTTTCCCAGCCCGATCCCGACCCAGGTGTGGCGGATCCCGATCTTACGCAGGTCATCGGCCGCAACGGTACTACCAATGCCAAGGGTCTTAACATGCGCAAGACCCCCAAGAAGGTTGACGGCAACACCATTGGCAGCATCTCCAAGACCGGTACGCAGGTCTATGTGTACGGCCTTGTGGTCAATGACAGCGGCGAGGAATGGTACAAGATCAATTACGATGGCACCGACGGCTATGTGATGGCTAAGTTTGTGGAGCTGATCGCCAACAGCGGCGAGGTTTCCGTAAGCTACGCCACCGCAGCCGGTGAGTTTGCCAGCCAGACGGTCACTGTCACCGATGAAAACAATGTGGTCAGCCCCGATGCCTCCAAGGTGCCCGAGGGCTATCGTCCCGTGTCTGTGGAGCCTGTCACCATCAGCTTCGACAGCACCGGCGCACCCGTGCCCAATCAGGTGCGGTTCGTCTACGATGAGCCGGAGATGACCGGCACGGTCACTGTGCGCTACCTGAGCGGCACCACCGTTCTCTTTGAGGAGAATGTATCCGTCAGCGAGAGCAGCAATGTGGTCAGTGCCGATCTGAGCAAGGTGCCTGCCGGTTACACCCCCATTTCTGCCGAGCCGGTCACTGTTACCTTCGGCGATGACGGCAGCCTTGCCCCCAGCGCAGTGGACTTCACCTTTGAAGCCCCTGAGATGACCGGTACGGTCACTGTGCGCTACCTGTGCGGCGATGCCGTTCTCTATGTGGAGGATGTGGGCGTTACCGAGAGCATCAACGTCGTCAGCGCCGATCTGAGCAAGGTGCCTGCCGGTTATGTGGCTGTCAGCACCGAGCCTGTCACCATCAGCTTTGATGGTAACGGCATGCCCACCCCCGCAGTGGTGGACTTCACTTTCAAGGCCTCTGAAAACGCCGGCACGGTCAGCGTGCGCTATCTAAGCGGCGAGACTGTACTGCACGAAGAAAGCGTCAGCGTCAGCGACAGCAGCAATGTGGTCAGTGCCGATCTGAGCAAGGTGCCCGCCGGTTATACCGCCATCAGCACTGAGCCTGTCACCATCAGCTTTGATGATAACGGCATGCCCACCCCCGCTGAGGTGATCTTTACCTTCGAAGCCCCCGAGAAAACCGGTATGGTCACTGTGCGCTACATCAGCGGCGAGACCGTGCTCTACGAAGAGACTGTCAGCGTCAGCGAGAGCAGCAATGTGGTCAATGCCGATCTGAGCAAAGTGCCTGCCGACTATACCGCCCTTGCCACCGATCCTGTCACTGTCAGCTTCGGCGCGGACGGCGCTCCCAGCCCCAGCGTTATCTCCTTCCTGTTCAATGCCCCCGCCCCTCAGGAGAAGAGCGGCAAGGTGGCAGTGGTCTACATGGCCGGCCGCACCGAGCTTGCCAATGAGGTGGTGCTTGTCACCGAGAGCAAGAATGTAGTCTCCCCCAAGATGGAGCTGGTGCCCCAGAGCTATACCCCCATCAATGTGGAGCCCGTTACCATCGCATTTGATGAGAACGGTCATCCCACCCCCGCGCGGGTGGAGTTCACCTTCAAGGCCCCCGAAAAGACCGGTCAGGTGCTGGTGAGCTATGTTACCCAGCGCGGTGAGTTCTACAAGCAGACCGTAGCGGTGAGCGAATCCAACAATGTGATCGCTCCCGATACCACCAAGGTGCCCGCAGGCTATACCCCCGTTTCGGTGGATCCCATCACCGTTCGTTTTGACGACAGCGGTGCGCCTATTCCCGCCATGGTCACTTTTGTGTATCAGGCACCCGCCCTTTCCGGCTCTGTGATGGTGCAGTATGTGAATGCCGCCTCCGGCGCTGCCTTCAACGGCGAAGTGATCGCCATCACCGAGGGGCAGAATACCATCCGTCCCAATGCAACCATGATCCCTGCGGGCTATACCGCCGTGAATGCGGCTCCCGTACAGGTGACGCTGGCAGCCGATGGGGTCGTAACGCCCGATACGGTCATCTTCACCTATCAGGCCCCGCCCATCACCGGCACGGTGGACGTGCTGTATGTAACGGCAGAGCAGGGTACCTTTGCCAGCGATACCGTTGCACTGGTGGAGGGCGAGAACACCATCACCCCCAACAAGAACCTGATCCCCGATGGCTACACCCCCGTGCAGGCTGAGCCGGTGATCGTTACCCTCAATGCGGACGGCACCACCAAGCCCTCCTCTGTGGCGTTTGTGTACCAGCCCCCGGCTGCCCCTGTGCAGAAGGCCAGCGTAACCTTCCGCTTTGTGGATGAGGCCGGCAATGAGCTGCTCGCCGCCCAGACCGTGGAGCTGGAGGACGGCACCCACGATACCGCCGAGTATGCCGCCAAGCTGGATGGCTACACCTGCAAGGGTCCCAGCGCCAACCTGATCCGTATTTCCGGCGGCGTGGCGGAGCCTGCGGAGATCACCTTCACCTACGCAAAGAACAAGACCACCGCCACCCTTGAGATCCACTATCTGGATGCCATCGGCAGAGAGCTGGGTGCATCCCCCGAGGTGGTGGAGCTGCCGGTGGGCGAGCATACCATCCAGCCTAATTCTGCCTACATTCCCAGCGGATATTCGCTGGGCTCCGGCAGCGCCCAGTCCCATAAGGTGGTCGTGGGCGAGGATCTGGTCGCCCGTCCCAATTCGGTCAACTTCACACTGGTCTCCAACAGCGTAATGGGTCGTGTGACCGTGCGCTATGTGGATGTGAGCGATATGAGCGTGATCGCCGCTGAGGTGCTCACCCTGCGCCCCGGCACCCATACCGTCACCCGTGACGACAGCAAGGTGGGCGATGCCTATGAGCCTGCCGCTGCCGGTGCGGAATCCTGCAAGGTAACGGTCAGCGATCTGGGCCAGCCCGACCAGTCGGTGGTGGTGTTCCACTACCAGAAGAAGCAAAGCGAGGTCTACATGGGTTATGCGCTGGTCGCCACCCAGACCCATCTGCGCAATGCCTACAACAACAAGGAAAGTTCCATCATCGCCATTCTGCCGGTGAATACGCTGGTGTATGTGAACGGCCAGACCACCGTGGACGGCACCGGCTGGAGCAGCTGTCAGATCATGCTGGGCAACAGTCAGGCCAGCGGCGTGGTTCTCACCAGCGCCCTCAAGCCCATCGACAAGGCGCAGGCGGAGGCTATCATCGAGCAGTTCAACCAGCAGCAGCCGCCCATTGCGGAGCAGATCAGCGGCTACTACATCACCCTGAGCGATAACGTGCCCATGCGTGCGCAGGCAGATGCCCAGAGCGCTGCCCAGCTGTGGCTGGCAAAGGATCGTGTGGTCTACGTCAGCGGCATGGAATACCGCAACGGTACCAGCTGGTACCTGTCCGATTTCGAGGGCATCAGCGGCTTTATCCGCTACGACCAGCTGCGCCGTATGACCGACGCTGAGGTGGAGGCATACCTGAACCAGCAGCCCGCCGAGCCTACCCCCACCCCCGGCGTCACGCCCGCACCCTATGATCCCTACGGCAATTCCAGCTACGGCTATGTGAACAGCTCCTCCGTCAACTTCCGTCAGGAGCCCAACGGCACCAAGATCAAGACCCTCAACCGCTATGCCTTCTGCCTTGTTCTGGGCACCCGCGAGGTGAACGGTGTTACCTGGTACAATGTAAACCAGAACGGCACCGTGGGCTGGATCCATGGCGATTACTTCCACCAGCTCAACCTGACGGAGCTTACGGCTTTCCTGAACAGTGATGAGTACAAGCAGGGTCTGGCTGCCAACTCCGGCACCGGTACCGGCAACATCGGCACCTCCAACGAGACCTTCAACAGCGGTGTTTCCCAGCCCGGCAACATCAGCTCTGTGGAGGACTGGAACGTGGGCACCTGGCAGAACACCGGCGTTTCGGTGCAGACCAGCTATGCGCCCTTCAATCCCATCTCCACCGCCACTCCGCTGCCCAGCGTATCGCCTGAGGCCAGCAACATGGTAACACCTACGCCCACCTTCGCCATCGGTACCATGATCCCCATCGACTATACCGATGAGAGCAAGGAAACCCCGAGCGCGACCGCTCCCTGGGGTCTGATCGCAGCAGGCGTGGTGCTCATCGGCGGTGCGGGCGGTGTGTATGCTTACGCCATGAATCAGAACCGCAAGCGCAAGGCAGCGGCTGCACGGGCAGCGCAGGCAAGGCGTGCGCAGGCTGCACAGGGTACGAATGCCCGCCGCAACGGCCCCGCCCCCAATGCCCGTCCGCAGGGCACGGCAGGCCAGCAGCGCCCCTATATGGTGCAGCAGCCCCCGAACCCCTACGCACAGAAGGGCAGCAGCAGCCCCTACAACGGTGGCAGCAGCGAGAGCCGCAACCCCTACAGCAACGGCACCATCACCGGCAGTGCCGACAGTCCCAGCGGCTACACCGGAGGCTTTGCGCCCATGAGCAGCACCCAGCCCGACAGCAGCTATGCTGCGCCGGATTTCAGTGCTTCCCGCAGCCAGCCGGAGAGCGGCCAGCAGAGCAGCGCGCCCGTGGCGATGGGTACCAATCCCTTCGCACGCCCCATTGACCAGAGCGTGGAAAACCCCTATGCCCGCCCTGCTGAGGAGGATGCAGCTTCTGCACCTTCTGCTGCGCCCCGCCGCCGTGCAGGCCGCATGGAGCGTTACCACGATACCGGCAACGGTACCGATGCCGAGGCTTAAGCAAGCCAAAGCAGCAAGAAAGAAAACCAAACGGGCAGCCGCCGCAGCGGCTGCCCGACCTGTCTGTACAGAAAGAAACGGAGGTGCTAAGCGTGCATCTGGGAGAGATCTGTCTCCTTACCGGCGATGTGCCCCGGCTGGCGGCGTTCTACAGAGCGCTGCTGAATGCGGGTGGGCAGAGCGGCGACGAGAGCTTTCAGACCATTGTAAAAAGCGAGCCCATGCTCACCATTCTCTATGAGGCGGGGTTGCCGGAGAATACCCCCCAGCGCACGGCGCTGGCCTTTACCGTAGAGGATATGGATGCAGCGTACCGGCATGTGCTGGCAGAGCAGTTGCCGGTGCTTCAGCCGCCCATGCGCCAGCCGTGGGGCGCTGTGAACATGATCCTGAAGGATCCGGACGGCAACCGGGTCTATCTGCGGCAGTTTGCCGTCCGAAAGGAGTGATGATGCCATGATCCGTCAAGCGACCCTGCAGGATGTGGATGCGGTAGCCGCCAGCTATGAGCAGCTGCTGCGGCACGAAGCCGCCACCCACAGCTATACCAACTGGAAGCCGGGCATCTATCCCGTCCGGCAGGATGCACAGGCAGCAGCCGAAAACGGCACCCTCTACGTGCTGGAGGATGGGGGAAGGGTCTGCGCCAGCATGATCCTCAACCGGCATCAGGCAGAGGCTTATGCGGAGATCGACTGGCAGTACCCTGCCCAGCCGGATCAGGTGCTGGTGATCCATACCCTGACCATGGCGCCGGAGATGTCCGGGCGGGGCTACGGCACGTGCATGGTGCGCTTTGCCATGGAGGAGGCGCTGCGCCGCGGCTGCACCGTTATCCGGCTGGATACCTATGTGGGCAACCTGCCCGCCCAGCGGCTGTACCGGAAGCTGGGCTTCCGCATCAGCGGGCGCAAGGTGGTCAGCCACCATGGTCTGTTTGAATCGGAGCTTTTTTATCTGGAACGCGACCTGAAAGGTGTGAATGTGATGACTGAGACCATCCGGCAGCTGATCGCCCGCAAATCGGTACGTGTGTTTGAGGATAAGCCCATTCCGCAGGAGGGGAAAGAGGCCATCCTCACGGCGGCGGTCAATGCCCCCACGGCAGGCAACCAGCAGCTGTATACCATTCTGGATATCACCGACCCGGAGCTGAAGAAACAGCTTTCCGAAAGCTGCGACCATCAGCCCTTTATCGCCACGGCGCAAATGGTGCTCATTTTTCTGGCGGATTGCCGCAAGTGGTACGATGCCTTTACCGCGGCGGGCTGCACGCCCCGGGATCCCGGTGCGGGTGATCTGTTGCTTGCCGTATCCGATGCCAACATCGCAGCCCAGAATGCGGTAACGGCGGCAGAAAGTCTGGGCATCGGCTCCTGCTATATCGGGGATGTGATGGAAAACTGCGAGACCCACCGGCGCATGCTGGGGCTGCCAGCCTATGTGTTCCCGGCGGCAATGCTGGTATTCGGCTACCCCACGCCCCAGCAGCAGGAGCGGGAAAAGCCCCGCCGCGTTTCCATGAAGCATATCGTGCACGAAAACAGCTACCGCACCATGGATGCGGCAGAGCTGGAGGAAATGTTCGCCCCCCGCTGTGGCGAGAAGGGCTTTCAGGCATGGATGCAGGCCTTCTGCCAGCGCAAGTATAACTCGGATTTCTCCCGGGAGATGACCCGGTCTGTAGAGCGGTATCTGGACGATTTTTGATTTTGAGGCCGAAAGCCGGGGCGGGAGGCGGCTTGGGGCAGTGTGCCTGCTTGCCGCACCGACCATCAGCCCTGTTCCGATCGTTTCTACTCCACAACAGATGCAAGCCGCCCCGCACAAAAAAAGCGGGGCGGCTTGCGTTTGCAGACCGCCCCGCCATGGGGTATTGAAGAAAAGGATCACCACTTGGCAACGATGTCGCCGTTGTTTTTGTGGATGCAGCGCTCCGGCACCACGCCGCGCACGCTGGTAAGGGGGTATACATTGGTCTCCCGGCCGATCACCGTGCCGGGGTTGAGCACGCTGTTGCAGCCAACCTCCACATAGTCGCCCAGCATAGCGCCCATTTTTTTGAGCCCGGTCTCGATGTAGCCCTCGCCTGTGCGGATGCGCACCAGCTGCTTGTCGCTCTTCACATTGGAGGTGATGGAGCCTGCGCCCATATGGCTGCGGTAGCCCAGAATGCTGTCGCCCACATAGTTGTAGTGGGGCACCTGCACATTGTCGAAGAGGATCACGTTTTTCAGCTCGGTGGAATTGCCCACCACGCAGTTTTCGCCGATCAGTGCAGCGCCACGGATGAAGGCGCAGTGACGCACCTCCGTACCGGCACCGATGATGCAGGGCGCACCCAGATAGGCGGTAGGCGCAACGGTGGCTTTCTTGTGCACCCATACACCGGGCAGAGGCTGGTCGTATTCGTCGGCGCTGAGCGTTTCGCCAAGGGAGACGATCAGCGCCTTGATGCCGGCAAGGGCTTCCCACGGGTAGGTAAAGCCGCGCAGGTAATCGGCGGCTGCGGTATGGTTCAGGTCGTAAAGCTGATGGATGGTATACATGAGAACACTCCTTCCAGATGGAACGGTTTCGCCCCTCGTGAGGCGTTGCAGGTTTCTCCGCTCGTCATTATACCCCAAGTGGACACATTTGTCATTATTGACGGATCACATTGGCAGCGTTACAATCGATAACGTACCATATTGATATGCAGAAGGTGTTGGAATGATAGATTTTCATACCCATATCTTTCCCGACGGGGTAGCGCCCAGAGCGCTGGAGAGCCTGATGGCGGGCGCACTGCGGGTGGAGGGCAAGGCCATAGCTCCTGTGACCGACGGTACCCTGCAGGGGCTGCTTTCCGCCATGGCGCTGAACCATGTGGATGTGAGCGTGGCGCTGCCCATTGCCACCAAGCCCAGCCAGACACCGTCCATCAACCGCTTCGCAGCAGGCGTGCAAAGCCCGGCTGTCCATTCCTTCTACAGCCTGCACCCCATGCAGGAGGATCGGGAACAGGTGCTGGAGGAGATCGCCCGGATGGGCGGCAAGGGCATCAAGCTGCACCCGGAGTTCCAGTATGCCGATGTGGATGGCACGGAGATGCTGTCCATTCTCCGAAAAGCAGCGCAGCTCGGGCTGATCGTGGTACTCCACGCCGGCAAGGATATCGGCATGCCGCCACCGGTGCACTGCACGCCCCGCATGCTGGCCAATGCCATGGATGCAGCTCCCGGCTGCCGCATCGTGGCGGCGCACATGGGCGGCTGGCGCATGTGGACAGAGGTGGAGGAGTGCCTTGTTGGCAGAGAGGAGCTGTGGCTGGATACCGCCTTCGTAGCGGATCATATGGATGCAGAGCAGTATCTGCGCATCATCCGGAGCCATGGGGCAGAACACATTCTCTTTGGCAGCGACAGCCCGTGGGAAAGCCCATCCCACACGCTGGAGGGGCTCAAGCGCCTTGCCCTTACCGATGCGGAACTGCAAAAGATCACCCATGATAACGCCGCTGCGCTTCTGGGGCTTTGAGATAACCGCCGGGGCAGCCCCGGAGACCAAGGAGGGAGTACCTGTGGAGCCAACGGAGAAAAAGCTGGTCATTTGTTTCTTTGCTACCTTTGCGGCGCTGAATCTTCTCGGATACCTTGCCGGGATCGATGCCCTAAAGACCTTTGTGGCCGCCCCCGGCTCCCGCAGCATCCATTTTGTATCGCTGGCGGTGAGCGTAGCTGCGGCTGCTGTGTACAGCCTTGTTTTGGCCCATGGGGAACAGACTGCACAGAAAAAAGACAGAAATCAAAAAAAGTAACAGATCTGCACATTGATTTTTTTTACCGCGTTGTGATATGATAAGCACGGTTTTTTTCAAGACAGGTAGGCGCTTGCTGCCCGGGCTCCGGGAAAAAAACGCCAGACCGTAGACTTCACTGCGACTGAAGGAGTGCTGGTTTTATGAAGAAGCTGTACGAAGGCAAGACCAAGGACGTATTCGAGCTTGAAAACGGCAATGTGCTGCTCAAGTTCAAGGATGACTGCACCGGCAAGGATGGCGTGTTCGATCCCGGCGAAAACACCGTGGGTCTCACCATCGAAGGCATCGGCAAGGCCAACCTGCAGACCTCTGTGTACTATTTCGAGATGCTTAAGAACGCCGGCATCAAGACTCACTATGTACGCGCCAATGTGGATGATGCCACCATGGAAGTGCTGCCCGCCACCGTGTTCGGTCACGGTCTGGAGGCCATCTGCCGTCTGGTGGCTACCGGCAGCTTCATCCGCCGCTACGGCGAGTATATCGCCGATGGTACTCCCCTGGAGGGCGGCTATGTGGAGTGCACCTTCAAGAACGATGCCAAGGGCGATCCCCTTGTCACCGGCGAAGGTCTGGCCGCTCTGGGTGTTATGAGCCCCGAGCTGTTCGAGAGCATGAAGAAGCAGACCCTGGCCATCACCAAGATCGTGGCTGACGATCTCAAGACCATCGGTCTGGATCTGTGGGATATCAAGTTCGAGTTCGGCTACAACAACGGCGAAGTCATCCTCATCGACGAGATCGCTTCCGGTAACATGCGTGTCTACAAGGGCGATACCATCGTGGAGCCCGTGGAGCTGACCAAGCTGATCCTGAACCGGTAAGAAGGAAAGCAGGGGCGCTGCCCCTGCACCCCGCCAAAGGGCCTGAGGCCCTTTGGAAACCCGCTTTCTGCGCCCATTGCATGGGCGCAGGGGGGTGCTTGTCCGGATGTATTGAAAAACGCCAGACTGCTTTTGCGGTCTGGCGTTTTTCTGTTGCGCTTCAGGTTTTCCCGTTTTTCCAAAGAAGCAAGTTGGCCATTCGATGCGGATGATGACCCTTCTCAATAAACGAAGTCAACTCGGCACAGGGAAGCTTCGGACACATGCCGCAATGGGAAAAGCCGTTGCCGGCGGCACATTGATAGATGCTGCAATCGCCCCAGAAGATCTTCCCTTCCTGCTCCGGGCAGCCTTTGCAATGGAACTTTTCTCTGAACTGGCAGCTTGAGCAATCCGTGCCGCATTTTCCTTTGATGGTGGTCATTGCTTGTTGCTCATTCACTCCATCCCCCCGCCCTGCATAGGCGAGGCGGCGTTTTCAGTAAACAGCCGCAGCACGCCCCGGCTGTAGCGCTTCTTTGGCTCCTGCCATGCCGCGCGCCTTGCTGCCAGCACCGCTGCCACTTCCTCAGGCGGCAGCGCTTTGCCCGCAATGCCCACGATCTCCAGCCTGCGGGCGGGGATATCCAGCAGGATCAGATCCCCCTCCTCCACCAGTGCAATGGGGCCGCCCTCGGCTGCTTCCGGGCTTACATGCCCGATGGAGGGGCCGGTGGATGCCCCGGAGAACCGCCCGTCGGTGATCAGCGCAATGCTGCGCCCCAGCGCCGGGTCGGAAGAAATAGCTTCGGAGGTGTAGAACATCTCCGGCATGCCCGAGCCCTTGGGGCCTTCGTAGCGGATGATGACTGCATCCCCCGGCTGCACATCGTGGGCGAGCACGGCGGCAAGGGCGTCCTCCTCCCGGTCAAAGGGACGGGCACGGAGGGTGGCACGGAACATTTCCTTGGGGCAGGCCGTGTGCTTGATCACCGCTCCATCCGGAGCCAGATTGCCCTTCAGGATGGCAATGGCTCCATCCGTGCCGATGGCTTCCCCATACGGACGGATAATGTCCTGCCAGCGAAGCCCCGCCTTGGCGCAGGCCACGTCGCAGCGGTCGTAGTAGCCGTTTCGCTTCAGCTCGTCCAGATTTTCGCCCAGCGTTTTGCCGGTAACGGTCATGGCATCCAGATGGAGCACGGAGCGGAGCTGCTCCATCACCCTCGGCACGCCGCCCGCATACATGAAATACTGTGCAGGCCAGCGCCCTGCCGGGCGGATATCCAGCAGATAATGTGCGCCCCGGTGCAGCCTGTCGAACAGCTCCGCATCAAAGTCGATGCCGAACTCCCGTGCAATGGCGGGAATGTGCAAAAGGCTGTTGGTGGAGCCGGAGATGGCGGCGTGCACCATTACGGCGTTTTCGAAGCTTTTGCGGGTAACGATATCCCGGGGGCGCAAGCCTTGCTTTGCCAGAAGCATCACCTGCCTGCCCGCATCCCGGGCGGCTTTTGTAAGCAGCGGGTCGGAGGCAGGCAGTAAAGCGGTGCCGGGCAGCATCAGGCCGAGGGCTTCGCCCATCACCTGCATGGTGGAGGCAGTGCCCATGAAGGAGCAGGCTCCGCAGCCCGGGCAGGCGTGCTGCTTGTACCATTCCAGCTTTTCCGGGCTGATCTCGCCCCGGGCACACTGCGCCGCATAGATACCGATCTGCTCCAGCGTGAGCAGGTCGGGGCCTGCATCCATCACGCCGCCGGTAACAAGGATGGCAGGCATGTTCACCCGTCCGATGCCCATCAGGTGGGCAGGCACGGCTTTGTCGCAGCTGGAGATGAACACGCCGCCGTCAAAGGGCGTGGCTCCGGCGTGCAGCTCGATCATACCGGCGATCAGATCCCGGCTGGCGAGGGAGTAGTTCATGCCGTCGTGCCCCTGCGCCATACCGTCGCAGATATCGGTAGCAAAGTAGCGGGCAGCCCTGCCGCCGCTTTCGGCAACAGAAGCCACGGCTTCCTCCACCAGCGCCAGCAGGTGGGCGCTGCCCGGGTGGCTGTCGCCAAAGGTGCTTTCCACCATGATCTGCGGCTTTTGAAGATCCTCTGCCGTCCAGCCCATACCCATGCGCAGCGGATCCATCTCCGGTGCGATTTTGCGGATCTCCTGACTGATCATGCCCGATCCTTTCCTTTCTGCGTGGCTCAATCGGCCAGCGCGGTGCGTACGACGGTCACATCGCGCACCTCCAGCCCGCCCACGGCGCAGAAGATGCGCAGGTAGGACAGGAGGCGGCGCTGGCTCTCGCGGGTGGAGAAGCTGAAGGTGCGCCATTCGGTCTCGCCCCCGGTAAGCACCTGCGTGCCCAGCACAAACTGATCCAGCGACACTGAGATGGGCAGCTGCGCCACGGCGGGCATGCCCTTGGCAGCACGGCAGACCACATCGATGCGGTACTGCCCCGGCTGGGACAGGATCAGCTGGAACAGGGAGGTCTGCCCGGGCTTGGTATCGATCTGGCTGCCGGGAATGGTAGCCAGATCATCCACCGGGATCTCCGGCACGCTGAGGATCACATCGCCGTCCTCATCTCTCAGCTGCTCCAGATAGGCATCCAGCTCGTCCCGCTCGCCCAGCTTGCGCCGCAGGGCGGGCATGCGCAGCAGATACTTGCAGATGTTCACCGCACAGCGCTGGTATTCGGCGCGGGTCACTTTGCCAAGGCGCAGACTTTCGGCAGAATCGTCGTCGTTGGAGTTGCTTTCGGAATTGTTGGATACCATGAACAGGTCGTTCTGGGCACGCACCATGGAGGCCATCAGCTTGATGGAGGGCTCGCTGCCTTCCTCGCAGCCCTTGGCCCACCAGTCACTCATCACGATGCCCTCAAAGCCCCACTCGCCCCGCAGGATGGTGGTGTTCAGATCGTAGTGGCTGGCCGTCCAGCAGCCGTTGAGAGGGCAGTAGGTGGTCATCACCGAATAGGCTTCGCCCTCCCGCACGGCGATCTCGAAGCCCTTCAGGTAGATCTCCCGCAGCGCGCGTTCGGAGACCACGGGATCCACCCAGTTGCGGCGGTATTCCTGATTGTTGCAGGCAAAATGCTTGATGGTACCGGTCACGCCCACCGAGTGGAGACCCTTGAGCTGCGCCACCGCCATGCGTCCTGTCACCAGCGGATCCTCGGAGAAGTATTCGAAGTTTCGCCCGTTCAGCGGGTGGCGGTGGATGTTCATGCCGGGGCCCAAAAGCGTATCCACCTGATACTTGCGCATCTCCATGCCTTCCATCCGGTACAGCTCGGTAACGAGAGCCTCGTTCCAGCTGCTGGCAAGGCTTGCACCGTTGGGCATGGAGAAAGCCTTGTTGCCGCAGTCCATGCGGATGCCGCTGGGGCCGTCGGAGCAGCAGGCGGCGGGCAGCCCGAAACGGTCGGTCAGGCGGGCGGAAACACCGCCGATGGCACCGGCGGTGCCGGGGGTCACGCGGGGAGACCCCATGCCCTCGCCGCGCACGATGCAGAACAGATCCTCGTCCGTCATCTGCGCCACCAGCGCCTCCACGGTGCAGCGCCCCTTGTACGCATCGGCAAGGGTCAGCGGCTCTGCGGGGGCTTCGGGCAACGGGGCAGGCAGCCGCTCAAGGCGACGCTGGGCGGGATCCACGGTGCGGGTTGGCACGGTTTCATGGCTCAGGCTGCCATCCGGCAGGCGGTGCAGCCGGGAGAAGGGAACCACCGGTGCGCAAGCCTCCTCCAGCTGTGCCAGCACCTTGAGCCCGTCAAGGACAAAGCTGCCTGCGGGGCGGTTGTCCCGCACATCATGCCCGGCAAAGAAGGCGTACTCACCAGCCTCCAGCAGCATGCAGGAGCGGCGCCCGGTCACGCCGCTGTCGTCATAGGAGGCAAGACGGTCTGCCCCAACGGCGATCTCTACAGTCTCGGAGGCACCGGGAGCCAGCACGCCGGTCTTGGCAAAGCCGCACAGGCGCATTTCCGGCTGCCCCAGCAGCCCCATGGGCAGGCGGGCATAGACCTGCACCACCTCTTTGGCGGCGCAGCTGCCGGTGTTTGTCACCCGGTGGCGCAGCAGGGCGGTGCTTCCCTCCCAAGCAAAGGTGAGGGGCTCATGGGCGAAGGTGGTGTAGCTGAGACCGCTGCCGAAGGGGTAGAGCACCTTGTCCTTGGCAAAGGTCTCAAAATAGCGGTAGCCAACGTACACATCCTCGGTGTACAAAAGGCGGTCGGGGTCGCCGAAGCCCTCGGCGGAGGGGTAATCGGCGATGCTGCGGGCAATGGTATCGGTCAGGCGGCCGCAGGGAGCTACTTTGCCGGTAAGCACATCCACCACCGCATTGCCGTGCTCCTGCCCGCCCTGCCATGCATAGAGCACAGCGCCGGGGGTGTACGTATCCACCCAGTTCATATCGATGATGTTGCCCACATTCAAAACCACGATGGTGCGGGCAAAATGGCGGCGCACGGTGGCCAGCATGGCCTCCTCTTCGCCGGTCAGCTGCCAGCTGCCGGGAGCGTCGGCATTGTCCCGGTCCTCGCCGGCGGTGCGGCCGATGATGACCACGGCGGCCCCGCAGCGGGCGGCGCATCCGGCCGCCAGTTCGTCCGTCAGGGGCATTTCCTCCTGATACCAGGGATGGCTG
>JAZQHO010000115.1:0-16599 GCA_045540635.1 Candidatus Limiplasma sp.
GCGTTTTGCTGCAACAGGAAAAGAGCCATGGAACGCAAGTGTTCCATGGCTCTTGTTTATTTGGCCTTACTTGCCCATTACGGTATCGGCGATACCCTGAGCATCCAGCTTGTACTTGCGCAGCAGGTCGGCAGGCTTGCCGCTCTCGCCGAATACATCCTGCATACCCAGCTTGGTCAGCTTTACGCCGTCCATGTTGACCAGAGCAGCGGCGGCAGCATCGCCCAAACCGCCGATCACATTGTGCTCTTCCACGGTGTAGATGTGCTTGTGAGCCTTGGCCAGCTCCTGTACGCCTTCCACATCGAAGGGCTTGATGGTGTGGCAGTTGACAACGCAAACATCCTTGCCCTGAGCAGCCAGCAGCTCAGCGGCGGCCATGCACTCGCTGACCATAACACCGCTGCACAGCAGCACTTCATCCTTGCCCTCGCGCAGCACATTCACCTTACCGGGAATGAAAGGCATATCCATCTCAAAGATGGGGCTGGGCAGACGAGCCAGACGGATATACACCGGGCCGTTGATCTCCAGAGCAGCATCAATGCAGCGCTCGGTCTCGTTGGCATCACAGGGTACGAACACGGTCATGTTGGGCAGAGCGCGCATGATGGCGATATCCTCCAGAGCCTGATGGCTGCCGCCATCCTCGCCCAGAGTGATGCCCGCATGGGTAAAGGCGAACTTAACGTTCATCTTGGGGTAGCAAACGGTGTTGCGGATCTGATCCAGGCAGCGGCTGGCGAACACAGCAAAGGTGCTGCAGAAGGGCACCAGACCGGTGGTGGACATACCGGCAGCCAGATCGACCATATTGGCCTCGGCGATGCCGCAATCAAAGAAACGATCGGGATGGGCCTTCTTGAAGTACTGGGTCATGGTAGCGCCGGCCAGGTCGGCATCCAGCACAACAAGCTTTTCGTTGGTATCGCCCAGCTTGGCCATATACTCGCCATAGGCGACGCGGGTAGCTTTCTTTTCCATGCTCATTACACCTCCAGCTCTTTCAGGGCCTTTTCGCGCTGCTCGGCATTGGGAGCCTTGCCGTGCCAGCCGGCATCGTTCTCCATGAAGCTGACGCCCTTGCCCTTGGTGGTGTGCAGGTGGATCAGCTTGGGCATGCCGGGCTTATGGGGCTGCTTGAGGGCAGCCAGAACCTGATCGTAGTCGTTGCCGTTGGGCACTTCCACAACATCCAGACCAAAGGCGGCGAACTTGGCAGCCACATCGCCAAGGCTCATAACCTCGTCGTTGGAGCCGTCGATCTGCAGGCCGTTGTGGTCGAACAGGATGGTCAGGTTATCCAGCTTGTAGTGGGCGGCTGCCATGCAGGCTTCCCAAACGAGACCTTCCTGAGACTCGCCGTCGCCGATCATGGTGTAGACCTGGAAATCCTTGCCCTGTGCCTTGGCACCCAGCGCCATACCGGTGGCGATGGAGATGCCCTGACCCAGAGAACCGGTGGAAGCATCCACACCGGGGCAGCGCTTCATATCGGGATGACCCTGCAGAATGCTGTCCAGCTGGCGGAACTGCTTGAACTCAGCGGTGTCGAAGAAGCCGCGCTCGCCCAGAACAGCGTACAGGGCAGGAGCAGCATGGCCCTTGGACAGCACAAAGCGGTCGCGATTTTCGGCCTTGGGGTTCTGGGGATCGATGTTCATAACATCGAAGTACAGGGCAACCAGCGCCTCAACGATGGACAGGGAGCCGCCGGGATGGCCGCAGCCCGCATCCGCCGTCATATTGATGATATCACGGCGCACTTGGGTGCAAGTGGAACGAATCGAAGCATCCATTGCAAAGTCCTCCATTCTGAAACATTGTTACCAAACCTATGTTACCACGAAATCAACGTTTGTCAACCATTTTCATCAATGCTTGTGACCGATGGTGCTCTTGATACGGGGAGCGGACTGCAGCCTGTTTTCGCCAGCAGCAGTGGCACCGTTCAGAGCTCCGTCGTTCTGACGGATCGTTGATTTCTTGAACGTGGATCGGATCGCAGGGCGCAGCCCGGGAGAGGTGACGGCTGCGTACAGGGGATTCACCTGAGGCGTTTCCTGCACAGGCTGTACGGGCTCCTGCGCAACAGCTTCGGCAGCCGGCTGCTCCGACTCTGCGGGAGCCGTTTCTTCTTCGATGACCGGCTCTTCCTCGGCGGGGATGAAGGCTTCTTCTTCGGCGATCGGCTCCTCCTCGGCGGGGACGAAGGCTTCTTCTTCGGCGATCGGCTCTTCCTCGGCGGGGACGAAGGCTTCTTCTTCGGCGATCGGCTCTTCCTCGGCGGGGACGAAGGTTTCTTCTTCTTCGGCGATCGGCTCCTCCTCGGCGGGAATGAAGGCTTCTTCTTCTTCGGCGATCGGCTCCTCCTCGGCGGGAATGAAGGTTTCTTCTTCGGCGATCGGCTCCTCCTCTGCGGGGACGGGGAGTTCTTCTTCGAAAGCTTGGCTTACCAAGTCGTCAGAGGTTTCGGTGATGGTTTCGGTGATGGTTTCAGCAAAGTTGTCGTCGTCGATTTCATCTTCAATATCATCTTCATTGCCGGTTACATCTTCATCATCGATATCGTCGTCATCAATATCGTCGTCGTCATCCTCTGCAAAACCAAAGAAGTTCTCTTCGGCTACGGCTTCTTCATCGTCGTCATCATCATAATCGTCATCATCGAGCTGCAAGGGATAATAACCGTTCTCGTCGGGGGCATTCTCCGCTTCGGGAAGAACATCGGGCAGTTCCTCCGGCTCGCTCTCAAATACATGCTCAAAGAAATTCGGCCTGTCAGCCGCTTCCAAAGGCAGTTCCCCGGCTGAGGCAGCACTGCGAGCAGCCGTGCTCTTGGGAATGGCATCGGCAGCGATGTATCGGGCAAAGGGGTTGCTCTCGCCGGTGCGGGGAGCCTGTGCACGGGCAAAGGGGTTGGGCTGCGCCGCCGGAGAGGGCACATAAGCGGGGCGGGGCTGCTGCGCCTGTACGGGAGCAGTGCTGCGCACGGAGCAGATGAGCAAAATGCCCAGCACTACCAATACAAGACCGGCCACCAGCACAGCGGTATAGTTATCCATAGCAGCCGACATACCGCTGTTCATCACCTTGAGCAGCCAGTTATTCGTCGGTGTGCGGAAGGATTCCGTTATCAGCTTCAGTTGGTGGTTCTGCGATCTGGGCAGAAGGTAGGCGATCAGACCGATAAACAACGCTATGCCGCCAAGGCAGGTAAAAACATTGCCCAGTCTCTTTCGTGCTTTCATGCGAAGACTCACTCCCGATTCTATCGAAGTAGATGGAACACCTTGTAAAATTCGCTGCCAACCCGCCCGATTCCTGCTGCTTTTGGCAGGAATAACGCATACTGATGAAGAAATATACAGAAAGATACCCGAATGCGCGGTACGCCGCAACAAGGAGGTCCAAAAAAATGTCCGAGTATAAGCTTACATACCATGTGGATATGGTTTTTTGCATTGATGCCACCGGCAGCATGCGCCACGTGCTCGATTTTGTGAAGCAGAACGCCCTTAACCTGTACAAGGATGTTGTTGCCGAAATGGAAAAGAAGCACAAGACCATCGATCAGCTTCGCGTGCGCGTGATCGCTTTCCGCGACTACATCAACGATGGAGAGGAAGCTATGCTCTCCAGCGATTTCTTTGTTCTGCCCCAGCAGGATCAGATGTTCTACGAATGCGTGGAGGGCATTGAAGCCAAGGGCGGCGGCGACATCCCCGAGGACGGTCTGGAGGCGCTGGGCTATGCCATCCGCAGCGACTGGACCCGCGAGGGCGTAAAGAAGCGCCACATCATCGTTGTCTGGTCCGATGCCCCTACCCATGAGCTGGGCCACGGCAAAATTGCCCCCTGGTACCCCGAAGGTATGGCTGAAAACTTTGATGAGCTGAGCCTTTGGTGAGAGGATGAGCAGCTGGGCGGCAGCATGGACGAAAATGCCAAGCGCCTGCTGATCTTTGCCCCCGATGCCCCCGAATGGAGCCGCATTTCCTCCGAGTGGGGACAGGTGATCCACGTGCAGACCGTAAGCGAAGGTCTGCTGGAGGTGGAGTACCGGCAGGTACTGGACGCCGTTTGCAACACCATCTAAAAAATCAGGCAGGAGGCGCTTGGCTTGCTGAGCGAAGTTCTGGTCATCCATCGGGCTGTCGTCTCTGATGAAGGAGAGGACAGCTTTGCCATATCCAATTTACCCAACCGGCTGATGCTTTGTGTGGCGGACGGCTGTGGCGGTCTGGGCAGCAAACGTTATACGGATGGGCGCACGGGGGCCTATCTGGCCTCGCGGCTGGCGGTGGGAGCCGTCAACGAATGGGAGCGTCCACAGCCCGCTATTCCCACTGCGGCAGAACAGGCGCAGCACAGCCTGCACTCTCTGGTAGTGACCATCGATAACGCCTTCCACAACTATGCCCAGAGCATGTGCCAGGAGGACAAGCCCAGCCGTATCGTTGGCAGCATGCAAAAGATGCTGCCTACCACCGTATGCGCTCTGCAGGCCGAGCTACTGAGCAGGCAGGCCATGTTCCTCTGGGCAGGCGACAGCCGCGGCTACACGCTGGATGCCGCAGGTCTGCACCAATACACCCGCGATGACCTGCGCGGCGACCCGGATGCCTTTGAAAGTCTTTTGCAGGATCGACCTCTGAGCAACTGCATCAGCGCCGACAAGCCCACCCTGCTGCATGCCTGCGGCTTTCTTCTTCCGGTAAAAGGGCTGGTGTTCTGCGCTACCGACGGCCTGTACAGCATCGTTTCCAGCCCCATGGAGCTGGAGCTGCTGCTATTGGAAACAATGCAGCATTCGTGGAACATAGCCAGCTGGCGGTATTTGCTGGAAAGACAGCTCTTGACACGCCTGCAGGACGATACCACCCTGCTGTGCTATCCCTGCGGCTTTACAAACATGCGGGAGATGAAAAAGTTTTTCCGCCACCGCTACGAAACGCTGAAACGCGAATACATCAACCCGATCCGCTCCCGGCAGTTCAACGGAGATACCGTGCGCGCCCTCTGGCAGCGCTACCGGATCGGCTACGACCGAACGGAGGGCAATGGCCATGGGCAATCGGATTGGCGAGTATAGACCGCTTACGCCTCTCCAGACCGCAGGCAGCGGCAGCGCCCGCTGGTGCATCGCAAGTCGGGGAGGACAAAAGTTTTTTGTTAAGCAATTCCTCTCCCCTGTCTACCCCGCCGCTGCCGATACGGCGATCCGTCAGAAACAGCGGGAGCGTTGCCGGCAGTTTGAGCGCAGAAAGCAGCGCCTGTATACCGCCATGGGCTGTGTGATCGGTGAAACGCTGGTGCCGGTGCTGGATTTCTTCCGTTTTGAGGGGCGCTACTATGCAGTAAGCGAAATGGTGCAGACCGAAATGAACGGCGAAAACCGCACCGACCTGACCGATACAGAAAAGCGGCAGGTGCTGTACCATCTGGCGCTCTGCCTGCAGCGGCTTCACTTGCAGCAGATCGTGCACGCCGACCTGAAGCCGGAGCACATCCTGCTCACGCCCGGCAACCTGGGCTACGAGGTGCGGCTGATCGATCTGGACAGCGGTTTTCTGCCGGATGACCTGCCCCCCCTTGGCAGCGGACTGGAGGGCGATCCGGTGTATCTGTCACCGGAAGCCTTTCTGCGTATGACCGGGCAGGACATCCCCCTGACTTCTGCGGTGGACAGCTTCGCTTTCGGCGCGATCATCCACAAGCTCTGGACAGGAGAGCTGCCCCGTTTCGACCAGAGCCGCTTCGGCTATCTCTACGAGGTCGTGCTTGCCGGAGAAACCCCGGAACTTTCCGGAGAGATGCCGGAGCGCATGCGCTGGCTTGTACGGGATCTGCTGAGCGCCGACCCCGCACAGCGCCCCAGCGATGCTGCCTGTATCCGCACGCTGGGCGAGGGCGTGGTTCCCGCCCAGCCCCAACGCCAGCGAAACCCTGACCAGCCCTTGAACGGTCTGAGCCAGTATATGAAGAAACGATAATAGGGAAGGATACAATCACAGAAGGCCTGTTGCGGCAGCTTACCGCAACAGGCCTTCTTGGTTTACACACGCAGGATCAGATATCCTCCTCTGCCGGATCGGAATCGTCCTCTCCTTCGCAGAAGTCGGGCTCATCAGGCATCTCGCCGTCGGCCTGATAGGCATAGCGGGACCGGTACTGCTTGGGCGGCATACCGCACTGGGCCAGAAAAGCCCGGTGGAAGGTACGAGGATTACCGTAGCCGCACAGATACACGATTTGCGAAATAGTATAGGAAGGATCCCGCAGAAGTGCGCATGCCCGGTCGATGCGCAACGTATTGATATACTGACGGAAATTGATCTTCAGCTGCTGGGAGAAGATATGGCTCAGATGGATACGGCTGATGCCCAGCGCCCTGGCAGTGGTCTCCAGCGACAGCGGCTCGGTGAAATGCTCCGATATATAATGAAGCACCTGATAGCTGAGACCCGTCTGCATATGCTTTTCCAGCGGCTGCAGCTGAATGCCGGAAAACAGATAGGAAAGAAACAGATGCAGATAGCCAAGCCTCAGCGGGCTGTCTGCCTGCTGGGAGATCTCCAGCAGATAGCGGATGATGTGATCCATCTCCTGCGGTTTATCCTCCCCCCGCAGCAAAGGAGACTGCACCGTCATGGTACGGAACTTGTGGGTAAATTCGCTGATGGTATCGGGGGAGAAGATCAGCGCCAGACCCTTTGCATCCTTAGAGATGTAGTCGTAGCTGTGGGGTGTGGCGGGGAATGCCATGGCAATGTCTCCCGGTGCCACCGTCAGTTGTTTGCCGGAGATGGTCATATACAGGTAGCCTTCCGTAATGCAGACGATCTCCGCCACATCGTGCACATGGGAGGGAAAGGGCCCCTCACAAATGCCACCGATGAAAATGTCCTCTGTTCGCTTCTCGTAAAATACCGGATCCATCGTTTGTTTACCTCCCTTACAACCTTTCAAAGCAACAGTTTCTGCGTGTTCCAGAAGTTCGTTAATTAAGTTAATTAATTATATTACAAAACTTTGTAAAAGTAAAGGATAAGGATCATTTTGGCTGTAAGTTGGACACTAATACCCTTGCAGATTCGCATATTCGTGATCTATAATTGTACTCAACGGGAAGAGATTTCCCAAATCACCCAAATCAAAGAGGAGGACCAACCAAATGCGCAAGATTATTGCTGGTATCCTGGCTATGGTCATGCTCCTGTCTCTGTGCAGCTTTGCTGTTGCCGAGCAGGAACCCATCACCGTCACCGTGTTCCGTGGCGATCCCGGCGATCAGCCCACTGAGGACAACAAGATCTACAAGATGATCGAAGAACAGTTCGGCATCAAGTTCGAGATCGAATTCCTGGCTGGCGACCTGGACGAAACTCTGGGCACCAAGATCGCCGGTGAAGACTATCCCGACCTGTTCGACGGCGGCAACAGCGCTGAGAAGCTCATCAACGCTGGCGCCCTGATCGACCTCATCCCCTACATCACCGAAGAAAAGACCCCCAACCTGTACAACCACATTGCCGCCATTAAGGATCAGATCGTCAACGAGAACGGCGAACTGTTCATCATCCCCAACTACGGCATCAACTACAACGGCCAGATCGTGAATGCCTGCAACGGCCCCGCCTTCTTCATCCAGAAGCAGGTTCTGGCTTGGGACAACTATCCCCAGATCAAGACCCTGGATCAGTACTTCGATCTGATCGAGCGCTTCATCGCTGCCAACCCCACCGATGAAAACGGCGCCAAGTACGAAGGTTTCGCCATCCTGTGCGAAGACTGGCGTCACTTCTGCCTGATCAACCCCGTGCAGCACCTGATGGGCCAGCCCAACGAAGGCGAAGTCTTCATCAACCGCACTGCTGACGAGAACGGCATCTACAAGGTTGAGACCTTTATCGACAAGCCCTACGCCAAGGCTTACTATGCCAAGCTGAACGAGGCTTTCAACAAGGGTCTGATCAATCCCGACACCTTCACCATGACCTACGACCAGTACATCGCCAAGCTGTCTGCCGGCACCGTTCTGGGTATGTTCGACCAGACCTGGGACTTCGGTACCGCTACCGCCGCTCTGGAAACCGCTAAGATGTACGAAAACACCTACGTTGCTCTGCCCCTGGTGTACGACGAGGCTTACGGCTTCGGCGCCATCAACGAGCAGTACCTCAACGGCGGCGTGCCTAACAAGGACCGCGGCTTCGGTATCTCCGTCAACTGCGAATATCCCGAGCGCATGATCGCCCTGTTCGAAGCTCTGCTGAGCGACGAGTGGCAGACCATCCTGCAGTGGGGTATCGAAGGCGAAGATTACTACGTTGAAAACGGCCGTATGCTCATGACCGCCGAACAGTATGGCGTTCGTTCCGACGCTAGCTGGAAGATGGCCAATCAGGCTCTGGCGATCTGGGAATCCGCTCCCAAGAAGCAGGGCTCCATGGACGATGGCAACACTTGGGCTCCCGCCGATCAGGCTGAGATCCTGCAGCTCAACATGAGCGATTATGACAAGTCTTTCCTGGCCGCTTACGGCTACGGCAAGTGGGCTGACTTCTTCAACGCTCCCTGCGAACTGGCTCCCTGGGGCGAAGCTTGGCAGATCGACAAGACCCCCATCCAGGATGACTACGACAAGTTCCTCCTCATCCAGGACCAGCAGCTGCCCAAGATCATCATGAGCGCTTCCGCTGAAGAGCTGGATGCCAACTGGACCGCTTTCGTTACCGAAATCGCTCCCTACGCTCAGATCTACACCGATTTCATGCAGGCTGAGGTTACCAAGCTCGTCGAGCTGGCCACCAAGTAATCCTGAAATCTCTCAAGGCCATGGGGAGAGCTCGCTCTCCCCATGGTTTTTTCGGAAAGGGGTATTCCTATGACTGGTGCAGCTTACGATATTCAACCAATGCAACCCGCAAAGAAAAAGAGCATCTGGAGGACGCTGTGGGATCAGAAATGGCTGATGGTCATGTCCATCCCGGTGCTTCTCTACGTTCTGCTTTTCAACTACTATCCCCTGTGGGGCTGGCGCTACGCCTTCCAAAACCTTGACATTTCCACCATCAAAAAGGGTGCTGACTGGATCGGTTTTGACAACTTCAAATGGCTTTTCAACGAGAAGTATTTCTGGCTCGGCTTCAGAAACACGCTTGCCATGAGCGTGATCAACCTTGTTTTTGGCACTCTTGCCTCCATTCTTCTGGCTATTCTTCTCAACGAAGTGCGCACCCGCGCCTTCAAGCGCACTGTGCAGACCGTAACCTACCTCCCCCACTTCCTGAGTATGGTTATCGTTGTGGGCATGGCGCAGAACATGTTCGTCTCCGACGGCCCCATCAATCAGATGCTCATGTCTCTCAAACTCATCGATCAGCCCATCTGGTGGCTGGGCGAGGGCAAGTACTTCTGGTTCCTGGTCGGTCTCATCAACATCTGGAAGGAAGTCGGCTGGAACTCCATTATCTACATTTCCACCATGACTTCCATCGACCCCACGCTGTACGAAGCTGCCGCCATCGACGGCGCAGGCCGCTTCCAGCGCATTCTTCACGTGACGCTGCCCGGTATCAAGTCCACCTTCGTGGTGCTGCTCATCATGAATATCGGCCACTTGATGGAGGCTGGTTTCGAACTCCAGTACTTGCTGGGCAACAAACAGGTTTACGATTTCTCGCAGACTCTTGACGTATTCGTGCTGGAATATGGTATCCAGAACAACAAGTACGGCCGCGCCATCGCCGCCGGTATGTTCAAGAGTGTGATTGGTATCATCCTGCTGTTTGCAGCCAACTTTGTGGCCAAAAAGCTGGATGAAGATACTCTGCTGTAAAGGAGGGATATGCTGTGACTGCTGTTACCATCAACAAAAAGGCAAAAAAGCCCATGCAACAGGATGTGGTATTCCCCATCGTCAACGGCATCATCCTTTGCTTGCTTATGTTCATCACCCTGTACCCGGTTCTGAACACCGTCGCCATTTCCTTCAACGACGGTATTGATGCTGTGCGCGGCGGCATCGGCCTGTGGCCCCGCAAGTTCAGCACCGAAGCCTACAACACCCTGTTGAGCGACAAGCTGACCTGGAATGCCTTCGGTATCTCCGTAGCCCGTACTGTTATCACCACCCTGACCAACCTGCTGTTCACCTCCATGCTGGCCTTCGCACTGAGCCGCAAAGAGTATGTGTTCCGCAAAGTTATCACGCTGGTTGTGGTGCTGACCATGTACGTCAACGCCGGCTTGATCCCCAACTTCCTGCTCATCCACCGTACGCTGAAGCTGAGCAAGACCTTCTGGGTGTACATCATTCCCACAATGTTCAGCTGCTTCAACATGATCGTTATCCGCACCTACATTCAGGGTCTGCCGGAAGCTCTGGCAGAATCCGCCCGCATCGATGGTGCCAACGACATGCGTATCTTCTGGCAGATCATCTTCCCCCTGTGCACCCCCGTGCTGGCCACCGTGGCTCTGTTTGTTGCCGTTGGCGCATGGAACCAGTGGTTCGATACCCAGCTGTACAACGGCGGCAAGAAGTACCTGCACACCCTGCAGTACCTGCTGAAGATGAAGCTTGCCACCTCCATGAATACCGCCAATGCTGCCAACGCATCGGTCGATGCTCTGGCCAGCCAGGCAGCCGCCAAATCTACGCCCGTGACCATCCGCTGTGCCATCACCGTGGTTTCTGCGCTGCCCATTCTGGTGGTTTATCCCTTCCTTCAGCGCTACTTCGTTACCGGCATGGTGCTGGGCGGCGTTAAGGGTTGATTCTCTGCCAGTATGCGGTTCAGACTCCGCACCCGTACCGCATCGAATACCCCATTTCAGTTTCCGGAACGCCGCCTCATCATGGGGCGGCGTTCTTTGTTTGCACCGTACATCCCTGTAACAGGAGGAAAGAACATTATGATTCGTAAAGTCAAGGTAGAAAACGGCTGGGTGCGGGGCTTACCCGCAGCCGATCCCCGCATTACCAGCTACAAGGGCATTCCCTTTGCCGACAAGCCCATCGGTAAAAACCGCTGGCGCGCACCTCAGCCCTGCCCCGACTGGGAGGGCGAGCTGTTTGCCGCCGAATTTGGCCCCATCGCCATGCAGGCCAACTGTGCCGGCGACCCTGCCAAGGACATCTACGCCCGCGAATGGGCCGTGGATGCTGAACTGCCCATGAGCGAGGACTGTCTGTACCTGAATGTGTGGGCTCCCGCCGACGGGCGCAGGAACATGCCTGTATACGTGTGGTACTTTGGCGGCGGCCTGCAGGTGGGTAACACCACCGAAATGGAATTCGACGGCGAACGTCTGGCACGCAGAGGCATCGTGGTCGTCACCGTTGGCTACCGGCTGAATGCGTTCGGCTTCCTGTGTCATCCCGAGATCACCAAGGAAGCACCGGAAGCCTGTGCCAACTTCGGCTTTCTTGACCAGCAGTGCGCTACCCGCTGGGTAAAGCGCAACATTGCAGCCTTTGGCGGCGACCCGGAGAACATCACCATCGGCGGCCAGTCCGCAGGCGGTATGAGCGTATGCGCCCAGATGACCAGCCCCCAGAACAAGGGTCTGTTCCAGCGTGCCATCGTGGAGAGCGGCACCTTTGCCCAGCCCTACAACGGCAAATTCGGTCTCTTCCCCCTCACGCTGGAGGCTGCCGAGGCACAGGGCAAGCATTTCTTCGAGGAGGTGCTGGGCGTAAAGACTTTGGAGGAAGCCCGTGCGCTGCCTGCCCGCTTTATCGAGGACAAATCCCTTGAGCAGCCTTGGGGCATGTGGGGCGAGGCAGTGGACGGCTCTTTCAGCACCTATCCCAGCGGCGAGTGGTACACCCATCCCGAGCGCATCATCTGCCCGGTACTGCTGGGCCAGACCAATGACGAGTTTACCAACCGCCCCGCCGCAAAGAATCCGGAAGAGCTGGCTGTACTTGCTGCCGAGTGCTTCCCCGGCGATGAGGAAAAGTTCCTTTCCTTCTTCACCCAGCCCGCCACAGAAGAGAGCATCGCCAAGGAAGGTCTCATCCATTCCATTGCCTTTGCCATCCGTGCCGCCTGCCGCCAGAACAGCCGCACCGGTATCGACCAGCCCCTGTACGCCTACAACTTCGATACCACCATCCCCGGCTGGGACAATCCCGGCACCTTCCATTCCGTTGACCTGTGGTTCTTCTTTGAGACCCTTGCCAAGTGCTGGCGTCCCTTCACCGGCATGCATTACGATCTGGCCCGTCAGATGTGCGATTACTGGGTCAACTTCATCCGCACCGGCGACCCTAATGGCACGGACAGTCAGGGCAAGCCCCTGCCCCTCTGGCCCCGGCTGAGCGAGGAAGCCCCCGCCCAGATGACCTTTACCCACGCTGCCATCCCGGTGCAGTGGCCCATCCCGGAGCTGGAAAGCTTCCTTGTGGACAAGCTGCTGGAGAAGGCCGCCAAATAAGCCTTTTACCCCACACAAAAGCCCGCCCGGGACGAAGCATCCCGGGCGGGCTGATATTGTTTATGGGTTACTCCCCCACTTTTTCGAATACAGGGATACGTTCCAGCGGCGCATCCACGCAGGCGGTGAGACCCTCCGCCCCGGCAGTGAGCACCTCGCCGGTATCCACATTGCGCCAGCTGCCTTCGGGGAAGTACACCCGGCGGCTCCTTGCGCCCATTTCCAGCACGGGCGCCACCAGATAATCCGGCCCGAACATATACTGATCCTTCCGTTCGACGCAGTTTTCGTCCTGCGGGAATTCGTACTGCATGGCACGCATGATGGGCGTGCCCTCCTCATGGGCCTGCTGCATCACCCTGCGCAGGTAGGGGCGCAGTTCTTCTCTGCGCTGCATGTAGTGGGTCAGGATGGGATAGGCAGCTTCGCCATAGCTCCACACCTCATTGTTGTAGCCGGAATCCAGCACATCGGTACCGTCCTTGCGGCGTACCGGGTGGTGGGGCTGGCGGTCGCCGTGCAGGCGCATCACCGGGCAATAGCAGCCCCATTGGAACCAGCGGATAAACAGCTCCCGGTAATCCTCATGATCCGGCCAGCCGCCGTGGAAGCCGCCGATATCCGTCGTCCACCACGGGATGCCCGCATAGCCCATGCTGAGGCCTGCGCAGATCTGGTAGCGAAAATCCTCCCAGCGGCTCATAATATCGCCGCTCCACACCAATGCACCGTAGCGCTGGCTGCCTGCCCACGCACAGCGGAGCAGGTTGACCGGATTCTCCACGCCGGAGGCTTTCAGGCCATCGTAGAAGGTTCGGGCGTACAGCTGCGGGTACACATTGCCCACCTGCTGATTGGAGCCGATGTGGTAACGGTAATTCTTGAAATCGTAGGTGCCGTACTCCGGCTCCGCTTCATCCAGCCAGAAAATGCGGATGCCGTGGTCGAAATAGTTTTGGCGGCACTTGGTCCATACATAATCCCGGGCACGGGGGTTGGTGGCATCGAAGAACATGCTGTCCTCCACAAAGCGCATGCCGATCTGCTCGCCATACTCCGCTCTGACCAGCAGCCCCTGCTGGAGCATCTCGCCATAGTTCTCACTGGTATGCGCCACCTGCGGCCATACACTGACCATCAGCTCGATGCCCATTTCGTTCAGTTCCCTGACCATGGCAGCGGGATCGGGGAAGAATTCCGGGTCAAAGCGGTAATCGCCCATCTTTGGCCAGTGGAAGAAGTCGCATACGATCACATCGATCCTGAGTCCGCGGCGCTTGTATTCCCTTGCCACCTCCAACAGCTGCTCCTGATTCCAGTAGCGCAGCTTGCACTGCCAGAAGCCAAGGCCGTATTCCGGCATCTGTGGTGCAAAGCCGGTGGCCTTGCCGTAGGCACGGGAGATATCTTTGGGGGTATCGCCCGCAGTCACCCAATAATCCAGCTGCTTGGTGGATTCCGCATGCCATGTGGTGCGGTTCTTGCCAAAGGATACCGAGCCAATGGCGGGGTTATGCCACAGAAAGCCGTAGCCCCGGCTGGAAATATAGAACGGCACACTGGCCTGAGAATTGCGGTGCGCCAATTCCAGCGTTGCGCCCTTCCAATCCAGCGTTTCCTCCTGATACTGCCCCATGCCGTAGATATGCTCCCCATCCTGCCCCTCAAAGGTGGCAGTGAGGGCAAAATCGCCGCCCAGATAGGGCTCGAACTTGCGGCAGCGCAGCTGCAGGGCATTGGCAGCCGGGGTCTCCCGGAGCAGCACCTGGCCCCGCTGGTTCAAAAAGGTGATCTGGGCATATTTATGCCAGCCGTCCATGCCCACATCCGCTGTAATGTTGCCGCAGCGGATGGAGGCATGCTCGTCCTCGATCGCGATCTCCACCTCCGCCTCCTCCGGCTCCAGCAGGGCAAAGCGCGGATCCTGCACCTCGCCCACCAGCGCAGAGCGCACCCGCAGGCTGTTTTCGCCCCACGGCGAAATGACCAGTGTTTCGCCTTTATTACGCCAGACAAGACTGTTGCCTTCCCTCTCAAAGTACCGCATATGTGTGCATCCTCCCACTGCGGCAAAAAGCTGCTTCCTGCCGCGTTTTTCTCTTTTTGCTGCCGCCTTTGCACCCGCGGCTTTTCCGTTGCATCCATTATAACGGGAAAAGCTCCGGCTGACAATGGATGCAGCGCTTTTCTTTTTGCCCGATTCGCCCTTGTCATCCCCTGCGGGTTCTGCTATCATCAAAGCAAACATCCCCCGTGAAAAGGAGAATACAGCGCTATGAAACAGCAGGTTTTCAACCCCTATCTGCCCAGCTGGGAGTACATCCCGGACGGCGAACCCCGCGTCTTTGACGGCAGGCTCTATATATACGGCAGCCATGACCGCTTCAACGGCGATGTATACTGCCAGAACGACTATGTGTGCTGGTCTGCCCCGGAGGATGACCTTTCCGACTGGCGGTACGAAGGCGTGATCTTTCGGAAAACGCAGGATCCCCGCAATGCAGACGGCACGCATGCCCTGTGGGCACCCGATGTATGCCGGGGCAACGACGGCAAGTACTACCTCTACTACTGTCTGGATTTTCTCAAGGAGATCGGCGTGGCGGTATGCGATACCCCTGCCGGACAATACGAATTCCTGGATTTTGTGCGTTACCCCAACGGTGATATCCTCGGCTCCCGCCCGGGCGAGATCCGCCAGTTCGATCCCGGCATCTTTATCGATGACGATCAGCGGATCTACCTGTTCTCCGGCAACAGCCCCCGCTACAAGACCCCCGGCGTGGACAAAGACAGCCTGAAGATGGAGCTGGAGCAGGATATGATCACCGTAAAGGACGGCCCATACCACAACCTGCCCATCATCAACGATGCGGACGGCACCGAATATGAGGCGCACCCCTTCTTCGAAGCCAGCTCGGTGCGCAAGATCAACGGCAAATACTACTTCATTTATTCCTCCACATGGATGCACGAATTGTGTTGGGCCGTGGCGGATGCGCCCCTTGGCGAATACCGCTACGGCGGCGTGCTGGTCTCCAATGCGGATATCGGCGTAAACGGAAACACCGAAGCCCTCAACTACCGGGGCAACACCCACGGCAGCGTGATCAATGCCGGGGGCAAGTGGTATGTATTCTATCACCGGCAGACCAACCGGCATTTCTTCTCCCGGCAGGCCTGCGCAGAAGAGATCTTCTTTGACGGCGAACGCTTCCATCAGGCGGAGATCACCAGTTGCGGGCTCAACGGCGGCCCCTTGAGGGATGAAGGCAGCTACGAAGCCCGCATCGCCTGCCACCTGTATTCCAAAAACGGCACCTGCGAAAGCCTGCCCGACCAGCAGGATGAAAACCACCCTGCCTTTACGCAGGAGGGCGATGACCGGATGGATACCCCCAACCAGTACATCAGCAACATGGTGGACGGGGCTACAGCGGGGTACCGCTACTTCCTGTTTGCAGAAGCGAAGCAGATCTTCGTGGAGGTTCGGGGCAATGCAAGCGGCACTTTCGTGGTCAGGGATGAGCGGGGCGGCAATGTGGTTGCCCGGATCCCGGTCAGGCCTTCGGAAAACTGGCAACGATTCTCAGCACCGCTGACCGTCCAAAGCGGCAAAAAGCCCCTGTACTTTACCTACAATGGCAATGGTGCCGCGGACTTTATGCGGTTTGGTTTTGAAAAGTAAAACGAACGGAAAAGCAGGGGTGCTGCCAGTTGGATACCTCTCAATAACAAAATGCTCCGCATGAGCAAGCTCATGCGGAGTTTTGTTTTTTACCGAAGCAGACCGAAGTGCCGTTCAACCAGCTCAACCGTCTTTGGTACGGTGCTGTCAGGCGTGCGCTCCAACCAGAAATATTCGCTGCGCTTAACAGCGCAATAGAAGTCCGCGTTCAGGCTGCGGAGCGTTTCATTGCAGGTAGCCTTTGCCTTATCCGGGTCGGTCGCACTGTTGATGAAGCTGTTGAACCCTTGATGATCGGGCCGGTTACAGTAGTCTTCGATGATGTCGGACGGTTCCTTCAGCAGGAAAACCACACGGTCCGGATCCGTGAAGAGACCGGCTTGTTCCAGAGTCAGATGACAGTCGCACACCACAGGCCGGTCATGCGAAAGCCGGATCAAATCCAGCAACACAAAATCCAG
>JAZQHO010000116.1:0-56794 GCA_045540635.1 Candidatus Limiplasma sp.
GAACGACATGGCTACGACCCGACTTAGCGCAGGCAGCTGTATACAGAAGAAGCCCGAAAGGCCTATACCGGCGACCTGTATGTGCCCAACGATCTGGATGTTATTCCCCTTGGCTGACGCTTTGCTGGCGGGAGAGCTTCTCCAGCAGAGCACGCAGACGGGCTGGCACGGGCACGCCGCACAGCGCCAGGTTTTCCAGAAGCGACAGGCATTCGTTGCTGATGTACATCCACAATACAGCGGTGTAGAACATAGCGTTGCCTTCGCTCAGCAGCCAATCCAATCCCAGACAGAGCAGCAGCACCGCCAGCATGGCAGCCTTGTGTAAAAGCCCGCGGAATCCGGCAGCGCTGTCAAGCTTACCGCCGGCAGTGGCCGGGCTCCTGCCGCGGGCAGCTGCAATAAGCCCCGTCAGATAGTCGGCTGCCATCAGCAGCGCCAGCAGCAGGCTGCCCCTGCGCTGCCCGGTGCTCATGCCGCTCAGAAAGCCCAATACGGCAGCACCGCCCCGCAATAAAAGATCATAGGTATGCAAAAGAAGATCCCGCATCGGCATGCACCCCTCTCGGGGTACACTATGCGCCGCTGCGGGATCTTTATGTTTGGTTACTTGTCTACCACCGGGTCGTCGCCCTGCCGGTTCAGATACCGGTCAATAATGAAGCGGGGGCGGTGCTTGGATTCGTTGTAGATCTTGCCGATGTATTCGCCGATCACGCCAAGGGACAGCAGCTGGATGCCGCCGATGAGCCAGATGGAGCCCAGCATGCTGGTCCAGCCGGCTACGGTGTTGCCGCTGAGCCATGCAATAAGCGCCCACAGCAGCATGAACAGGGATATGATAAAGATCACGATGCCGATGGTGGTGATGAGCCGGAGGGGCTTTACCGAAAAGCTGGTGATGCCGTCCACGGCAAAGGCCAGCATTTTTTTGAGGGGATACTTGCTCTCGCCGGCAAAGCGTTCGTTGCGGTCATAGTACACCACATCGCTCTGGAAGCCGACCAGCGGCGTAAGACCGCGCAGAAACAGGTTTACTTCCTTAAACTCTGCCAGCGCATTCAGCGCCCGGTTGCTCATGAGCCGGTAGTCGGCATGGTTGTAGGTGATATCCACTCCCAGCCCGCGCATGAGCCGGTAGAAGAACAGCGCTGTTTCCCGCTTGAACCAAGTGTCGCTGTCGCGCTTGTTGCGCACGCCGTAGACCACATCGCAGCCTTCCATGTTCTTCTCCAGAAAGTGGTCCATGGCATCCATATCGTCCTGTAGATCAGCGTCCATGGAGATAAAGACATCGCAATGGTTCCGGGCGGTCATCAGACCGGCCAGCAGGGCGTTCTGGTGGCCACGGTTGCGGCTCAGCTTCAAGCCTTCAAACAGCTCGTATTCCTGATGCAGCTGAGTGATCAGCTCCCAGGTACGATCCTTGCTGCCGTCATCCACCAGCAGCACATGGCTGTCCTCGGTGATGAGGCCTTTATCCACCAGACTCTGCATTTTGTCGATCAGTCGCCTGGAGGTCTCCGGGAGCACCTCTTCTTCGTTGTAGCAGGGGATCACGACCATCAAACGTTTTGCCATAGTTACCTTCAGCCTCCTTGGTGAATAGTCAGTAGCTGGGATTGAGTCTGTACGGATTCATCGTTGGTATAGGCGGTCACGCTGATGCGGTATTCGCCCGGAGGAATGGTCTGGCCATTTTTCAGGGTACCGTCCCAGTAGAAAACGCTGCCCGGGGGCTCCAGCTGCATGGGACGGGTGGATTGCTTGTGGCACAGCCTGTGCACGGTGTTGCCCTCCGCATCCGTTACCGTTACGCTGAGGGAGCAGGGTGCATCGTGGCTGACGAAGATACACAGCTCACGCCCGCTCTCCGGCGCAAAGCTTTCCGGTACGGTAACGGCAATGGTGGGCACCTCATTTTCGGGCGGTACGCACAGCACCCGTCCGGCGTGCACGGTCAGCTTACCGTCCTCGATGGAGAACAGCTGTACCAGCACATAGCCGTAGGCATCCTCCGGCAAATCGCCGATGGATAGGGTGCGCACCTTTCGCCCCGCGGATACAGCGCCTGCCTGATCGCCGAAAAGAGTGAAGCGCTCGGCCTCGTCGTAGATGATCTGCGCCTGATCGAACTGCCACTTACCCTCCCGCTGGTACACGATCTGGTACCCGATCTGGATGGGGCGCATGGCGATAAACTCGATGGTGATCTCCGGGGACTGGCGGCTGAGGATGTTGCCGGAGAAGATAACATCCATTACCGGGGAACGGGGGCGGTTGGGGGCCTGCTCCGGCTCGTAGCGGAATACCACAAAGTTGTCTTTCTGGGGGTACACCTGCGGTGTGGAGGCCGCGTGCCCCAGTGACAGGTGCTGGTGCAGCTCGGTGAGGGTAACGGCGCCGTCCCGGTTCTGGTCAGCGGGGTAGTCGAAAGCAGGGCTCAATGCCTGTGTGAGCGCTTGGGTAAAGTAGAAAGCGCCCTGCTCCACGCCACCGCCGTCGCTGCTCCAGTACCAGCTTTCCTCCAGTGCACCGCTGGAGGTGAGCACCTTGAAATCGTCGCCGGTAAAGTGCAGCTCCCCGGGCAGAGAACTGAGGCCTTTGCCAATGAAGGCCCCGGAGTTGCAGGCATCCAGAATGATCACCTTGGTACCGGCAATGCCGTCAAAAGCGGCTTCCAGCTGGGCTGGGGTGATGGAACCCTCCACCATGCCGTCGCTGAGCAGAAGCTGGGGCTCAATGCCGTTCTGCGGGTCGTACAGCCCGTGGGTGCTGATGTACAGATAGCTCACATCCCCCGGGGCAGCTTCTGCAAAGGCGGAACGGATCAGCTCGGCCAGCTGCCGGTGCGAGGTGACAGGCTCCGGCGGCAGCAGGATGCTCTCCAGCGGAATGCTGGCGTGCTGGAACATCTCCTGCACCGCATATACGTTGTTGGTGGAGCTGGGGTAGGCGCTGGGGCGGGAGACGAACTCATCCACACCGATCAGCAGCGCGCGTTCGCAGCGCTCTTCCTCCCCGGCAGCGAGGGCGGCAGGCAGCAGCAAAACAAGCAGCAGGCACAAAAGCGCCGCAGCCTTCCTGTGCATCAGCCCTCACGCTCCCTTCTTGCCGCACCTGCGGCAGAGCTCTATTGTACACCATAATACCTGCTGCGTACAGCCTTGCAGCCCAAGGGGAAGAACTTGGCAGCAGACTACTCCGTTACCATCCAGTTCTCAGGGGTATTGAAGCGTTTGTTACGAAGCATTTCTGTTATGGCCCGCTGGGTATAGAGGTTGGCGATTCCGTTGGGGTTTTCCTCATGCATGGCTTCTTGCTGGAAGAGGGTCACAGCAGCGCGGGTGTTGCTACCGTAGGTGCCGGTCAGGTGCCGTTCCTCCAGATAGCCCAGCTCGTACAGTGCCTGTTGCAGTTCCAGCACCTTATCGCCGGTGTTGCCAAAGCGCATGGTGGTGCCGAGAATATCCTCACACAGGCCGTAGCCCAGCACCTGACTGTCATCCAGCGGGTAATGGTTGCGCTGTACCCGGTCGGGGTTGTTGCCCTCCAGCACATGTACATAGACCTGCCCGTCCTCGTGTATGGCACAGAATTCCACCAGCGCAACATGCTCTGTATCGCCCGCTGCATTGTAGCTGAAAAACATCAGATCGCCGGAGCGGGGCAGGTATTCGTTTTTGAGCAGATTGCGATCCATATGGGTGAGCCACTGGGGCCCCCAGTCCGGGCAGACTGCCTTGCGGAAGAGGAAACGTCCCCGGGCGATGAACCACTCCTTGCCGGTGTTTTGCCCGCTGTAGTTGGGGTACACCTGCTCCAGCAACGTAAGGCCGTTGCGCCGGTCGGTCTGGTTCACACACCAGCACACGAATTCGGCGCACCATGCGGCATTGGGGTCGCCGGACCACTCGCCGTATTTACTGTAATTGTTGCCGCCTTCCACATAGCCCAGCTCGCCGCGGGCCACCTCCAGCAAAAGCGCCACAAAGGCGGGACGCTCCGGCTCAGGCAGCACCTCCCAGCCGTCCGGGATCTCCGGCAGCGGTACGGGCTTGCTCTCTGCAGCCTCCTGTGCGGTAAGCAGATCAGGAATGACAGCAGGCGGCATTGTCTCCGCTCCGGCAGGCGGAAAGGCCAGCCAAAGCAGAAGGCACAGGCATAGCAACCGTTTCATGGGCGGGGGATCCTCCTTGTGGGTAGTATCAGCGGCCAAAGGCTTCAATGCCGCGCAACAGCTCAAACTCGCGTATGGAGCGTACGGTGGTGAACATCTTGCGCGTCAGGATCGCGCCGGAGCGGTAGAACAGGCAGATGAAGGGCACATCGTTGGCAAACTGCTGCTGGATGGCACCGGTGGTGTAGGCAAAATCGTTCTGATTCTCCTGTGTGCGCAGGGTATCGATCAGGCTGGTCATCTCGGAAGAAAGGTAGCGGCAGTAGTTCTGCCCGTTGCCTTTGCGCAGGAAGAAGCCGTAATCCGGCACCACATCCATCTGGAAGGCGCACAGCACCATATCGAAGGAGCCTGCCTCCAGCGCCTCCAGCGTTTCGCCGTAGGTTTTGGCGGTCACTTTGGTGGATACCTTTACCTGTGCCAGCATATCGGCGATCATATTGGCGGTCTCAAAGCGCACATCGTTTTCCGGATCCTCGTAAACGAAGATGCGCACGTGCAGGTTGCGCTTCTTACCGTCCACCACCCTGTCGAGAATGTTGTCGCTGTCGGTGTCGGTCCAGCCCGCTTCCTCCAGCAGCTGCAGCGCTTTTTCCGGGTTGTAGGTAAACAGGTTTTCCTGATCGTAGTACAGCCAGCTGTCGGAGGGCACGGGGGTATCCGCATCAATGGTCATGCCCATGTAAACGTTCTGGGCGATGAGCTTTTTGTTGATGGCATAGCGGAAGGCCTGCCGCACCCGTACATCCTCAAACTCCAGCGCTTCGTTGTTGAGCAGCAGCACCTCCAGCTGGCGGGTGGAGTAGGCGATGGAAAGGGAACTGATGCCGCTTTTGTACTGGGCAGCGGCGACCGAACGGGTGATGGCGGCATCCACACGGCCATACTCGTAGTCGGTGATCAGTTCTTTGTTGCTGGGGTAGAGCATGGCCATGATCTCCTGCACCTGCGGCTGGGTCTGCCACCAGTTGGGGTTGGCAACGAGCCACAGATAACTGCCCGCCGCAAATTCCTTGACCATATAGGGGCCGGTGCCCAGTGCGCCGGGAGTCTCGGTCTGGGAGGCGTGTACCACGGGGAAGGTCATGCTGTAGAGAACGCCATAGTAGTCACGCTTGGCCTTTACCACCACGGTGCGCTCGTCCGCTGCCTGAAAGGAGGATACAAGGTAGCGCATGTTCTGGTAAAAGCCCTTGTTCTCCACATCGGCATTGGCAAGGGAGAGGATGTAGTTGCCGGAGGCGGCCACATCCGCGGCAGTCAGGGGCGTACCGTCGGAGAAGGTCACATTCTCCCGGAGGGTAAAGGTCCATGTGTTGCCGCCGCCGGTTTCTTCCCAGCTTTCTGCCAGCAGCGGCTGGGGAATGCCGTTGTCATCAAGAGTAACAAGGCTTTCGTAAACCAGATTGTACAGGGATACCATGTCCCTCTCCTGCGGCACCAGCGGACGGATCTCGTATGTCCGGGAACTGACGAGCCCGATCACAAGCGAATCCTGCACGTTTTCACCAAAGGCAGTCAAGGGCAGCAGCAGGCAGAGCAGCAAACAGAGAAAACGTTTCATAGTTCACCCTCCGTGGTTTCGTAGTACAGGCGCTTGTAGGCAGCAAAATCCCTGAGCACGCGCCGTGCATAGGTTTGTGTATCCCCATAAGGGATGTTGTCCAGAGGAATGGTTCGCCGGTCGGCAGAGTACAGGGAGTTGTTAAGCCAGTTCTGCACATTGGTGGGGCCTGCGTTGTAGGCTGCGGCCACCAGCACCGGGTCTCCGGCAAAACGGTTGCTCAGCTCGCCCAGATAGTAGCAGCCAAAACGGATGTTGGTCTCCGGGTCGTAGAGCATGTCGTGGTTGTAATTGGGCACATCCAGCGCCCGGTTGATATAGTCGCCCGTATCAGGACGGATCTGCATCAGCCCCATGGCATCGGCGCTGCTCTTTACCTGAGGGCGGAAGGAGCTTTCGTTGAGCACGATGGAGGCCACGAAGGCGGGGTGCAGGTTGTACTGCTCGGCCTGTGCTTCGATCAGCTCCCGGTATTGGTAGGGATGCTCATCCGCCACCTGCTGAGCGGCCTCCTGCCGTGCGGCGTAGACTTTTTGCAGCTCTCTGGCTGTGGTGAAGTGGTTCAGCCGCAGAAATACGGCCAGAATCAGCATCAGCGATGTGACCATGCCCAGCCACGGAAAGGGGCGGCGCTCGGTATCGACCGCCTCCGGGGCGGACATGCTGTTTGCCGAAGCGCTGCTTTGCAGGCTGCGTTCCACTGCATTTGCACGCAGTGCCTGTTCGGCAGGGCTGAGGGGCGCACGCTGGTACAAGTCATCCCGGGACGGAGGATAGGAACGATTGCCGGGCAGCGCTGCCTGCTTCGGTTCTTCGGGCAGCGCTGCCATGGCACCGCGCCGCTTGCGCAGCTGTTGCAGCTCCAGCTCTGCGTCGATGCGCCGCTGCTCCTCCAGCAGCTCCGGCGGATAGCCCCCTTCGGCATAGATATCCGCCTGCCTGAGCGGTCTGCGTTCCTGTGCGGGCGCATAGCCGTACAACTGTTTGCCGGCACTCTGTTCCTCCGAAGGGGATACGAACGGCGTACGGGGGGCAGGTGGGCGGCGTATGCTGTCGGGGGTCTGGTTCGCCTGTGCCACCCGGTACCATTCGGGCAGTTCTCGGGCTGCAGGCTGTTCGGGTACTGAAAGCCGTTCGGGCGGAGCGGGGGTTTCGGGCGCAGGGCTCGCCTGCGGCACGCTCTGTCTCCGGCGGCGGGTACGTTCCGGTTTGGGGGCGGAGCCTGCAACCGGATTCTCTTCGGCCTTCTGCACTGTTTCGGTAGGCGATGGCGCAGCGGCCTTCGCTGGTACGGTATCGGGTGCCTGATCTGCGGCAACAGGCTTGCGTGCGCTTTCCGGCATCACGAATGGACTGTTTTCGGGTACCGTGGGCGAGACCCTCTGCACAGCCCCGGACGAGCCCTCCTGCGAGGCGGTATCGGGTACCACACGGTAGCTGGTGCGGAAACGTTCGTTTTGCCTGCTGGCCATCTGAGCCTTCTGCCTGCGCACGCCCTCCTCTACGGTGCGTACATACGACCAGTCCGTAGGAGCCAGCTCATCCTCGAGCGGGCTGTGCTTCTGGGCTTCGGTAGGGTTCATGGGTTCTCCTTTCGGTCGGCGGTGAGCCAGACATTGTAGAGCTTCTCTACCTCCTCCCGCAGCTGGGCAAGAGGTTTGTCGGTATCCAGCACAGCGTCGCTGCGGGAGGCTTTTTCGGAGACCGGCATCTGGCTGTTGATGCGCTCCATGGCTTCTGTGGGGGTATAGCCGTTGCGGCTTTGCATGCGCCGGATCTGTACCTCCGTGGGGGCAGTAACGCAGAGGGTGGTGTCTGCCAGCTTTTCTGCGCCTACCTCAAAAAGCAGGGGTACATCCAATACGACGATCGGAACAGCGTTTTCCCGGCATGCGGCGATGCCCTTCTCCAGCCGGGCGATCACCATGGGGTGAGTAATGGCGTTGAGGGTGCACAGGGCTTCTCCGTTGGAAAACACGATGGATGCCAGCGCTTTGCGGTCAAGGGTGCCATCGGGGGCAAAGACCTGTGCGCCGAAGGCTTCCCGGATGGCGGGCAGTGCCGGGCCGCCGGGGGCGGTCAGCCCGCGGCTGATCTCGTCCGCATCCAGCACGGTGGCGCCAAGCTCCTTCAGCATGGCGGCAACGGTGGTTTTTCCGCAGGCGATGCCGCCTGTGAGACCGATGATCTTCATGCTCTGCCTCCTTGGATCAATGGGCGGCATCCCAGTCTTTGCCGCGGGAGACCTCTGCCACCAGCGGCACCTCCAGCGAGACGATGTTCTCCATGGTCTGCTGCAAAAGGGCGGCTACCTTGTCGGCCTCCTCCAGCGGGCATTCCACCACCAGTTCGTCGTGCACCTGCAGAATGAGGCGTGCCCTGCAGCCCTCTTCCTTCAGGCGGCGGCTCACGCTGACCATAGCCAGCTTGATGATATCGGCAGCGGTGCCCTGTACGGGTGTGTTCATAGCGGCACGCTCGCCGAAGTTGCGTACATTGCGGTTGCCGGAGCGCAGCTCGTACAGCTCCCGGCGGCGGCCATGCATGGTCTCGGCATAGCCGGTCTCGTTGCCCTTTGCAACGCAGGCATCCATAAAGGCACGCACGCCCGGGTAACGGTGGAAATAGGTCTGAATAAACTGGTCGGCTTCCTTGCGGCTGAGGCCTGCGTTGCGGGCGAGACCGAAACCGCTGATGCCGTATACGATGCCGAAGTTGGTGGCCTTGGCGGCACGGCGCATGGCGGGTGTGACCTCCTCCATGCTTACACCGTGGATCTCTGCGGCGGTGCGGGTGTGGATATCCTGCTCCCGGCGGAAGGCATCGCACATGGCACTGTCGCCGCTCAGGTGCGCCAGCACCCGCAGCTCGATCTGGCTGTAGTCCGCATCCAGCAGGATGCAGCCCTCGTCTGCCACGAATGCCCGGCGGATCTCACGCCCCTCCTCCGTGCGGATGGGGATGTTCTGCAAGTTTGGCTCCAGCGAGGAGATGCGCCCGGTGACTGCGGCGGTCTGGTCGAAGGTGGTGTGCACGCGGCCATCCCGGCTGCGCAGCTTGCGCAGACCGTCCACATAGGTGCTTTGCAGCTTGCTCAGCTTGCGGTAGCGGAGCAGCGGCTCAATGGCTTCGTGGTAGGGGGCCAGCCCCTCCAGGATCTCAGCGGTGGTGGAGTAGGAGCCCGTTTTGGTCTTTTTGGGGGCGGGCAGCCCCAGCTTGTCAAAGAGCAGTTCACCCAGCTGCTTGGGGCTATTGAGGTTGAAGCCCTCCGGTGCACCTGTCAGGCTGAGGAACTGCCTTTTGCAGCTTTCGATCTCTGCGGTAAACTGACCGCTCAGATCGTCCAGCACCTGCACATCCACAAGGAAGCCCTCTTTTTCCATGTCAAAAAGCACACGGGTCAGGGGCAGCTCCATGTCCTGCATCAGCGGCAGCATGCCCCTGGCTTCCATGCGCGCCTGCTGGCGCAGATACAGCGCATACAGGGCGTGGGCGTTGGGGGCGGAGGGGGCCTCCTCCTCAGGCAGGCCGTAGTCGGAGGCGATAGCCTGCGCCAGCGGGTCGTGCTTGCGGGCGGTGTGCAGCAGGTAGGAGCCCAGCAGCGTATCCCACCGGACGGCGGGAATGGGCAGCTTGTAACGGCTCACCTCGTGCATCAGCGCCTTTGCACCGTGCAGGATGAGGGGCACACGCTCCAGCACCGGCTTCAGCGCCGTCAGGATCAGGTCGGGGTAGAGACCGATGCCCATCAGATCCTGCACGATGGGCATGTGCCACAGGCGCAGATCGGCGGTCAGCAGTGTGATCTCCTCCGGCTGGCAGCAAAGGGTGGCATGGTCGGGGGTGCTGTCTGCCAGCGCCTGAGCGGCTGCCTGCAGGGCGGCGGCATCGGTATAGGTCTCCTCACCGGCAAGGGCGGGGACAGAGGGCAAGGCGCTTTCGGCCTCGGTCTGCATGGTGGCAGCGCTGAGGGAAGCATTGCTTTTGCCTGCGGCACGGCGGGCGGCAGCGGTGCCTCTGGGGGCAGCCACAGCAGCTACTGTGCTGCCGGAAAGCAGCGCTTCGATGTTCTTGGCAGTCTGGTTGAGGCCGTATTGGCGCAGCAGCTCCAGCCCCTGATCCATCTCCTGCCATGTGCAGGCGGCAAAATCCGGCTGGATGGGGGCTGTGCGGCGGATGGTGCCCAGATCCCGGCTGAGCAGGGCAGCTTCTTTGCCTGCCCGCAGCTTTTCGCCCAGCTTGCCCTTTACCTCACCGGCGTGCTCCAGCACGCTGTCCAGCGTGCCGTACTGCCCGATCAGCTTGAGGGCGGTCTTTTCGCCAATGCCGGCGATGCCGGGGATATTGTCGCTGCTGTCGCCCATGAGGCCCTTCATATCGGGCACCTGCTCCGGGGTATAGCCGTAGTTGTCCAAAACGCCCTGTGCATCCAGCAGAAGGCTCTCGCTCACACCGTGCTTGGTCAGGATCACCCGGGTCAGGCCGCCCACCAGCTGCAGGCTGTCCCTGTCGCCGGTGAGGATGTAGGCGGAGATGCCCTGCTCATTGGCCAGCCGTGCGGCGGTGCCCAGCAGGTCGTCCGCCTCGTAGCCCTCCAGCTCGCAGGTCTGGATGCGCATAGCCTTGAGCATTTCGCGCAAAAGGGGCATCTGGGGGCGCAGCTCCTCCGGCATGGGCTTACGGGTGCCCTTATAGTCCTCATAGAGAGTATGGCGGAAGGTGGGGGCATGCACATCCAGCATAACGCAGAGCGCATCCGGGCGGTAGTCGGAAAGCGCCTTCAGCAGCATGCTGAAAAAGCCGTGGATGGCGTTGGTGTAGCTGCCGTCCGGGGTGGTCAGCAGAGGCAGAGCATGAAAAGCTCTGAAAACAAGGCTGTATCCGTCCACCAGCAGAATGCTGGAAATCTTGCGTTGGCTCATAGTTCCTCCGTTGGGCGGGATTGGCACAAAGCCTGCCCATCATAAGAGGTATTATACCACAGAAGAGCATGGGGGAACAACCGGACAGGAACCGGGCGGCGGTTTTTTACAGGCTGTACACATCCTTTCCTTCCGGAGCGGCGCAAAAAGGGAGCCGCTGCACAAGACAGCGGCTCCCCAAACCTATTTGAATTTTGATCAATCGTCCTGAGACGCCCGCTTGGCACTGTCGCGCACCAGCTTGTTGAGCTCGTCCATAAAGCTGGAAACATCGGTGAACTGGCGGTATACCGATGCGAAGCGAACATAGGCCACCTCGTCCAGCAGCTTCAGCTCTTCCATGACCGCCTCGCCGATGCGGCGGGAGGAAAACTCATCGTCGCCGCTGGAATGTACCAGCTTTTCCACTTTTTCCACGATGGTATCGATCTGGGCAACGCTGACGGGACGCTTCTGGCAGGCATGCAGCAGCCCCTGCTTGATCTTGGCGCTGTTGAAAGGCTCGCGGCGCATATCCTTCTTTACCACCATAACGGGAGAAGTCTCGATCTTCTCGTAGGTGGTAAAGCGGCGGCCGCAGTGCAGGCACTCCCTGCGGCGGCGGATGGAGCTGCCTTCCTCCGTGGGGCGGCTGTCAATGACACGGCTGTCCAAATATCCGCAATACTGGCATCTCATAACTCAGATATTCCTCCTTTTTTGACAGCGGGCCGGAAGCCTATGCGCTGGGTACGATCCTGAATGTGGAAAACCAGTATACCAAAGAAAACGATCAATTTCAAGGCTTTTCACGGTCAATGTGGAAAAATTTCCTTACTGCGGCCAGCACTGGGTGCTTTCCTTTTGCCGTATAGTGACCAGTACCACATCATCACCGATGCGGTATACATCCTCCCAGGGGATCACCAGCCCGCATTTTTCGCCACGCAGGCTTTGCAGCAGGGAGGTATCCGCCGGTACCACCAGAGCGGTGATGCGGCTGTCGGCAAGGCAGAACTCCAGATCCATCACCTTACCCAGCCGCCGCCCATCCGACAGGTCGATCACTTCCTTTTGTTTCAGCTCGGAAAGGGTCACACAGGTCAGCTCCTTTTGGCAAGCGCACAGGGGGGAGAGAAGTTGCGGGGGAGTGGTACAGCTTATGCAGTCCGTGCCGGATTTGTGCCGCAAAACAAAAAAACCGCTCGCAGAGCCTGTCTGCCAAACGGTTTTTCGGTTGCTGCCGGTGCGGTCGTAAGCCGAGTTCTGTCGTTGGACGATCATCTATCTACGCCGTGCGTTGCCGCGCGGCTCAAGCGTTCTCTTTAAGAGCACGGCGGGCCGCCGTATCGCCCTTGTTCGGAACTTGCATCGGGTGGGGTTTACAGCGCGTATCCGTCACCGGTACGCGGGTGAGCTCTTACCTCGCCTTTCCATCCTTACCCGGCAGGACCGGGCGGTCTATTTCTGTTGCACTTTCCTTGGAGTTGCCTCCACCGGCCGTTAACCGGCACCTTGCCCTGTGATGCTCGGACTTTCCTCATGGCTTGCGCCACGCGATCGTCTGGCCGCCCGGCAGCGGCAAAAGGATAGCACGCCAAGGCAGGATTGTCAAGAAAAAGGCGGTATGATATGATAAACAACAGTGATCCCGATAGGTTTGCAGGGGAGGGGAAAAACATGGATATCCATTCTTTCTGGCAGGCGGTGCTCAAGCAGGATGCGGCTGTGCTGGCCGGCTTTTTTGCGCCCGACGCACAGGTACGCTGGCATTGCACCAACGAATGCTTCACAGCAGAGGAGTACATCCGTGCCAACTGCGAGTATCCGGGCGAGTGGACGGGCGGTGTGGAGCGCTGCGAGCAGCTGCCCGGCGGCATGGTAACGGTAGCGAAGGTGGCGCTGCGGGACGGAAGTGCAACATTTCATGCAACCTCATTTTTCAAAGTGGAAAACGGGCTGATCACTTCGCTGGACGAGTATTGGGCAGACGATGCCCCGGCCCCGGAGTGGCGCAGGAAGCTGAAGCTGGGGCGGCCTGTTGAAGGATAGGTATATATTGTTTATTTACAAAATGTTACAAAGGAATATCGGAATGTGTGTCGAAATACTTTCTGTCGGAGCGGCGGAGCCGCTGCTCCCATGAGGAATATCGCACCGAGATACGGAGGTTTGGAACAATGACCCGGGTTTTGAGAACGACCGCACTGGTAACTGCATTTGTGCTGATCGCTCTGCTGCTGCCTGCCGGAGCTTTTGCCAAAACGCTGGAGGAGTGGCTGGACGGCTACGATACCGGCGAGATTTGGTTCGGCGAGGATTTCCACTACGACATCACCAACGAGGAAGCCTGCTGGGAGCTTTTGATGAAGCCCATCACCGTGCTGGATGTAGGCCAGAAGGAAGTGGTGGCGCCCCGTACCGGCCCCGGTACCGATTACCCCAAGGTGAATACCGATAAGCTGGGCGGCACCATCAACGGTTCTTCCGCAGCCGTGCATGTGCTGGGCGAGGATGAGGACGGCTGGACGAAGATCGAGGGTCTGGATTACTACAACCGTATGATCCGCGGTTATGTGCGCACCAACCTGCTCAAAACCGTTACGCCCCGCAGCGACTACGGCCTGATCATTGATAAGCTCACCCAGCGGCTGTATGTTTTCAAAGAGGGCAAGCTCTGGTCCAGCTGCCTTATCTCCACCGGTCTGCCCAACGATACCCAACCCTATAACGAGACCGCTGCCGGCGAGTACCTGATCGCCAGCCGTATGGGCGATTTTGACAGCGAGGGTATGATCTGCGCCATGGCGCTGCGTTTCAACGGCGGCGATGCCATCCATCAGGTGCCTTATGTGTTCCTTGCGGATGGCAGCAAGCGCTTCTCCACGTGGGAAAACAAGCTGGGGCAGCGCGCCAGCCACGGCTGTGTGCGTGTGGCCCGCATCGCCAACGAGGACGGCCTCAACATGGACTGGATCTGGGATAACATCAAGGTTGGCACCAAGGTGCTGGTCTGGGATGACTACGGCCGCCGCCAGCCCTACCCGGATGATGCGCTTGAGCTGTTTTACAACCCCAAGGGCGGCAGCTACTACCACAGCGATGCCAACTGCAGCAGCGTCAAGTCCCGCTACCTGCCGCTGACCGGTTTTACCTATGCTGAGCTGGAGACCGGCGATTATGCCGAGCTGAAGCGCTGCACCAGCTGCATGCCTGTGCTGCGCAAGAGCGAGATCGACGAGCAGAACCGTCTGCGCGGTGTGGAGCCGCTGACGGAGTACGATGTTGCAGCACCCACCGGCGAGGACGGCGCACCGCCCTCCAGTCTGGATACCTCTCTGGTGCACGAATCCGACGAGGGTGATGTGATCATCGTCATCACCCCGGCGGGAGAATAAGAAGATCAAAAACGGAGACAGCGGCCCTGCGGCTTGCGGTCTCCGTTTTCGTTCAAGCAGCAAAAGAAAGGCGGCGAATCATCCCGTGCAGAAACCGGAAATGATCCTCTTTGACTATGGCTTTACCCTGCTCAGTGAGCCGGATACAGACTTCCTGCGTGCTGAGGAGGCGGTGTACCCCTACATACGGGATAACCCGCTGGGCAAGACTCCGGCAGAGCTGTGCGAAGCGGGACTTGAGATTTTCCGGCAGCTGAAGCACTGCCGTCATATGGGCTTTGAAATCAGCGAAATGCAGATGATGCGCTGCAAATATGAGGCCTATGGCATCACCTTCCGGATCCCCATGGAAGAGGTGGAAAACATCCTGTGGGATCATGCATCTGCGGGGGCGTGCATGCCGGGCATCCGGGCGCTGCTGGCGCAGCTGCGCAAGCAGGGCATCCGCACCGGGGTCATCAGCAATCTGGGGTGGACGGGAGCGGCGCTCTCGCGGCGTATCCGTCGGCTGCTGCCGGAGCATGCCTTTGAATTTGTGCTGGTCTCCAGTGAGTACGGCCTGCGCAAGCCCCATCCCGCCATGTTCCGCATAGCGCTGCAAAAAGCTGGGCTCAGCGCGGAAAAGGTCTGGTTCTGTGGCGACAGCATGGCGGCGGATATCTTTGGCGCACACGGCGCAGGCATGTTTCCCGTGCTTTACGAGGGTACGGCAGAAAACGGGGAGCGCAGCCCCTATCTGGCCAAAAATCGGGAGATGGAGGCGGATTTTGCGCTTCTGCACATCCATCACTGGCAGGAGCTGGCGGATGTGCTGAAGTAAAAAAACGGTTCCGCTCGCTATGGGCGGAACCGTTTTTCTGCATGCCTCAACCCCTGTCCAGCCGCTCCATGTATGCAGCAAAGTTGGTACCGGCGATCCGCTCTGTCAGTGCGTTCGAGAACCCCCGTGCCTGCATGCGCTCCAGAAGGGCGGGAATGTCTCCGGCGTTGCGCAGCCCCTCCGGGTAGAGATCGATGCCGTCAAAATCGCTGCCCAGCCCCACGTGCTCCTCGCCGCCCAGCATGCACATATGCACCATGTGGTCGATGACCGTATCCATGGTGGCATGCCCGGCGGCGGTCAGAAACGGTACATAGAAATTAACGCCCACATACCCGCCCCGGGCAAAGAGCTGCCTGAGCTGCCGGTCGGTCAGGTTGCGGGGGTGGTCGCACAGGCTGCGGGCACAGCTGTGGGAGGCCATGCAGGGGATGGGGCCGTCCATCACCTCATCGGTGCCCTGCTGGTTCAGGTGGGAAATATCCACCGCCATGCGCCAGCGGTGCATCTCCTCAACGATCTGCCGCCCGAAGGGGGTCAGCCCTTCGCGGGAGGTACCCTTTGCCGGATGCGCCAGCCGGTTTTCGTTGTTCCAGACAATGGCGGCGGCGCGTACGCCCAGAAGGGCGAATTCCTTCACACGGGAGACATCCTGCCCGAAGGCTTCGCCACCCTCGATGGTCAGCAGCACATTGGCCTGCCCGGGCTGCGCCTCATCAAGCTGCGTGATCTGCCTGAACCCCTGTTTTTGCAGCTCCCGGAAGGCTGTCAGCTCCCGGCTGATCAGATCGCTGTCGGCTCCTGTAAGACCGTTTGCACCTACGAACAGCGCCATCGCCTGTACCCGGGTGTGGTGGGGGTCGGTCAGGTGGGCAAGCTGCACATCCGGCGGGGTACCGTCGGGTCGGACCAGCCGCCACAGGGTATCGGCATGGGTATCACAGATCAGCATGGCAAGGACTCCTTTCGGTGACTGTCCATTGAAAAAAACAGCGCCCCTGTGGGCGCTGAAAGGATATGTGCCGTATTACTCCATCATGCCATAGCGCTTGCTGGGAGTAAGGTCGTATACCACACGGGAAACACTCGGTACTTCAGACAGGATACGGGCTGTGGTGCGCTCCATCAGGTCGTAGGGCAGGCGGGCGGCCAACCCCTGGCTCTGGGAGGCTTGGATGGCACGCAGGCAGATGGTGTGCTGTCCGGGAGCATCCGGGCTTTCCACCAGCGTGGCAAAGTACTGCCACAGGCGCTTATCCAGTCCGGCCTCCTGGATCTCCTCCAGCCAGCAGGCATCTGCTGCCCGCAGCAGGTTGAGCCGCTGCTCGGTGACAGGGCCGTAGATGCGCAGCGCAAGACCACTGGAGGGGAAAGACTGGCGGTTTGCAATGGATGCGGGCATGCCCAGCGCTCCTGCCAGCCTGCGCACTTCATCTTTGAACATGTTGCGGATAGGCTCCAGAATGGTGATGGAGGCTGCCAGTGGATCGCCGTCGGTGTTGTTGCAGAGTACATCGCTGTAGTTGGTGCCCATTACCAGCCCGCACAGCTCGGGGTGTTCGTGCAGGTGGCGGGTAAGGGTCTGACGCATCAGGCGGGAGGCGGTGTTCTCTTTCTCGTCTGCCCCGGTGAGCCCTGCCAGCGCCTGCAAAAAACGATCCCGGGCGTTGATGCAGGCTACCGGGATACCCATCGTCTGCTGGAACTCATCCACCACATACTGCACCTCGCCCTGCCGGAACAGGCCGGTATCCACAAACAGGCAGCGGAGCCGGTCGCCCAGCGCCATGCTGGCAAGCTTGGCGCAGACGGCGCTGTCCACACCGCCGGAGATGGCACAGAGCACCTGCCCGTTCTCGGGCACGCCCTCACGGATGGCAGTGATCGCCTCCTCGATGATGGCATCCTCGTTCCAGTCGGCACGGCATTTGCACACAGTGTAGGCGAAATTGGTCAAGATCTGGGCAGCATCCGGGTCGTTGCGCTCGATGGGGTATTCCAGACCGTAGACAGGCTTCTCCCGGCAGGCGAAGCCGACCACATCCTCCCCGGCAAGGGCGAGGGCATCCATGCCTTCGGCGGGCTGCAGCGGCGCAAGGATGCGCAGTGCGCAGCCGGTAGCATCCATCTCCTGAAAGAGAGAATGCTCATGCAGCGTGAGCGGGATGGGCGTGGTGGAGTAGATGACGGGCGATACCTGCCCGCCGCCCATGGTGCACAGCGCAGCAGCAATGCCATCCAGCGCCAGCACAGGCAGCCCGGAGTCGAAAACGCGGCTGTCCAGCCCATCCAGTGCGCCGGGCTCGTCCAGCGGCGCAGAGATGATGATGCCCTTTGGCTCGTAGGAAAGCAGCTCCTCCAAAGGCGTATCGTAGGGCAGCGACAGGCTGTAGACCTGCCGCCAGCGCAAAAGCCGGCAAATAAGCCAAGCTGTGGAACGATCTTTACAGAAAACGATCATTGGCTCCTGCATGTGAGGCCTCCTTGCATACGATACGGCACAGGCTGCGCCGAAACAAGCGGCGCATGACCGTAAAGTGTAAAAAAGAAATGCCACTTTTCATTATTCGACGCTTCTTCCTGAAACCCTTCTCCTGCACAAACGTAAAACAAATTGCGGGGGACTTGTAGACTTGTGCGAATCTTGGTATAATAAAGAGAGGTATATCACTATACCTGAGAACGCTGACAGAGTCTCCGTCTCACCGGAAGAGCAACGCCCGTCCGTGAGCAATCTGCAAAGGAACAGACCGAATAAGGAGAGCAAAACTTTGAGCGATTTTAACAGCAATCCCAGCAACCTCCCCAACGGCTATCGCCAGCCTCTGCAGCCGGAGCAGTCCGGCACGCAGAATCCCGGCAACGATCCGTTTGCGGCTTGGCGCACGCCGGAACAGCGGCCTGCAGGCAGCCCGTTTCCGACAGATGCACCGCCTTCTTTTGGCGCAGAGCAGCAGAGTGGGGCACCGTTTTTTCCGCAGCAGGATTTCGGCACCATGGGGGATTATGCCCCCACCCGCGTCGGGCAGGCCGTGAACATGCCTACCCGCCGTGTTCCGGTGGTGCCTGCACAGCCTGCGGATCCTGCTTTTGCCAGCCCGGCCACTCCTCAGGAGGCACCGCGCCGCCGCCGCCGTGCCTCTGCGGCAGAAGCACCGGCAGCCCCTTTCAACGGTCAACAGCCTCAGGAGCAGCCTGCAGAGCGGCTGTACGAACAGCAGCCCCAGCAGCCCCAGGAACAGCCGGTCTACGAGCAGCCTGCCTACGAGATGCAGGCTCGCCGCCCGGTGCCGTACGACCGTGATTACGATCCGTTCAGCGCCGGCGACGGTGAAGCCCAACCCCCTGTGGCGAGCCAAACGACTGCCGACGATGGCCAGTATGCAGGTGCACACAGCGCTGTGCAAGGCCAGCATTCTCTGGCGGAGCAGGCTCGGCGCACCAAGGAGCAGGTCAGATGGGAGCAGGAGGGGCAGAACGGCTACATCCCGCAGGCAGCGACACGCCCTGCCGGAGCATACCATCAGCCTGCCCAGCAGCCCCGTCCTGCCCGCCACCCTGCCCAGCAGCCCGTCCGGGAGGATGAGTACGCTGCCTATAACCGCCAGCCTCCCCGCAGCCCCTACGACGATCCCCGCACCCGCCGCCCCAGCGCTACAGTGGAGCGGGCACGCTACGAGTTCGAGGACGAAGAGCTGGAGCCGCGCGGCGGTATCGTGCTGCCGCTGATCATCGTTCTGTTGGTGATCGGCGCTCTGCTGGCAGGGATCTGCCTGCCCAAGTGGGATCAGGTGGACGGCACCTTCGGCAAAACCATGGCAAACCTGAAGAGCTCCGTGGTCACGGTATTCTCCAACGTAAAGAACATGATTTTGCCCGAGAACTCTCCCATCAAGAGCTTTAACGTTTCCACCGGCGATGCCGCCGCTCCGGCAGATGTGCGCTTTACTGTGCAGACCTCCAAGAACATCGACGGCATCCGCATCGAGAACGACAACGGCTACACCATCTACAACAAGCTGTATTCCGATCAGCTGGCCATCGGCGGCGAGGTGATCAACAACAGCGACGAATACATCTGGACGCCTACCTGCCGTATAGAGGAGGCGTACAGCGGCGGCTTTACCGTCTACGCCCAGAAGAGCGACGGTTCCGAATCTGAGGGTGTCTACGTCTCCAAGACTGTGGAGATCGCTGCCCCCAAGACTGTCATGCCGCCCATTCAGGATTTTACTGTGGATGGCGAGCTGGAATCGTTGCCTGCGGCAGTCACCTTCCATGTGCTCACCTCGGCAGATGTTACCAGCGTCCGGGTTGAAAACGGGAACGGCTCTGCGGTGCTGAACCGCACGCTGGAGGATGCCCGTGCCGCCGGACAGGTGATCACCGAGGGCGAGACCCTGCGCTGGACCATTCCCTACATTGCCAGCGAAGCGTATGCAGGGGAGTACAGCGTCAGCTATCTGACCGCCGCCGACCCGCAGAACTATGTGACATCCGGCTTCAAGGTACAGGTGGAGATCGGCCCGGTGCCCACCGCCACGCCGCTGCCGGAAGTGACCCTCGGCCCCGCAACGGCTGCGGATCCCGAAGGTACCGCAGAACCCACTGCCGAGCCCACCGCCGAGCCTACGGCTGAACCCACGGCTACACCGGAGCCTACCGCCGAGCCTACCCCCGAGCCTACGGCCACGCCCGAACCCACGGCAACGCCTGTACCCACCCCTACCCCCGAACCCACCCCCGTACCCACGCCTACCATACTGCCCGTTCTTTCTGCGGCAGCGGCAGAGAATACCGACCCGGCAGCGGGGGATACAACGCTCAAGAATACCATCTATAACGATGGCAAGAGCGTAGATTCCTATTCCCGCTCCCGTGCGGTGGAATTGCTGAGCCCCTTTACCTCTGTGGAGGGCGCAGCCAGCGACTATGCCGTGTGGAAGCAGGCCGGCGTGCTCACCTTCCGCGGCGGCCCCATGCGCCAGAATGCGGCCTACGGCACCGTTGAGGTGAACAACGCCAGACTTACCGAGGTCTGGAAGCACGAAGTGGGCAGCATGAAGGTGAATAGCGGCACTGTGCATGGCGTGGTGGCTCCCGGCCAACCGCTTATCGTCAAGTGGCCCACCATCATGCGCAGCAACATGAGCATCAAAGATGAGATGCGCGATGTAAAGGCCCTCAAGGAAGTGATCGTTGCCGCACAGGATGGCAATATCTACTTCTTCAACCTGCTTACCGGCGAGTATACCCGCGAGCCCTTCGAGCTGGGGGCTCCCAGCGCAGGCGGTCTTTCTCTGGCCACCAACGGCACACCGGTACTGGGCGTGGGGCAGAGCCACAGCAAGCTGGCAAACAAGACCGTCAAGAGCGGCTATCACCTCATCAACCTGCTCAACAACAAGGAGATCCGTCTCATCCAGACCGATGGCAAGCAGCGCACCACCAACTATTCCGGCGTGCATGGCGCTGCCCTCTTTGACAGCCTTACCGGCACCATGATCTTCGGCAGTCAGGGCGGTCTGCTCTACACCGCCGAGCTTGGCCCGCAGGCTGAGGTCTACGATTACCAGAACGGCAAGGTGGAGCTCCAGTCCGGTGTGCAGATGTACAAGGGCACCGTCAAGGGGCAGGAGAAGAAGGGCAACATCGACGGCAGCGTTGCCATGTATGGCAGCTACGTATTCTACGGCGACAACTACGGCGTGCTCCGCTGCGTGGATGTGAATACCATGACGCCTGTCTGGTCCACCAAGCTGGAAGGCCCCATTGAGTCCACGCCTGCACTGGATCTGGAAAACGGCACCGATCTGGCGCTGTATACCGGAACCACCGTCACCGGCCGCAATGGCAGCTGCGTGCTCAGCCGCATCAACGCCCTTACCGGCGAGGTGGTATGGAGTTATCCCGTTGCCGATTGCACCTACCACGAGGATTACGATCTGGGCCTGCACGCCAGCCCGGTGGTCGGTCAGGCCAGCATCGGCCATCTGGTCATCTTTACGGTGGCTGACGGCGAAAACGGCTCTCAGGTGATCGCCCTCAACAAGCAGGACGGCACACTGGCATGGGAGGGGCTTATGGCCTCCAATGCGGTATCCAGCCCTGTGGCGGTCTACAACGAAGCAGGCGATGCATGGATCATTCAGGCTGAGACCGAAGGCGTGATCAACCTGCTGGATACCATCGACGGCGAAATGCTCGCCAGCGTGATGGTGAATGGCGAGATCACCGCTTCTCCCGCTGTGTATGGCAACCTGCTGGTGATCGGCACCACGGGCCGCGATACCGGCGCAGTCTACTGCTTCCGTATCGAATAACGAAAGAGGCAATGCATTATGAAGATTTATCTGGATGCTATGGGCGGCGACAACGCGCCCCGGGCAACGGTGGAGGGCGCTCTGGAAGCCATGACCAACCACCCGGAGCTTGAGGTGGAGCTGGCTGGGCCGCTGGAGCAGGTTACGCCTGTGGTGGATGAGGTATTCGCCGCTTCTCCCGCCCGCAGCCGCCTTACCCTGACCGATTGTCAGGAGGTCATCACCAACTGCGAGAGCCCGGTGATGGCGGTTCGCAAAAAGAAGAACAGCGCCATCGTGGATGGCATGCTTAAGCTGAAGGACGGTCAGGTGGATGCGTTCGTATCCGCCGGCAGCACCGGTGCGGTACTGGCGGGCGGTATGTTCCGTCTGGGGCGCATTCAGGGCATTGAGCGCCCGGCGCTGGCCCCCCTGCTGCCCAACGGCAAGGATTATTTCCTGCTGATCGACTGCGGTGCCAACGTGGACTGCCGCCCCGAATACCTGCACCAGTTCGCCCAGATGGGCAAGGCCTATATGCAGGGCATGCGCGGTATTGAAAACCCCCGCATCGGTCTGGTGAACAACGGTGCAGAAGCCGAGAAGGGCTGCACCCTCACCAAGGAGACCTACCCGCTGTTGGAGGGCGACAAGAACCTGAACTTTGTCGGCAATATCGAAGCCCGCGAGATCACCAACGATGCAGCGGATGTGATCGTCTGCGACGGCTTTGTGGGCAATGTGATCCTCAAATTCATGGAGGGCGTAGCCGGAACGCTGATGGGCATCATCAAGCGCGAGATCTTTGCCGATACCCGTGGCAAGCTGGGCGGCCTTCTGGCCAAACCCGCCTTCAAGCGGGTCAAAAAGACCATGGATTACAGCGAGGTGGGTGGTGCACCCCTGCTGGGCGTGCGCGGTTGCGTTATCAAGGCGCACGGCTCCTGCAATGCCCATGCCCTTGCCTGTGCCCTCAATCAGGCGATCCTCATGTACGAGAGCGATGTGGTAGGCAAGATCCAGAAAGGTCTGGTCTGTGCGGCGGCGGAAACCGTCACCGAATAGATATATTTTTCGCACTCATATACTCACAAAGGAAAGGATGGAGAGCAACATGTTTGAAAAGGTACGCGATATGATCGCCGAGCAGCTGCAGATGGACGCCGCTGCCATCACCCCCGAAAGCCGCTTGGTGGAGGACCTGAAGGCCGACAGCGCCAACGTGATGGTCATGATCCTCGAGCTGGAATCCAACTTCGGCATCGAAGTGGAGGATGAAGTGATCATCCAGCTCAAGACCGTGGGCGATGTGGTCAAGTACATCGAAAGCAAGCAGTAAGCAGCCCTTTGCCGAGGGGCACGGAGAGCACAGCCTCTCCGCGCCCCTCGCTTCCTTCTTTATGCGGTAAACGGAAAGGAGACACGCCATGCAGGCATTGCAGCAGGCTCTGGGCTATACCTTCAGGGATATTGCCCATCTGCGCAGGGCGTTGACGCATCCCTCCACCAAGCAGCCGGATAACCAGCGGCTGGAGTTTCTGGGAGATGCCATACTGGAGTTTTGCGTCAGCGACATGCTATACCACAAATACACAACGTTTCAGGAGGGTGCGCTCACAGCCCGCAGAGCGGCACTGGTGTGCGAGCGTACCCTGAGCGTGCTGGCTCATTCGCTGGATCTGGGGCGCTGCCTTGTTATGGGCAATGGCGAGGAGCTGACCGGCGGGCGGGAAAAGCCCAGCATCCTTGCCGATGCGGTGGAGGCCGTGCTGGCTGCCATCTATGTGGATGGCGGCTACGAGGCTGTGCGGGAGGTCATCTTCCGCCTCTTCCGGGATGAGGACAAGCTGGTGGCACCCAAGGTAAAGGACGATAAGAGCGCCCTGCAGGAATACACGCAGGCGCACGATATGGGGTTGCCCACCTACCGCATCATCGATGCCAGCGGCCCGGATCACGACCGGCATTTTGTTGCCGAGGTGCTTATTGCCGGCAGGCAGATGGCCACCGGCAGGGGCACCAGCAAAAAGAGCGCCGAGCAGATGGCGGCGCGGGTAGCCCTCAAGCGCTGTCAGGATGAAGAATAAGGAGGGTGCGGATGCGCCTTACCAAACTGGAAATTTACGGATTCAAGTCTTTTGCCAAAAGGACGGAGATCGTATTCCCGCAGAATGTAACGGGCATTGTTGGCCCCAACGGCTCCGGCAAGAGCAACATCAGCGATGCGGTGCGCTGGGTGCTGGGCGAACAGAGCGCCAAGACCCTGCGCGGCAACAGCATGACCGATGTTATCTTCAACGGCACAGAAAAGCGCAAGCCCATGAATTACTGCGAGGTCATGCTGGTATTCGATAACAGCGATCATCAGCTGCCGGTGGAGTATCAGGAGGTCAGCATCCTGCGCCGGGTCTACCGCAACGGCGACAGCGAGTATCAGATGAATGGTTCCGCCTGCCGCCTGAAGGATATTGTGGAATTGTTCCGCGATACCGGTGTGGGCAAGGAGGGCTACTCCATCATCGGTCAGGGCAGGATCGACGAGATCCTGAGCCAGCGGGGCGAGGATCGGCGTATCGTTTTTGAAGAAGCTGCCGGCATCAACCGCTACCGCACCCGCAAGGTGGAGGCGGAGAACCGCCTGAAGCATGCGGATGAGAATCTGGTGCGCGTGCTGGATGTGCTGGACGAGCTGGAGACCCACCTGACCCCGCTGAAGAAGCAGGCAGAGGTGGCAAGGGAATACCTGAGCCTGAGCGAACGCCTCAAGGAACTGGAGATCCGCCTGTTCGTATACCGCTACGACCGCTTGCACCAGAAGGAGACCGAAGCGGAGCAGCAGCTGCTGCGCATCAAGGATGCCCTCACTGCTGCCGAAAAGCAGCTGGAGGAAGCCATTCAGCGCCGCACCGGCGGCGAGGAGAAGCAGGAGGAGCTGAACCGGGCGCTCAGTCAGGCGCACGATGCTCTGCTCCGTGCCACCGACAGCCTGCATACCGTCAAGGAGGAAGCCGCTGCTGCGGAGAACCGGCTCATCACCGGTCGGGATACCCTTGCCCGGCTGGATAAGGAAGAAAACGCCCTCAAGACCCGTTTACGGCTCATCGAGACCACCGTCAGCCAGAGCGATGGCGGTCTCAGTCAGGCACAGCAGCTGGTGGAGCAGGCACAGGCTGCCCTCGGCGATGTGGAGAAGCGCCACAGCGAGAGCGCGCAGGCTGCCGAAACGCTGGAAAAGGAGCTGGAAGCCCACCGCAACCGCATGATGGAACGCTCCTCCCGTATGCAGAACGTGCGCACCTCACAGGCGCGCTACAGCACCATGCAGCAGCAGATGACCGTACGCCGGGAGGAACTGATCGCCCAGCAGGCCGAAGCTGCTTCGCAGGATGAAAAGCTGCTTGCGGCGGTGGAGGCTGCACAGGCTGCGCTGGATGGCGAAAACGCCCGTCTGGAAGAAATGAAGCAGCATGTGCGGGAGCTGGAGGAAACGCCCCGGCAGATGCTGGAGAAGATCCTCCAAAAGCAGAAGGAAATGCAGGAGGATGCCCAGAACGCCCGCGCTGCGGAGATGCGTCTGCGCACTCTCAAGGAATTGCAGGACGGCTACGAGGGCTACCAGTATGCCGTCAAGAATGCACTCACCTATGCCCGCAGAGAGAAAATGCAGGGCGTGGTGGATGTGGTGGCTATGCTGCTCAGCGTACCCAAGGAGTACGAGACCGCCATGGATATGGTGCTGGGCGCAGCCATGCAGAATATCGTTACCGAAACCGAGCAGGAGGCCAAGGTGCTCATTGAGTACCTGCGCCGGAACAAGCTGGGCCGCGCCACCTTCCTGCCTGTCAGCACGGTGCGCGGGCGCACACTGAGCCAGCAGGAGCGCCGGGTGCTCTCCATGGAGGGCTGCCTTGGCGTTGCCAGCGAGCTTTGTGGCTACGATCCCCGCTACCGGGGCATTGTGGAGAGTCTGCTGGGTCGTACTGTTGTGGCGACGGATCTGCAGCATGGTATCCAGATCATGCGGGCGGGCGGGCACAACTTCCGGCTCGTCACCCTCACCGGCGAAGTGATCCACTCCGGCGGCAGTATGACCGGCGGCAGCAACCAGCAGAAGGCACAAAACCTGCTGGGCCGTGAGCGGGAGATGAAGGAGCTGGCCGCAAGGATCGAAGAGATCAACCAGCATGTAACCGAAGCGGGCAACCAGATCGCAGGCTGGGAAAGCCAGCGCAGCGAAGCCAAGAGAAAAGGCGAGCAGGCCCAGCACGATCTGCATCAGCAGGAGATCGCCGTGGTGCGCGATACGGAGCGCCTCAAAACGGCACAGGAACAACACAAGGCGCATGCAGCCCGCTCCGCCGAGATGGATGAGGCCATCCGGCAGCTGGAAGAAAGCCTTGCGGAGATCGAAGCGGAGCTGGAGCGCATCCGTCTGCTGGAGCAGCAGGACGATGTGAGCGAGGATGAACTGCTGGCCATTACGGCAGCGCTTTCCGGGAAACTCAACACCGCCCGCCGCCAGCGGGAGGATGCGCAGGAGGCGCTGACCGATGCCAAGCTGACCCTGCAAAATGCCCAGCACGATCTGGAGCAGATCCGCCGGGATCGCAGCCGTCTGGAAAAGGATGGCGAAGAGTGCCGCAGGGAGATCAAAGAAGTGCTTGCCCGCCGGGTGGAGACCGGCAGCGAATTGCAGAAGGCGGAGGCTGTGCGCGAAGAGCTGCTGGGGCGCATTGCAGAGGCGGAGCAGGGCGTTGAGAAGGCCCGCAGCCATGTGGAGGAGACCGAGAGCGACCGGGATCAGTGCCAAATGCAACTCAGGGAGATCCAGAGCGAGATCGATGCGGCGCAGCTGGTGGCCGCCCGGGAGACCGAGCGTGTGCACCGGCAGGAAATGGCGCTGGGTCGCATGAAGAACGATGTATCCATGCTCTGCGACCGCCTGTGGGATACTTACGAGCTCAGCTATGCAGGCGCTGTGGAGCAGCTGATGGCCTACCCCCAGCCGGAGACCCCCTTCAAGGAGAACGAATCCGAGAGCGCTGCCCAGAAGATCCGGGAGCGGATCCGCGGCATGGGGCCGGTCAACGTGAGCGCCATCGAGGAATATGCTCAGATGAACGAGCGCTACACCCAGCTCAGCGAGCAGAAAAAGGATCTGGAAAAGGCGCAGCGGGATCTGAAAGAGCTGATCGCCCAGCTGCTCAACCAGATGCAGACGGTGTTTGTGGAGCAGTTCGGGCTTTTGCAGGGCTACTTTGCTGAGACCTTTGTGCGTCTCTTCGGCGGTGGCAAGGGCGAGATCAGTCTGGCAGATCCGGAGCATCCGCTGGATTGCGGCATCGAGATCATCGTGCAGCCGCCGGGCAAGAAGCGGCAGATCCTGAGCCTGTTCTCCGGTGGCGAACGTGCGCTCACCGCCATAGCCATCCTGTTTGCCATGCTCAAGCTCAAACCCACCCCGTTCTGTATCCTGGACGAGATCGAGGCTGCGCTGGATGATGCAAACATCAGCTATTTTGCCGATTATCTGAAGGAATTCAGCCGTGATACCCAGTTTGTGGTGGTCACTCACCGCAAGGGTACCATGGAGCGCTGCGACACCCTCTTCGGCGTTGCCATGGAGGAGCGGGGTGTCAGCAGCATGGTCAGCGTCAACCTGACCGATTACGAATAAAGGGAGGTACCCAAGATGTCTGAGAAGAAAAGCCTGTTTTCCCGCCTGAAGGACGGCCTGTTCAAGAGCCGCCAGCAGATGGCGCAGGTGATGGACGATGCCGTGCGCGAGGATCGTGCCATCGATGAGGATCTTTACGATGAGCTGCTGGATGCGCTCATCCTCAGCGATATGGGCGCAAAGTGCGCAGAGGAAGCCATCGAGGCCCTGCGCAAGGTAGTGGCTGAAAAGAAGCTGAAGAACGGTGCACAGGCCAAGGACGAACTGAAGAAGATCCTTGTGGGCATGCTGGAGGTGCACAAAGAGCCCCTGCGCTGGCCCATGGTCACTCTTGTGGTGGGCGTGAACGGTGTTGGCAAGACCACCACCATCGGCAAGCTGGCGTTGCGCTTTCAGGGTCTGGGCCGCACCATCATCCTCTGTGCGGCGGATACCTTCCGCGCTGCCGCTGCCGAGCAGCTCACCGTATGGGCGGAGCGTGCCCGTTGCCCCATCGTAAAGCACAAGGAGGGTGCAGACCCCGCAGGTGTGGTGTTCGATGGCATCAAGGCCGCCAAGGCACAGCATGCCGATCTGCTCATCGTGGATACCGCAGGCCGCCTGCACAACAAAAAGAACCTGATGGAAGAAATGGAAAAGATGCGCCGCGTCATCGACCGGGAATACCCGGAGGCCATGATGCGCTGCCTGCTGGTGGTGGATGCCACCACCGGCCAGAACGGTCTGCAGCAGGCTATCGCCTTCCGTGAGGCTGCAGGCATCAACGGCATCGTGCTCACCAAGCTGGATGGCACCGCCAAGGGCGGCATCGCCTTCGGCATCGTCAAGGAGCTTCAGGTGCCTGTGATGTATGTGGGTGTCGGTGAGGGTATCGAGGATCTGCAGGCCTTTGATGCCAAGGAATTTGTGGACGCTCTCTTTGAGTGAGCACCGCCGGAGGAACAGTGTAATGATGCTTGGTTCTTTTTACTATAAACGCAAGGCGAAGGAAGTGCTCCGGGGCTGCTGGCAGAATGCCATGCTGGTGGCATTTTTCTCCGGCATCCTGGGCACGGTGCTGCAGGTGCTGCAGCTGGTGCTTTTGCCCAACCAGAACAGCTTCACCTCTGTGGAGCGCTATGCAGAGGCGCTTATGCAGGTGCCGCAGCAGAAGTGGCTTCTGCTGCTGGCTGCCTCGCTGCTCACGCTGGTGCTTTCGCCGGTGCTGGGGCTGGGCTGCAACCACTATTTTGTGGAGCTGACCCGCAAGAATGATCTGGGCTTTGCCGGGCTTTTCAGCCGGATGCAGCTGTTCGGCAAGGCATTGTGGCTGTACCTGCGCATGGCTGTGCAGATCTTCCTCTGGTCGCTGCTGCTGATCATCCCGGGCATTGTTGCTGCGGTGCGCTACAGCATGGCGCCCTACTTCCTTGCGGAAAACCAGGAGATGTCTGTCTCTGAGGCGCTCCGTCGCAGCAAGACTGCCATGGAAGGCCGCAAAATGGAGTTCTTTTCGCTGATGATCAGTTTTGTGGGCTGGACCATGCTGGCGCTGCTTTTGGAAATGTATCTGGCGGAGCTGAGCCCTGTTGTGGGCACGGTGATCAGCCTTGCGCTGCAGGTATGGGTCGCTGCCTATCAGAACGGTGCCGTAGCGGTATTCTACCGCTCTGCCAGCGAGAAGGACGGCATCCGCAAAGCCTTTGATGATATGCTGGGCAGCTTTGCTCAAATGGGCATGGATCCCGATACGCTGGAGCAGATGAAGCAGCAGGCCGATAGGAAGCTGCGGCAGGGGGAGACAGAACCCGGCGGGGAGGAAAACAGCGCCCCGAAGAACGATGATGATGAGATGCTGGACTAAGCCTGCGGCTTGCAGCAGAGGAGGAAGCCTATGCCGTCCCTGAAGGGTTACAGCAGCGATCTGGAATACAGCTATGCACCCGGCGTGTTCCCTTCGCTGGAGTTGATGCGGGTAAGACCCGAATGCGCCACCCGGCTGCTGCTCAGTGAACGGGCACAGGGCGAGGGTGTGGAAAAGCTGCGGCAGGTGTGCCGGGAGCATGGTGTGCGGGAGGAGATCGCCGATAAGGCGCTCCGGCGCATCAGCGGCAAGGACAACTGCTTTGCCGCTGTGGTGTTTGAAAAATGGCAGGCGGAGCTGGAGGCGGAAAGCCCCCATGTGGTGCTGCACCACCCGATGGATGAGGGCAATCTTGGCACCATCCAGCGTACGCTGCTGGGGCTTGGGCTGAAGGATATCGCAGTTATCCGCCCTGCCGCGGATGCATTTGATCCCCGTGTGGTGCGTGCCACCATGGGTGCGCTGTTCAGCCTCAGGCTGAAGCAGTACGACAGCTTTGAGGCCTACCGGCAGGAGTACCCCGCCCACTGCCTCTACCCCTTTATGCTGGATGGCTCCGTTATGCTGGAGCAGGCGGTGGCGAATGTTCGCAAGCCCTATGCGCTGGTTTTCGGCAACGAGGGCAGCGGTCTGCCGCCGGAGTTTGCAGAGCTTGGGCAGGCGGTGCGCATCCCGCACAGCAACGAGATCGACTCGCTGAATCTTTCCATTGCGGTGGGCATCGGTGCCTATGCTTTTGTGCATGCCGCAGATAAACAGGAGGGCTGATGATGAGACCGGAATACGAAACCATCGGGGCGCAGCTGCGCCAGTGCATTGAATACCTTGCCCGCGAAGGCAATCTGAAGCCCGGTGCCACCGTGGTTCTGGGCTGCTCCACCAGCGAGGTGGCCGGCGGGCTTATTGGCAAGAACAGCGTGCCCGAGCTGGGCGATGCCATTGCCGAAACGATGATCGAGACCTGCCGCGGGCTGGGGCTGCGGCCTGTGTTCCAGTGCTGCGAGCACCTGAACCGTGCGCTGGTGATGGAGCAGGAAACGCTGGATCATCTGCGACTCCGTCAGGTGAATGTGATGCCTGTGCCCAAGGCGGGCGGCAGCGCCGGTACCGCTGCATGGCAGCGCTTCAGCCAGCCGGCGGTGGCAGACTTTATTCAGGCCGATGCCGCCATCGATCTGGGCGATACGCTGGTGGGCATGCACATCCGTCCGGTGGCTGTGCCGCTGCGTATGGACGGCAAAGCCCCTGTGGTGGGGCACGCCCATGTGACCATGGCCTACAGCCGTCTGCCCTATATCGGCGGCAGCCGGGCGCAGTATCCTGAAAAGTAAACAAATAAAGTGGCTGTTGCAGAAGCACTCTGCAACAGCCACTTTGCCGTGTGTGGGGGATCATTCCGCGGCGGTATCGTCCATCACCGGCGCAAAGGTGAGCAGGATCTCCTCCAGCGCAGGCTTCAGCGCCTCGCTGCTTTGGGTGGTTCTGCCGTGGTAGGCGTTGAAGATGATGGCGTTGCCGTTTACGATGGTCTCGGCATAGACGAAGCTGCCTTCTTCATCGCTCAGTTCGTATACATAGAAGGGGATCTCCAGTGTCGTGGGCATAATGGTGGCAATATGCCGGATCTCCTGATCCTGAAACGCATCCAGTGTGGCCTTCAGGTATTCGCTGCGCTGGGCTTCATCCGCCATGAAAAGGGTAAGCCCCTCAAACTCCGGGATCTTTTCGATGGAGGCATCGATCAGCACATCCGTTTCGGCATTGTAGAGCATAAACAGCCATACATACTCGTCTGTTGCCTCGGTGCTGTAGGTCATGTCATCCAGCTGCCAGAGGGCGGCATCATATTGGATGGTGTAGATATTACCGGCGTTGTATGTTACAGCCAGCGCAGGGGTGCAGAGGGTCAAAAGCAGCAGTGTGGCAAGAAAAAAGCTGAGCTTCCGGAAAACGGTACGCATGGGTCGTCTGCCTCCTTTGTTTGTTCCGCTGGAAAGATTATAGCACATCTGCCGCGTTTGGCCTATGGAAAAACTGAAAACGATTTTTGTTGCATCCCGGAGCATACACAGGTATACTGAAAGAGTCTGCCCATCTTTCGGGGCAGACGGAAAGGTGAGAGCTTTGAGACCCATGATGGATATGCTGGAGAGCGCATCCCGCCGCCTGTCGCTGCACATGCCGGGCGGGCAGGGCAAGGGCCCCTTCGGCAGCATCGATCCTTATCTGCTGGATACCACCGAGACCGGCATGACCGACGATCTGTATGCCCCGTGCAGCGGTATCGAAAAGGCGCAGCAGCTGGCTGCACGCAGTGCCGGGGCAGCACATACCCTCATGCTCACCGGCGGCAGCACCGCGGGTATGCATGCCATGCTCCTTTATGCGGCACGCCGTGGCGAAAAGGTGATCCTGCCCCGGAATGTACACATCAGCGCATTGCATCTGTGCGCCACTGCCGGGCTGGAGCCGGTATTCGTTCCGGTAAGCTATACCCCCTCCGGCAGGCCGTATACCACCTTTGCGCACTATGAGCGCATCATTGCCGGAAACCGGGATGCCAAGGCTGTGCTTTTGCTGAATCCGGATTACTACGGTACCCTTGCGCCGGTGCAGGCGGTGGCGGAGCTGGCGCACCGGCAGGGCATGCTGGTTTTGTGCGACGAAGCGCACGGTGCTGTTTTCAATTGGTACCGCAGCGAAAATGGCGCTCTTGCACAGGGGGCGGATCTGGTCATCCAGTCCGCACACAAGACCCTGCCTGCCCTTACCGCCGGCGCATGGCTCCATGCCGCCACCGGGGTGGATGCAGCTTTGCTCCTAAAGCGCCTTCGCATGGTGCAGACCAGCAGTCCCTCTTTCCTTACCATGCTCTCTCTGGATGATGCCAGAGCATGGATGGATGTAAGCGGCGCAGCGGCAGGCGCAGCGCTGGAGGCGGCGCTGGAAAACTTCCGCAGGGAGGCCGCCGCCCTTGGCTATGCCGACGGGCAGAAGCTGCTGCCCCCCGGCGTTGTGGCCGATCCGCTGCGGCTGGTGCTGGATGCGCCGCAGGGCGGTTTCCGGCTGATGGCGCAGCTGGAGGAGCTGGGCGTGGATGCGGAGCTTTGCGATGCCGCCGGTATCGGCTGCATCCTTTCGCTGATGGATGGCCCCGAACGCCTCTCCCTGCTGCTGGAAAAGCTCAGACAGATCCCTGCGCCGGAGAGGAAGGCTGCAACAGCCTTGCCCGAACCGCCGCCCATCCCGCCCCGCAGGCTGCCGGTCTGGGAGGCTGCCTTTGCGGATACCGAGGCCGCACCTGTGGCGCAGGCCGCAGGGCGCATCAGCGCCGGTCAGGTGGGGCTGTACCCGCCTGGCGTGGCAGCGCTGGCAGCGGGAGAGGAGATCACCCCGGAGATCGTACAATGGCTTACGGCTATGCCCGTCAGGCATCTTTTCGGGCTGGATGAAGCCGGCAGGCTCACCTGTGTAAAAGAAGGAGTATGACCCATGAATCAGTTTCCCTATGATGCAGTAGTGTTTGATCTGGACGGCACCCTTTTTGATGCGGAGGAGGGGATCGTTTCCTCTGTAGAAAGCGCCATGGAGGAGCTGGGGCTGCCCATCCCCGCGGAGGCCGATCTGCGGCTGGTGGTGGGCCCGCCCCTGCTGGATTCCTTCCGCGATCTGCTCCATGTGCCAATGGAGCGCATCGATGATGCCATTGCCAGCTATAAGCGCCATTTTGCCGAGGAAGGCATGTACCGCTATCAGGTTTATCCCCACATCCGCAGTATTCTGCAAATGCTGCGGGATGGCGGCGTGCATGTGGGTCTTGCCACCAGCAAGGATCGCTTCATTGCCCGCCGGGTGATGGATCATTTTGGCCTGAGCCATTATTTTGATGCCATCATCGGCGAGAACGATTCCAATGACAAGCTGGGCAAGCCAGAGTTGATCCGCCGTGCGCTGCCGGAGAAATACCGCTGCGCCGCCATGGTGGGCGACCGCCGCTTCGATGTGAACGGTGCCAAGGATGCAGGCATCGAAAGCGTTGGCGTTACCTACGGCTGCGGCTCCGAGGAGGAGCTACAGGTGGCGGGTGCGGATCACATCGTACCGGATACCGAATCGCTGCGGGCACTGCTGTGCCCCGGCGCAGAGATCCCCCGGGGTTTCTTTCTGAGCATGGAAGGTCTGGACGGCAGCGGTAAGACTACCCAAATGGAGCTGCTGGAAAAGAAGCTGCGCCAGCTGGGCTATGCGGTGCTGCGCACCCGTGAGCCCGGTGGCTGCGATATCAGCGAGGATATCCGCTCCATTATCCTTTCCACCGACAATATGGAGATGAGCTCCACCACCGAAGCCCTGCTTTATGCTGCCTCCCGCGCCCAGCATGTGCATCAGCGCATCCGTCCGGCAGTGGAGGAGGGGCGCGTGGTGCTCTGCGACCGCTTTGTGGACAGCTCCGTGGCCTATCAGGGCGGCGGGCGGCAGCTGGGCGTGGAGACCATTCAGCAGATCAATGCACCTGCTGTGGCGGATATGCTCCCCGATATGACGGTCTATCTGGCGATCGATCACCGCACCGCCATCCGGCGCAGACTCAACGCCTCCACCCCCGACCGGCTGGAGCTGGAGGATCTGGAGTTCTTCGAGCGGGTGCAGAAGGCCTACGAACGGCTGATCCGGGAAAACCGCAAGCGCTTTGTCAGTGTGGATGCGGAGCGGGATATCGAGAGCATTGCAGATGATGTGCTCGCCGCTGTGCTGGAGAAGCTGGAGCCTGAGGCCAAATGGGAGGAGTAAACATGGAACGCGTTGTAGTGGGTATGTCCGGCGGCGTGGACAGCTCTGTGGCTGCGCTGCTGCTCAAGCAGCAGGGGTACGACGTGGTGGGCGTGTTTATGAACAACTGGGAGGAGAAGGATCCCGACGGTACCTGCACCGCCGTAGACGACTGGAAGGATGTGCAGGCCGTCTGCGATGTGATCGGCATCCCGTATTACAGTGTCAATTTTGCAAAGGAGTACGAGGAGAGGGTTTTCTCGTATTTTCTGGAGGAATACCGCCGGGGCCGCACCCCCAACCCGGATGTGCTGTGCAACCGGGAGATCAAGTTCAAGTCCTTCCTGCACTACGCCCAGCAGCTGGGCGCTGCCCATATGGCCACCGGTCATTTTGTGCGCAAGGATGTGCGCGACGGGCACACCGTGCTCCTCAAGGGCGACGATCCCAACAAGGATCAGAGCTATTTCCTCTACATGCTCAAGGAACATCAGCTGGAGGGGGCACTGTTCCCCGTGGGCACCCTTACCAAGCAGGAGATCCGCCGCATTGCGGAGGAAAACCGCCTGCCTGTTTTTCAGAAGAAGGATTCCACGGGTGTGTGCTTCATCGGTGAGCGCAACTTCCGCCAGTTCCTGCAAAACTACCTGCCCACCCAGCCCGGCGATATGCTCACCGAGGCGGGAGAGAAGGTGGGCGAGCATATGGGGCTCATGTACTACACTCTTGGCCAGCGCCGGGGGCTGGGCATCGGCGGCAGGGGCGACGGGCGCAGCTGGTTCGTGGTGGAGAAGGATCTCAGGCGCAATGTGCTGGTGGTTTCTCAGGGCGAGGACAGCCCCCGCCTGTATTCCAACCGTATCCGTGCCAGCCAGCCCACGTGGATCGCCGGGGATGCGCCCATGGGGGAGGGGGAGAGCATCCGCCTTACCGCCCGCTTCCGCTATCGCCAGCAGGATCAGCCTGTGACCGTTACCCGGCAGGGCGATGAGCTGCTCATTGCTTCCGACCAGCTGCAGCGTGCCATCACGCCCGGGCAGAGCGTGGTCTTTTACCGGGGGGATGTGTGCCTTGGCGGTGCCATCGAGGAAGAGGCATGGATGGCGCAGGATTGACCGCTGAATTGTATTTTCTTTGTACCCGTGCAGCATTTGCTTCCGATAAAGCAAGATAAACCTGTTCTTCGTCTGTTTTGGGCACTTTTCGTCCCAGAACAGACGAATTTTGTTATTGACTGGATGAAAATGGTTTGTTAATATTGTTATGTAAGTAACGTTCGTAACAGACGTCAAAACCGTATAAAACCCATGTAAAGAGGATGCTCTATGGCCAAGGAATACAACTTTCATCCGGATGAACGCTCCCCGGCGCTGCCGGTGGATCTGAAGCACGAAAACCGAAAAAAGGTGCTCAATGCCTTCCGCCGCGGCGGGGAGTGCACCGTGGCGGATATCTCCAACCAGACGGGGATCAGCCGCCTTACGGTCATGCGCGCTGTGCAGTTCTTTATGTCCCGGGGCATACTGCGCTCCATGGGGCTGGGCGTGAGCAGCAATATGGGCGGCAAGAAGCCCGAGCGCTTCGCCTTTGCCGACCGGCGGCTCACCCTGTGCATTGCGCTCTGGCCCCGATCCACAAGGCTCAGCCTGCGCACCATCACCGGCATGCCGCTGGCGGAGATCGATTTCCCCAGTGATCTGCACCGCCCGCTGGATGAGGTTTTCAGCGATCTGGAAACGCATATCGATGCATTTCTCGCCCGCAGCAAGGTAACGAAGGATCGCCTGTACGGAGCCATGCTCTCCACCGCCGGTACGGTGGATATGGAAAGCGGCTTGCTGCGCTTCAGCGTTCATTCTCCGGAATGGGGCGATAATCTCTCCCTGCGGACGTATCTGGCGAAGATCGTTGGCGATCTGCCCGCGCTGCTGGTGGAGAACGCGGGCAAGACCGCAGGCCGTGCTGTGCTGATGCACCCGGAGAACTCCGGTGCCAGCCGTGTGCTGACGGTGTTTACCGCTTGGGGCATCTCTGCCTGTATGATCGAGGATGGCAAGATCCTCAGCGGCCCTCTTTCATTGGTGGGCGAGATCGGGCATATGTCCATCGACCGCAGCGATGAGGAACGCTGCGCCTGCGGGCGCAACGGCTGCCTGGAACGGCTGGTAAGCCGGGAGCGCATGGCGCGTATGGCGGCGGAACTGCCCGGCGGGGCGGCGCTGTTTGACGAATACGGCAACTTCTCCTTCCACAAGCTGTTTGAGGCTGCGCAGGCGGGCGAACCATGCGCACGTACACTGACCGATCATCTAGCCCGCTGCTATGGCGATGCACTGCACAATGTGGCAGTGGTCTACAACCCGGATCAGGTGGTTTTTCAAGGTTCTATCGGGCATGCATGCGAATACTTCGACCGGCAGCTCAAGGCGCATATGAGCGGCTTCTGCTACTACCCGGAGGGACAGGCCTTCCGCATCGTATACGACGATGCCGACCTGCTCACCCTCAATGCGGATGGCGGCTGGTATATGCTCAATGAGCACTATTTTCAGGATCCGCATCTGTATCAGGATGAGTGAAGCACACTGTGTATCCATGAACGCCCCGGCTGGCTGTGCTGCCGGGGCGTTCAGCTTGCCCGCGGCGGCACGGTAAAGAACATTTTTTTACAAAACAAAGAAGAAACAAATATATTGCTTGACATACAGCCCCTCCACGGCGTATGATTTCACCACAGCGGAACCGTTTTCGCTGAGTTTGGTACAAGGAGGAAAACTTCCATGAAGAAAATGACCAAGTTTGTTGCTATCGTACTGGCCATGATGCTGGTACTTTCCATGGGCAGCGTTGCTGCTGCTGAGGGCGCTCTGAAGATCGGTTTCATCGGCCCCCTGACCGGCGCTGCTGCTGTATACGGCACCTCTGCTATGCAGGGCGGTCAGATCGCTGTTGACGAGATCAACGCTCTGGGCGGTCTGCAGATCGAGTTCCTGCCCCAGGACGACGAGCATGCCCCCGATAAGTCCGTCAGCGCCTACGGCTACCTGATGGATCAGCAGGTGCAGGTCATCGTCGGCTGCGTCACCTCCACCCCCTGCGTGGCTGTTGCTGACTATGCCTATGCCGACCGCATGTTCATGCTCACCCCCTCCGCTTCCTCCACCGCCGCCACCGAAGGCCGCGACAATGTGTATCAGGTCTGCTTCTCCGACCCCGCACAGGGCATGGCTTCTGCCCAGTACATCGGTATGAACAATCTGGCCAGCAAGGTCGCTGTTATCTACAATAACGCCGATGCTTACTCCACCGGTATCTACCAGACCTTCATGGCCGAGGCTGCCAACCAGCCCTTCGAAGTGGTTTCCGAAACCACCTTCACCGATGACACCACCGACTTTTCTGTGCAGGTGGCTGCCGCCAAGGATGCCGGCGCTGAGCTCATCTTCCTGCCCATCTACTACACCCCCGCTTCCATGATCCTCAAGCAGGCTGCCAGCATGGAGTACGACTGCCAGTTCTTCGGCGTGGATGGCATGGACGGCATCCTGACCATGGAAGGCTTCGACACCTCTCTGGCCGAGGGCGTTATGCTGCTGACCCCCTTCTCCGCCGACTCTGAGGATCCCCGCAGCGCCAAGTTCGTTGCTGAGTATCAGGCCAAGTACGGCGAGACTCCCACCCAGTTCTCCGCTGATACCTACGATTGCATCTACATCCTCTACGAAGCCATGCAGGCCGCCGGCCTCACCCCCGATAGCACCTTCGACGAGGTCTGCGAGGCTCTAATCGCCTTCATGCCCACCTACAGCTACAACGGCATCACCGGCAACCCCATGACCTGGAACGAGAAGGGCGAGGTCTCCAAGACCCCCATGGCTGTGGTCATCGAGAACGGCGTGTATGTCGGCAAGTAATGGCTGATATCAAGTTGCTCTGCAACTTATCGGGAGAGTGCCCGGTCAAAAGGCACTCTCCCATTTTCCGTATTCTGCATTTCTCTCCTTTGCACTCTTTTTACCGCAACAACTACTTGAGAATTGGGGTTGATCCGCGTGTCCTTCCTCTCCAACCTGATCAACGGCATCAGTCTTGGAAGCGTGTACGCCATCATCGCGCTTGGCTATACCATGGTGTACGGTATTGCCAAAATGCTCAACTTCGCCCACGGCGATGTTATTATGATCGGCGCATACATTTCTTTTTGCGTCACCCAGTATCTGGGCATGCCTGCATGGGTGTCTGTTCTGGCCTCCATGCTGGTCTGCACCCTTCTGGGCATGACCATTGAGCGGCTGGCTTACAAGCCGCTTCGCAGCGCGCCCTCTCTGGCTGTGCTCATCACCGCCATTGGTATGAGCTATTTTCTGCAGAACATTGCCCAACTTATCTGGAGCGCAAACCCCAAGAGCTTCACCTCCGTGGTGGCCTTTGAGCCTCTGCGCCTGTTCGGCGGCAAGCTGATCATCACCGATGAGGCTATCATTACGGTGCTGGTCTGCGTGGTCATTATGATCTGCCTGACCCTCTTTACCGAGAAAACCAAGATGGGCAAGGCCATGCGTGCCGTCAGCGAGGATAAGGGCGCTGCCCAGCTGATGGGCATCAACGTGAACATGACCATCTCCGTCACCTTTGCCATTGGCTCTGCGCTGGCTGCCATCGCCGGTGTGCTGCTGTGCTCCAGCTATCCCGCTCTGATGCCCACCACAGGCTCTATGCCCGGCATCAAGGCCTTTACCGCTGCTGTGTTCGGCGGCATCGGCTCCATTCCCGGCGCTATGCTGGGCGGCATCCTGCTGGGCATTATCGAGATTTTCGGCAAGTCCTACATTTCCACCGAGCTGGGCGACGCCATCGTGTTCGGTATTCTGATCCTTCTTTTGCTTGTGAAGCCCACGGGCCTCCTCGGCAAGAAGGTAAACGAAAAGGTGTAAGGGGGTGCTGGTATGAAGAAGAAAAGCAACAAAACGTTTATCAGCAACCTGCTCACCTATGCCATGGTCATCATCGCCTTTGTGGTGATCTCCGTGATGCAGGAGCAGAAGATGCTCTCCTACTCTGCCAAGCAGCTGCTGGTTCCCGTCTGCGTGTGGATTGTTATGGCAGTTTCTCTCAACCTGACAGTGGGTATCTCCGGCGAGCTGAGTCTGGGCCACGCAGGCTTCATGTGTGTGGGCGCTTTTGTGGGCGCATTCCTGACCATCGTTACCAAGAAAACCGTCGATAGCGAAGCCCTCCGGCTCATTCTTGCCATGCTGGCGGGCGGTGTGGCGGCAGGCATCACCGGTGTGATCGTCGGCGTGCCCGTGCTCCGTCTCCGGGGCGACTATCTGGCCATCGTTACGCTGGCCTTTGGCGAGATCATCCGCAATGTGCTCAATCTGGTCTATGTGGGTATGGATCAGGCTACCGGTGCGCTGTCCTTTGGCTTCAACAACCCCAACCTGCCCGGCAAGCTGATCATCAACGGTCCGCAGGGCGTGCAGGGCATCACCCGCATCTCCACCTTCACCATGGGCTTTGCACTGATCATCTTTGCCCTGATCGTGGTGCTGAACATGACCAACAGCCGTGCAGGCCGTGCCATGATGGCTCTGCGCGACAACCGCATCGCAGCTGAGTCGGTGGGCATCAGCGCTACCAAGTACAAGCTGATGGCGTTCGTTACCTCTGCTGCGCTGGCTGGTATGGCGGGTGCACTCTACGCCATGAACTATTCCACCGTGACCGGTGCCAAGTTCAAGTTCGATACCTCCATCCTTGTGCTGGTATTTGTGGTGCTGGGCGGCATCGGTAACATCCGCGGCTCCATCATCGCTGCCACGGTGCTCACCATCCTGCCCGAAATGCTGCGCGAATTCAGCGACTACCGCATGCTCATCTATGCCATCGTGCTGATCGTGGTCATGCTGGCTACCAACAGCCCCGCCTTCAAGCAGTGGTTCCAGGTGGCAAAGGATAAGATCGTCGGCCTGTTTGCCAAGAAGAACGGAAAGGGGGATACGGCCAATGAGTGAGAAGCAGAGAACCACGATGGTGCCCTATCCCAGCCATGCCATCGTTCCTGAGCGTGATGTTCACAAGAAGCCTGTGCTGGAGGCCCGCCATCTGGGCATCGAGTTCGGTGGCCTGAAGGCTGTGGACGATTTTAACCTGATCATCGGCGCTACCGAGATCGCCGGTCTCATCGGCCCCAACGGTGCCGGCAAGACCACCATTTTCAACCTGATCACCAAGGTGTACCAGCCCACCATGGGCACCATTCTGCTGGACGGGCGCGATACCGCCGGTATGAACACCATTCAGGTAAACAAGCTGGGCATTGCCCGAACCTTCCAGAACATCCGCCTGTTCGACAAGCTGAGCGTGGAGGATAACGTGAAGATCGGCCTGCACAACCAGCTCAAATACAACGCCGCCACCGGCGTGCTGCGCCTGCCCGGCTATTGGAAGCAGGAAAAGAAGATGCACGAGAAGGCGCTGGATCTGCTCAGCATCTTCGATATGCAGGATCTGGCGGATCACGAAGCGGGCTCCCTGCCCTACGGTGCCCAGCGCCGTCTGGAGATCGTGCGTGCTTTGGCCACCAACCCCAAGCTGCTCCTGCTGGACGAGCCCGCCGCCGGTATGAACCCCGCCGAGACCGCCGAGCTGATGGAGAACATCGTCAAGATCCGCGATACGTTCCAGATCGCCATTATGCTCATCGAGCATGATATGAAGCTGGTCATGGGTATCTGCGAAGGCATTGCGGTGCTCAACTACGGGCGCATCATTGCCAAGGGCACCCCCACCGAGATCCAGAACAACCCCACCGTTGTGGAAGCCTATCTGGGCAAGAAGAAGGAGGGCTGATGATGAGCAATTTGCTGAAGGTGGAAAACCTGCATGTTTACTACGGCAGCATCCATGCCATCAAGGGCGTTTCCTTTGAGGTAAACGAGGGCGAGATCGTCACCCTGATCGGCGCCAACGGCGCCGGCAAGAGCACCACCCTCAATACCGTCGCCGGCCTGCTGAAGCCCCGCAGCGGCAGCATCCTGCTGCATGACCAGAGCATCGCCGGTGTGCCTGCGGATAAGATCGTCTCCAAGGGCATGGCCCTGTGCCCGGAAGGCCGCCGTGTGTTCCTGCAGATGAGCGTAAAGGAAAACCTGGAGATGGGCGGCTTTACCCGTCCTGCCAGCGAGATCGCCGCTTCCATCGAGGATGTGTACCAGCGCTTTCCCCGTTTGAAGGAACGTTACAAGCAGGTGGCAGGCACCCTGTCCGGCGGCGAACAGCAGATGCTGGCCATGGGGCGCGCGCTGATGAGCAAGCCCAAGCTGCTCATGTTGGATGAGCCCTCCATGGGTCTGGCTCCCATTCTGGTGGAGCAGATCTTCGACATCATCAAGGAACTGCACGAGGCAGGCACCACCATCCTGCTGGTGGAGCAGAATGCACAGATGGCACTCAGCGTTGCCGACCGTGCCTACGTGCTGGAGACGGGCACCATCGTCAAGGAAGGCCCCGCACTGGAGCTGCTGAACGACGATGCCGTCAAGAACGCCTATCTGGGCGATTGATCTCAGGGAAAGCCCACAGGGCTTTGACGGCTGTCCGGGGCTGCTGCGCATGACGCCGGTCCCGGACGGTCGCGTCCCCATTGGGGGAATGCTGTGGGTGAAGATACACAAAAGAGGCTGTTGCAGTGTGCAGCAGCCTCTTTTGCATGCCCTTGGATTGTGATATACTTCTTTGGAATACAGCCCCGCTCCGGCGGCGGCTCTGGGAGGAGGCAGCCCCTGTGGAAAAAGGACGCATCATCTTTCTCAACGGTGTTACCAGCTCCGGCAAAACATCCATCGTGGATGCGCTGCAGGAGTATGAAGCTCCGTTTTTCTATGTGGTCGCCAACGATCTTTTCGAGCAGATGGTGGGGGAACGCTTTCTCCGCCAGAACTATTGGAAGCACCTCAGCGAGGTGATCATTATGATGTACCACACCGCTAAGCTGTATTCCGATATGGGCAAGCATGTGCTCATCGACGGCATCCTTGTGGAGCGGGAGCAGCTGGCACCCCACTGGCAGCAGCTGCGGCAGATCCTGAAGGATAACCCGCTGGACGTGGTGGAGGTGTATTGCCCGCTGGAGATCTGCCGCCAAAGGAACCTTGCCCGGGGCGACCGTTACGAAAATCAGTCGCAGGAGCAGGCCGACCTGATGGCAAAGGATATTGTGTACAGCCTGCGGGTGGATACCAGCCTCAACACCCCTCGGGAATGTGCAGAGCAGATCGTAAACGCATTGTTCTGATGGCTGTACGGTCATTCTTCCGCTGCAGCAAGCAGAAAGGCAGTGCTGTTATCCCGCTTATCGCCGCCGCATCCCGGCTACGATGGCACCGGCAATGCCGCCGCCCGCAACGCCCATGGCAATGTCGCTCAGATAGGCGGTAAAGGGCAGCTGCTGACCGGAGAGCAGCGCATAGAGCAGCACGCCCAGCAGCATGTAGCAAAGCCCAACGCCCGCCCCCAGCAGGAGCCCGTTCTCGCCGCCCCGGCCTACGGTGACATACACGCCTGCAAAGATGCTGCCCAGCTTGATGAGCTGATTGACGATACGGATCACCTGATCCGAGGGCTTGAGCCACTGCAGCAGCAGGGCAAAGAGCAGTACGCACAGGAGTGTTACGCCAATGGCTGTCAGCAGCCCCCGGAGGAGACGGCTCCAGACGGTTTTGGGGTTGCGCCTGCTTCTGCGGCGCAGGGGTCGGCCAGTGGCTGGTGTTGTATATCCGGACATGAAAAACCCTCCCTTGAACGCTTTGTAAAAGATATGCGCTCAAGGGAGGGTTTATGCTTGCACTGTGTTTGTTAGTTGAGCACCTCGGCATCGTTCTCGATGGCCACATCCTCAACCTGACGGATGGCCCAGCGGGCGAAGATCAGCTTAACGTTGTCGCGGCCCACAGACAGCTCCAGCGTATCGTCCTTGATATTGGTGATGGTGCCATAGATACCGCCGATGGTGGAAACACGGTCGCCTACCTTCAGGGCCTTCAGCATCTCCTGAACCTTCTTTTCCTTCTTGCGCTGAGGACGGATGAGCATGAAGTAGAAGATAACAAAGATGAGCACCATGGGCAGCAGGGAGATCAGTGTGCCGAGCAGACCCATTTCGGCAGGCATAGTGCCATCGGCAGCAGCGGTGGTGGCGGCAGCATCGGCAGCAGCCTGCTCAAGAGCCAGCAGAGAGAGAAACTTCATTGTAAAATACCCCTTTCCAATAGTAGGTGATTGGATTATAGCAAATCCCGCAGGAAAGTACAAGCCATTTGTCAAAAAGCAGGCTGGGAAAAAACAAGCTTCTTTGCTCACAAAAGTAAAAAAGCAGGGGAAATGCTGTACTTTCCATCGTTTTTCATGTACAATGCAAGGTGATAAACTGTTATTCCTGTGTTCAAAAGTATAGGGGGCAAGCGGCGGCTTTGCACAGTGCAACGCCTGCCGCCGTTTCCCGGCCCCGCGCACAGCATGGGAGAATAATATAGGAGGGCTGCATATGCGGATCGATCTTACCTGTCCTGTGGAGCTTTGGCAGTATGCCATGCCCACGGAATCATCCCCGGAATGCACCTTTGTGATGAACAACCTGAGCGATAAAGTTGTTACCTCTGTTATGGTCACGCTCAACTGCTACGGCAAGCAGGATCAGGTGCTGCTGCATCAATCGGAACGGGTGCAGGGGCTCAAAGCCGGTGTGGGCGAACGCTTCAGCATCGTTGTGCTGCCTTCCCAGTGGGAGGGCGTTGAGGGCATGGATCTGGTGGTGGAGAAGGTCTGGTTCGACGATTCCACCGTTTGGCGCAGGGGCAGCGCTCCGCTTACGGAGTATGTTCCCAACACCCTCAATGCGGGGCGTGCGCTGGATCGTCTGCGTTTTGTGGCCGGTCGGGATGCAGTTGGCTACCCCCAGCTGCAGGAGTCTGCGTGGCTGTGCGTATGTGGCCGTGCCAATGCGCTGGAAAGCGACCGCTGCTGCCGCTGCGAGCGGGGGCGCGACACGGTGTTTGCCAGCTATAACAAGGAAAACGTGGATGCGGTCATCGCTGTAAGAGAGCGTAAGCTGACGGATGTATCCCGCAAGGCCCGCGAGGAAAACAGCCGCCTCAACGAAGAAGAGAATAAGCGCAGGAGCGCCGTGAAGCGCAAGCGTCGCAACCGCTGGCGGCTGGTAGGCGTATTTGCCGCTGTGCTGGCGGTGGCTGCCGTTGCCGTGTTTTGGGGTCTGCCTGCGCTGCGCTACCAGAATGCCCGCCAGTTGATGGAGAGCGGCCAGTACGAAAAGGCTACCGAAGCCTTTGCCGCCATGGGCGGCTTCCGGGATGCCGGGGCTCAGGCCACCGAAAGCCGCTACAAGCAGGCTGAGGTGCTTGCCAAGAAGGAAGATCTGGACAGTCTGAACGCCGCCCTTGAGATCTATACCGAGCTGGGCGACTATGAGGACAGCGCCCTCCGTGCCCAGCAGACCATGTACAGGATCGGCGAGGCCTACTATGCGGACAAGCAGTACGATCAGGCCGCCGACCGTTTCCAGACCCTTGGCGAGTATGAAGACAGCGCCGACAAGCTGAATCTTTGCATCTACACGCAGGCGGATGATCTGTACCACAACGGGCAGTATTCGCTGGCGCAGGCGCTGTTTGCCAACATTGCCGACTACAGCGATGCCTCCGAACGGGTGCGCGGCTGCCAGTATGCCATGGCAAAGGACAGCGAAGAGGCGGGCGATGATGCGCTGGCTGCCCAGCTCTATCTGCAAGCTGGCAGCTATGAGGATGCAGCCCAGCGCTATGTGCAGTGCCTCTACCGCAGTGCTGCAGCTGAGCAGGAGGCAGGCAACATCGAAAAAGCAGGTTCTCTGTTCCTCCAGTGCGGCGAGTATGAGGAGGCCGTGCAGCGGGGGCGGGAGTGCATTTATCAGTACGGTATCCAGCAGCGGGATGCGGGTGCTTACGAGCTTGCCGCCAGCGCCTTCCGCCGCATCCCCGATTATCAGGACAGCCAGAGCCAACTCACCTATTGTGTGTATTATCAGGCAGACAGCGCCCAGACGCAGGGCGATTATGCCAGTGCTGTGATGCTCTTCAGCTCTGTGGGCGACTATGAGGATGCAGCCACCCGCATCCAGGAGTGCAGCTATCTGCTGGCGCTGGAGAACATCGCCAAGGGCGATTACCATGCCGCCGAGACCCTGCTTTCCTCTCTGGAGGAGAGCGAGGAGAACAGCGGTCAGCTGGTCAATGTGCGCTATCATCTGGCGGAGAAAGCCTTCGAGCTGGAGGATTACCAGACTGCCATCAACTATTATACCCTGCTGGATAATGAGCTTTATCAGGGCCGGATGCAGGAGTGCTGGTACAAGCTGGGCCAGCAGCAGATGGAGACCGCTCTCTACGAGGAAGCCATCTCCAGCTTTACCGCTGCGGGCAGCCACGAGGGGGCAGCCGCTGCGCTGGAGAGCGCCGCTGTTGCGCTGGCAGGGCTGTGCGAGAGCAACAACGATCTGGATGCGGCCCGCGTGCTCGTAGGCCGTGAGGAACTGCCCGCCACTGCCCGGGATAAGGCGCTCCAGCTGCTTCTGGCAGAGGGCAAACGTCTGGAGGATGGCGGCGAGTATGCGCAGGCATCCCAGTGGTATCTGTCGCTGGGCGATCTGGGCAACGCCGCAGAGTTGGCGCAGGGCAGCAGCTACCGTGCAGCGCTGGCGCTGATGCAGGATGGCGAGTATCTGGAGGCTGCCAAGGGCTTTGAGGCGCTTGGCGGTTACAACGATGCTGCCCTGCAGGCGCAGAACTGCTACGATACGGTCTACAGCAGCACGCTGGCACAGGCCGAAACGCTGCAGAAGGCCAAGGATCATATCGGCATCATCACCCTTTTGCAGCCGGTGGATAGGGATACCCTGCCCAAGAGCTATCAGGCGCTCAAAAAGATGTATCAGGAGGCCTGTCTGGAGGTGGCCAACCGGCTCTACGCCAATGGCGAGCGCTACAAGGCGCTGCCCTTCTATGTGGAGGCCAAGGATCTTGCCGCAGCCGAGAAGAAGCTGGGCTACCGCAGCTATCTGATCCTTGGCACATGGCAGTCCAACAGCGGCAAGCTGGCAGAGTTCCGTCCTGACGGCACCTGTACGCTGATGGGCGAGGAGCTGTATTTCCGTGTGGATAATTTCAGCCTGCTCACCGGTTCTGCCCCCGATGCGCTGGAGCTGACCCACCGCATCAACAGCATGACCGCCAAGGGCATGAGCATCGAGGAGCTTCGCGGCAGCGGCGAGGTGAATTTCAAGCTGGAGAAGATCGCCGATGTAACGGTTCCCGCCATGGATCTGACCGTGTTTGCCGAGGCGGCGCAGGAGACCGGTGCCGACGTTGAAGCTCCCGAAACCGAAGCGCCCGCCGATGAGGAGGAAGCCCCCACGACAGAGGAGACCCCTGTAACGGAGGAAAGCAATGAAGCCTGACAGCAGCCAAAAATGGGATATCGGCGTGCTGCACGGTTTCCGGGCCATCATGGTGCTGCTGGTAGCCAATTTTCACATCTGGCAGCAGGGCTGGCTGTACCAAACCTTCCGCATCGGCCCCGTGACCATCGAGATGGATTTTCTCACCCGCAGCAGCTATATTTTCGTAGACGGTATGATCCTGCTCAGCGGTTTTCTGTTGTTTCTGCCCTATGCCCGGGCAATGGATGAGGAGTACCCACTGCCCAAGCCGGGAGATTTCTATCTGACCCGTCTTGCCCGCATTGTGCCCTCCTATGTGGTTTCTGTGCTGCTGATGCTGGTATGTGTGGCGCTGCCGCAGAATTTGTACCGCAATCCGGATGTGCTCCGGCTGGATCTGGTCTCCCATCTGACCTTTACCCATACGTTTTTCCGGCAGCCCTACCAGAACACCTGCCTCAACGGCGTGCTCTGGACGGTGGTCATCGAGATGCAGATGTATCTGCTCTACCCGGTCATCGGGCGTTGCGCCCTCAAAAAGCCAGCACTTACCATGATATTGCTCACGGCTATGGGTTGGGCGTACCGGGCGGCGGTCTACTACCGTGTGCCGGATACCGCCATGTATATCAATCAGCTGCCTGCATTCCTTGATACCTATGTGATCGGTATGCTGGGCGCTGTGGCCTACTGCAAGCTGCGCCGCAGGCTGGGGGATCCGGACGGCAAACAGCATCCGCTGGTGCGCGTTGCCGGTCTGCTGCTCTTTGCGGCGGGTGTGCTGCTGGTGGGAGCCATTGCCAGACTGCAATCAACAGCCGGTGTGCAGGGGCTGGATCAGCTTCGGCTGGGGCAGCTGCGCCACCGCCTGCCGCTGACCCTGAGCCTGATGGTCTGCATGATGGGCGCAGCGTTCATGCCCGGGCTGCTGCGCTGGCTGCTCAGCAACCGGCTGATGCGCTTCCTTGCCACCATCTCCTACAACTTCTACATCTGGCATCAGGTGTTGTCTGTGCAGATGGCGCAGCATTGGTTTCCGGATACCCTCCACAGCGACAGGATGCTGCAATGGGGCTACACGGTGCTGTGCTTCAGCCTGTCCACCCTTGTGGCGATGGCCTTTACCTACGGCTGGGAGCAGCCCTGCGCCAAATGGATCCGAAAGGGTTCTGAGCGGCTTCGGGCATGGCGGCTGAGCAAACGCCCGTAGACGGAACCCGAAAACTGAATCCTTTTCCAACGGCCTCCCCGGTACAGCCGGGGAGGCCGTGAGCACGCAGGAGGCAACGATGGAACACTTTGATGTTTATGACCGTAACGGCACACCCACCGGGCAGATCATGGTGCGGGGCGAAAGCATGCCCGCAGGGTGCTACCGCATGGTGGCCGGTGTGCTGTGCATGCATACCGACGGTACCGTGCTTCTGATGAAGCGCCACCCGGATAAGCCCACCCACCCCGGCTTGTACGAGGCCAGTGCCAGCGGCAGCGTTCTGGCAGGGGAGACTGCCCTGCAAGCGGCTCGCCGGGAGCTGTGTGAAGAAACCGGCATCTGTGCTTCTGCATTGGAACTGCTCTACGAGGCGCGGGATGCAACGCGCCTGTTCCGCTACTATGTTACAGTGGTGGATTGCGATAAGGCGAGCGTTGTGCTGCAGCCCGAAGAAACGGTGGACTATCTCTGGGCAAGCCTCAGCCAGCTCCGGCAGATGCTGGTTATGGAACCCTGCCCGGTGATCCTGCACCGGGGCGTATGTGAATACCTTGGGTTGTAAAGCAATGGCAAGCAGATTCCGGGCGTTTACAAATGCCCGGAATATTTCTTTACAAAAACACCCTGCCCAGCCCTTGCAATCTGGTAAACAATAAGGTATACTATGGTTAAATGAAGTTAAACGAAAGGTTAACAGCACAAGGCTGAAACCTGAACGGGCAGGGGTCCTACGGCGGCAGGAGGCAAAGCGCAGGCTTTGGCCCGCCGCAGGTGGAAAAACTGCGCTTCATAACACGGCGGCAGCCGCCGTGCCAATCCACTTGTCCCGGTGCCGGAAAGGCACACGGGTACGATCAGGAAAGAGGTAAGATAGCTATGACCAAGTACCAGATCAAGGCCCCCGCCGTTCCCAATGTACCGTGGCAGGACAAGCCCGAAGGCAAGATCCTCGGCGGTCCCCTGTGGCGCTACGATGCCAACCCCATCATCGACCGCAACCCCATCCCCGGTGTTGCCCGTATTTTCAACAGCGCTGTTATGCCCTACGGCGATGAGTTTATCGGCGTGTTCCGCGGCGAGCAGACCAACGGCATTCCCTACATCTATCTGGGCCGCAGCAAGGATGCCATCCACTGGGAGTTCGACCAGCAGAAGATCCCCTTCGTGGACGAGAACGGCGAGCCCTTCATGCCTGTTTATGCATACGATCCCCGTCTGGTCAAGGTAGAGGATACCTACTACATCATCTGGTGTCAGGATTTCTTCGGCGCTGCCATCGGCATGGCCAAGACTCAGGATTTCAAGACCTTCGTGCGCGTTGAGAATCCCTTCCTGCCCTTCAACCGCAATGCAGTGCTCTTCCCCCGCAAGATCAACGGCAACTTCGTTATGATGAGCCGTCCCTCCGACAGCGGCCACACTCCCTTTGGCGATATCTTCCTCAGCGAGAGCCCCGATCTGGTATACTGGGGCAAGCATCGCCATGTGATGAGCCGCGGCAGCGAGTGGTGGGAGAGCCTGAAGATCGGCGGCGGCGCTGCCCCCATCGAGACCAGCGAAGGCTGGCTGCTGTTCTACCACGGCGTAAGCGGCACCTGCAACGGCTATGTGTACTCCATCGGTGGCGCGATCCTGGATATCGACGAGCCCTCCAAGGTCAAGTACCGCTGCGAGAACTTCCTGCTCACCCCCGAAGAGTGGTATGAGGAGCGCGGCTTCGTGCCCAACGTTACCTTCCCCTGTGCCACCATCCACGACTCCGAGACCGGTCGTATCGCTGTTTACTACGGCGCTGCCGACAGCTATGTGGGTCTGGCTTTCGGTCATGTGGATGAGATCATCGACTACATCAAGGATCACAGCCATGTAACCGGCACCGATACCGAGATCGGCCGCCGTTGATCGCTGTAAAACAAGACATTCATAGTATAAAGCGTTTTCCTCCTGCCGCCGGGCGGCAGGAGGAAAACGTGCAATTGGGACTGAGGAGGGCTGCTGCGTGGCCAAGGCAAATGTAAAGATGGCGGATATCGCACAGGCGCTGGGCGTCAGTACGGTCGCCGTCTCCAAGGCGCTGTCCGGGCAAAAGGGCGTAAGCGAGGAGCTGCGCGAGCGCATCAAAAAAACCGCAGAGGAAATGGGCTACCGTTCGCCCAAGGTGCTCCGGCAGGTCAAATACAAAAGCGGCTTCAACATCGGCGTGCTGATCTGCGAACGCTATGTGGGCACCAGCGAGGCCTTTTACTGGAAGATGTATCAGGAGCTTACCGCCCATGCCATGAAGCGGGATTGCTTTGTGCTTCTGGAACTGCTTGCCGAGCCGGATATGAAGCAGCTGCGTCTGCCCAAGCTGGTCAGCGAGAACAAGGCTGATGGGCTCATCATCATCGGTAAGCCCGCCAACCACTATGCCACCATGCTGCGCAAGAGCTGGAACCGCCCGGTGCTGTGTCTGGATTTTTATGAGGACGATCTTGAGGCCGATGCGGTCATTTCCAATGGCTTCTTCGGCATGTACGCCCTTACCAACTATCTCTATGCTTGCGGGCACCGCCGGATCGGCTATATTGGCACCCTCGGCGCCACCGACAGCATCGACGACCGCTACTTCGGCTTCGTAAAGAGCATGATGGCGCACGGCATCTCCGTTGATCCTGCGTGGGTGCTGGACGACCGGGATCCGAATACCGGTCTGGATATTCCCATCGCCTTCCCTGAAAACGGCCCCACTGCCTATGTGTGCAACTGCGACTACGAAGCCGGGCGTGCCATCCGGGAGTTGCAAAAGAAGGGCATCCGCGTGCCGGAGGACGTATCCATCGTAGGCTTTGACGACTATATGTTCCCCGGCCTGTGTGAGAAAGGCATCACCACCTACAGTGCCAATGTGCAAGAGATGACCGGTATCGCCATGCGGATGATGATCGCACGGCTCTCCGGTGAAAAAGGCCGCACCGGTTTGCAGGTGACGGATGGCCGGGTGGTCATCCGGGATACGGTACGGGTGCTGGAAACCAAATAAAGAAAGTCCACCGGGGTTGTGTGGCCGCCGGTGGACTTTTTTTGTTTGTGTTTTATCGTACCAAAATGCCACAAATGAGCTATGGCTGTTTGCCGGCGGATGTGATATGCTTCCCCCGACATAACGCAAAGACAGGAAGGGAAAGCCATGCCGATCACTCTGCCCGTTGTGCTGGATAACCACGACAGCCGCATCCGCTACTATGAGCTGCTGCTCAAACGGGAACGGCTGGATGATCTGCCGTCCTACACACTGCCGGAGGGCTATCATTTTGCCATGTACCGCCCCGGCGACCGGGACAGCTGGATCGCTATCGAAAAGTCTGCCAAGGAGCTGCACAGCCATGCGCAGGGGCTTGAAGTGTGGGCCCGTTATTTCGGTTGGAACGAAAGTGAACTGCCCGGGCGCATGGTGTTTATCGAAAACGAGGCGGGGGAAAAGGTGGCCACCGCCACAGCTTACTTTGATATCTACGGCAGGGATCAGTCCGGAGCGGGCTGGCTGCACTGGGTGGCCGTGCGCCGGGAGGATCAGGGCAGGGGTCTGGCCAGACCGCTGATCGCCTACACGCTGCGGCTCATCCGGGAGCTGGGCAGCGCCAAAGCGAAGATCCCCACGCAGACCACCACATGGCTGGCCTGTAAGCTGTATCTGGATTTCGGCTTCCGACCCATCCCCGAAAACGCCGTGCACAGCCGGGACGGCTGGCGCATCATGCGGGCGCTTACCGATCACCCGGCGCTGAAGGACTTTGACCCCGCTACGGCAGAAGAGATCCTAAACCGGGAAGAGGAGCAGGTGTAAGACTGTATACACGCCGCCGGTCAGCAGCATGGTCAGGATCGGGTGCCACTTGCCCAGCCGGAGTGCCAGAAAGGCACCCAGCATCAGCACAAGAGCAAGCCAATCTATATTTTTGAGCAGGGGCTGCAAGCCGCTAAACAGCGCCTGTGCGGCAATGCCCAGCGCAGCGGAGGCGATCAGCGCCACCACCACCGGCCGCAGCCCACCAAGGATGCTCTGCATCAGCTGCACTTTGCGGTAGCGGTAGTACAGCCACCCCAGCAGGGATACGATCACCAGCGAGGGCAGCACAAAGCCCAGCGAAGCGACGATCGCTCCGGGCAGTCCGGCTGTGCGCACCCCCACAAAGGTGGCTGCGTTGATGCCGATGGGGCCGGGGGTCATCTCCGCAATTGTGACCAGATCGTTGAAAACACTCATGGACAGCCAACCGTGCTGCTGTACCACCTGCTGCTGGATGAGGGGGATCGCCACATATCCGCCACCGATGCTGAAAAGCCCGATCTGTAAAAAGCTGAAGAAAAGCTCAGTCAGCATGCTTTTTCCTCCTTTGCTGTACAAGGGTGGCAACGATGCTTATCAGAATGGCTGCCAGAAGGATCAGCATCACATTGATCTTGAAGCAATAGGCTGCAACAAAGGCCGCCAGCATCATTCCAATACGCAAAAGCGAGCGGCTGCCAACCACTTTTTCTGCAAGCCCCCATACCACATCAAGGATCACAGCCGCTACGCCTGCCTGCATGCCCCGGAGCATGAGGGCGACGTAGCGGTTTTGGTTGAACAGCTCATAGCAGGTGGAAAGCGCCAGCAGCACCAGCATGGGCGGCAGTACAGTGCCCAGCACCGCAGCCAGCATGCCCAAAAAACCGCCCATGCGCCATCCCACCAGCACCGCTGCATTCACGGCGATGGGGCCGGGCGCTGTCTGAGCGATGGCGGTCAGATCCAGCATTTCGTTTTCCTCCAGCCAGCCAAGTTGGGTCACGAATCGTTTCTTCATCAGAGAGATGATCACAAAGCCGCCGCCAAAGGTGAAGGCGCTGATGCTGAGCATGGAGGTGAACAGGGTGAACAGCACCTTGCCGCGCCCGGCGGGAGGGGATTGTGTCTGCATGGGGCAGCCTCCTTTTATGGATAGGTTTTGCTGGCTTGCGGCCTGCAATAGCAGTATAGCAGGGCAGTGTCAACTTGACAATCCTTGCGCATTGGCCTATATTGAGAGTATCAAAACCAGTACCGATCAAAGGAGAAAGTGTATATGACCAATCAGGAAAAGCTGGCAAAGCTCTTTGAGATCCTTACCGAAGTGGAGGCCTACGGGCGTGCTGTGGGCAAGATGAATTTTGATATGGAATGCTGCGCTCCCGAGGAAGGGCTGGAGCAGGCGGGCGAGGATATGGCCATTCTTGGCAAACATATTCACCAGCTGACCCATTCCGATGAGTACCAGCAGCTGGTCTGCGAATTGAATGCAGACAACGAAGGCCTTGCCCCGCTGGAAAAGAAGCTGGTGGAGCGCCTCTACGAAAGCTACGAGAAAACCAAGAACCTGTCTGCCGAGTTTTCCTACGAGATGGATATGGCCTTCAACAAAGCTTACGGCGCGTGGCTCAAGGCCAAGAAAAACAACGATTTTTCCGCCTTCTCCGATAGTCTTGCCGATGTGGTCTCCTACACCCGCAAGGCCATCGACTTGCGGGATCACAAGTACGACAGCTACTATCTGGCCTGCCTTGACGATAACGAGAAGGGCGCAAGCATCGCTCAAATGGATGCTTTCTTTGCTGCCCTCAAGGAGCGCATTGTGCCGCTGGTTCAGCGCATCCAGCAAAGCGGCAAGACCCTCCGGGAGGATTTCCTCACCCGCCCCTGCGCCATTCCCCAACAGGAGGCCTTCTCCCGTTATCTGCTGGAAATGCAGGGCCTGCGCAAAACGGCGCTGGTGCTGATGACCACCGAGCATCCCTTCACCACCAATTTCGGCCCCAAGGATGTGCGCGTCACCACCCACTACTTTGAAGAAAACTTTATCTCCAATATCTTCTCCACCCTGCACGAAGGCGGGCATGCCCTGTTTATGCAGTACGAGCCGGAGGAGTTCCACAAGAACCATGTGGATAACGGCATGTCCAACGCCATGCACGAGACCATCTCCCGCTTTTACGAAAACATCATCGGCCGCAGTGAGGCATTCATCCATGCGGTGTATCCCAAGCTGCAGGAGCTCAGCGGCGATACCTTCGGCGATGTCTCCGAGCGGGAAATGTACGAGGCGGTCAATATCGCCCGCCCCAGCCTGATCCGCATCGAGTCGGACGAGCTGACCTACTGCCTGCACATCATGGTGCGCTACGAGCTGGAAAAAGCGATGATGAACGGCGATATCACCATCGATCAGGTGCCCGGGATGTGGAACCGCAAGTACAAGGAATACCTTGGCGTGGATGTACCCTCCGACAGCGAAGGCTGCCTGCAGGATGTGCACTGGACCATGAGCATGGGCTATTTCCCCTCCTATGCGCTGGGCAATGCCTATGGTGCGCAGATCCTGCGCCGTATGCAGCAGGATATCGACGTGTTCGGTCAGGTGGAAAAAGGCGATCTGAGCGGCATTCTCAGCTGGCTCCGGGAGCATGTGTTCAGTTGCGCTTCTGTGATGACCCCCGATGAGTGGATCCGCCACATCACCGGCGAGAGCCTGAATGTGAAGTATTATCTGGATTATCTGGAGGAGAAGTACAGCGCTATCTATGGGCTGTAATGCTTGCATCCCCCGGCTCTCCGCAGCCGGGGGATTTGTATCTGTGCTGAAGATAAGGAGGTTTCCACCATGAAAATGACCGAGCTGCCCATTGTGGAGGGCATGGTGCGCCTGTGCGCAGATGGCTGGCAGCAGGGCTGGCATGAGCGTAATGGCGGCAATGTGACCTATCGCCTGAGCCGGGAGGAGACGGAAGCAGCAAGGCTGTGTGTTACCCGCCTGCCAGGAGAATGGACGGCATTGGGGATCACTTTGCCGGAGCTGGGCGGCGAATGGTTTCTGGCCACCGGCAGCGGCAAGTTTTTCCGCAATGTGCCGCTGGATCCGGAGGATGCCCTCTGCCTTGTGGAGCTGAATGCCACAGGCGACAGCTACCGCCTGCGCTGGGGGCTGTGCCACGGTGGCAGACCTACCAGCGAGCTGGCTGCGCACCTGCTCAACCACAGCGTGCGCAAAGCCGCCACCGGCGGGGCCTGCCGGGTGATGTACCATGCCCACCCGGCGCATATCGTAGCCCTCACCTTTTTGGAGGAGCTGAGCGATAAGGCCATCTCCCGAGCGCTGTGGCAGAGCGAGACCGAAGCGCCCATGGTGTTCCCCGGCGGCGTGGGCGTTGTGGGCTGCATGGTGCCCGGCAGCATGCAGCTGGCCCGTGCCAGCAGCGAGAAAATGAAGCAGTTCGATGCGGTGGTCTGGGCACACCATGGCCTGTTCGCTTCCGGCCCGGACTTTGATACCGCCTTTGGCTTGATGCATACGGTGGAAAAGGCTGCGCAGGTGCGTGTGCTGGTTACAAACGCCGGCGGCGCAAGGCAGCTGATCACCGATGATGAGATCCGTGCCATCGCGGAAGGCTGCGGGGTGCAGATCCGGGAGGCATTTTTGCAGTAGCCGGCAATGTATATGCAATAACCAAAAAAACCCGTCCACAGTTCGTTTCTGCGGACGGGCTTTCGTTTGGTTTGTCTTTATTCGGCAAAGGAGGTGATGCCGCTGTACTGCATCAGCGCATCCACGATGGGCATATCGGGGAAGGTGCAGGTCTTGCGGTCCAGCAGACCAAAGCGCTCGCCGTTGCCCTTGAAGTGGTTGTTATCCCACCAGAAGCAAGGCATGCCCCGGGCTGTGGCGTTGGCCACATAATAGGCGGTAAAATTGACACGATCCTGCAGGTTATCCTTGCTGAGAGCGCCAAACTCGCCGATGATCACCGGGATGCCGCGGCTTATATAGCGGGTGTAGAGCTGGTTCATAAAGGTGCAGATGTCGCCGAAATCGCTCTGGTTCTCCAAAAGGAAGGTATCGGTACCGGGCATCTCCAGCGCAAAGGAGTAGGGGGTGTAAGCATGCACGGATACGATCAGCTTGTTCTCCGCCGTGTCGGTGGGCAGGGTGAAGAAATCGGTCTTGGTGCCGTCGGGGGAGGCTGCGTAGCCGGAGAGCATCAGGTAGCGGTCGGTATTGCTGCCGCCCGCAGCGCGCACGGTATTCACAAAGGCCTGATTGAGACGGTTGATGCAGTCGGCGGCATCCACGATGCGGGGATCGGCGGTGTTGAACCACCATTCCACATTGGTGCCCACAAGGCGGGTCTCGTTGATGCATTCAAAGATCAGCTTGTTGTCGTAATCCTTGAAGCGCTCCGAAACCTGCTGCCAGATGCTGGTGATGAAGCGCTCGGACTGCTCGTAGTGGGCGCTGTCGGGGTAGACGTACTTCTTATCGGTATCGTGGTGGATGTTGAGGATCACGAACATATCCCGGTCGATGGCGTAATCCACCACCTCCTGTACGCGATCCATCCACTTGGTGCTGATGGTGAAGTCCTTATCCACATGGTTGTGCCAGGATACCGGGATGCGGATGGCATTGAAGCCGGCATCCTTGAGGGCCTGGATCATCTCCGGGGTGGTATAGATGCCGCACCAGTACTTCTCCAGCGCCATCTCGTCGCCGGAGTTGTTGCCCTTGTGGGCATCGAAGGTATTGCCAAGGTTCCAGCCCACCTTGATCTGGCTTACGAAGCGCAGGGCTTCGCTGTTGGGAATGTTGATCTTGAGCACATTCTCCACTTTGGGAACGGTGATCTCGCCGGCCTCCGCCAAAGCGGCAAGGGGCATAGCCAGGCAGAGCAGGGATACCAACAGGCAAATGAACTTTCGCATGGTCGCAATCCTCCGGAATGTAAAATACGGGTTCTGCATGCATGAATCATGTATAAATGCAGCTCTCTCCGCAGTGCTATTCTTACATTATACTGTATGGGCATATGGCTGTCAATTGCAGCAGGATAAGAAAATGCGCCATCGTTTTCACAGCGCATGGGGTGGCTGTTGCCGTATGCAAAGGTTGCATTATTCATACATAATGCATAAACGCCCAGGCGATGCATAACAACAGGTACTGTGCAAACAGGAAAAAACAGAATACAATCAAGGTACAGTTCAAGCAAAAAAACTTTCCGAAAACCATTGACAACCGCTTTGTGCGGATGTATAATTATGCGCGTTCCAATGATTACTAACGATTTTTTCGGGAGGCCTACTCATGAACAAGGATCAGATCAAGAAGGTTGTTCTTGCTTACTCCGGCGGTCTGGATACTTCCATCATCATTCCGTGGCTGAAGGAGAATTACAATAATTGCGAAGTGATCGCCGTTTCCGGCAACGTCGGTCAGGCCGACGAGCTGGAAGGTCTCGAAGAAAAGGCTTTGGCCACCGGCGCTTCCAAGCTCTATGTGCTGGATCTGACCGAGGAATATGTGGATGATTACATCATCCCCACCATGAAGGCCGGCGCTATCTACGAAGAGTACCTGCTGGGCACCAGCCATGCCCGTCCCTGCATTGCCAAGGGTCTGGTGGAGATCGCCCTCAAGGAAGGCGCAGATGCCATCGTGCACGGCTGCACCGGCAAGGGCAACGATCAGGTGCGTTTTGAGTTGGCCATCAAGCACTTTGCCCCCAACATGCCCATCATCGCCCCCTGGCGTGAGTGGGATATCAAGTCGAGAGAAGAAGAAATCGACTACGCCGAAGCCC
>JAZQHO010000117.1:0-22033 GCA_045540635.1 Candidatus Limiplasma sp.
AAGAAAAAGCGCTTGAAATGAAGAATCTGCAAATGTACGAACAAGCTGGTCAATATGCAGATGAACTAAAATACGAAGATGCGATCGCCATCTAAGTCGGATCGTAGCCATGTCGTTCTGTGAGCCAAGGAGTTGGGGAAACATGTTGTCTTCCTAAGACCGCTTGGCCTCCGACTTGAAGAAAAAGCGCTTGAAATGAAGAATCTGCAAATGTACGAACAAGCTGGTCAATATGCAGATGAACTAAAATACGAAGATGCGATCGCCATCTATACTGTATTGTCGGAAGCAGGTTTTTCGGACTCGGCAAGCAAACTGGCAGAGGCAGAAGCCAATCAGCTGAAAGAAACAGACTATCAGGCGGCAATGGCGTTAATGGGTAAAAAACAGTGGAACGATGCCATTGATGCATTTGCCTTGATCGAAGACTACCACGACAGCAAAATGCAGATCCAGAGCTGCTATTATGAGATCGCCAAAGGGCAGTATGCCTCCGGTAAGCTGAGCGAAGCCAAGGCATCCTACGAACTTGCCGGTGATTATAGCGATGCCGCCCAGAAGGTGTCTACGATTGCGTTGGAGATAGCGTATCAATCCGCTGCGGCACTGGAAGCAGAGGGAAAGTACGACGAAGCGATTGTCGAATACACTGCTCTTGGTACGTATAGTGATGCGGCGACAAAAGTTGTTTCGCTGAATGATTCCGTTACCGCATATGCAGATGCACAATTACGGGAGTCTATTGGTGATTATGCGTTGGCTGAGACTTACTATAAAACTGCAAAACAGTATAAGGATGCAGAAACAAAAGTTGCCGAAATGAAGGATTGGCAGTTGTATGATGAAGCGCAGGCATATATGGGAAACGGCGAATACGAAAAGGCAATTGCAATATTCGAGGGTTTGTCGGGAAAGGGATTTGCTGATGCTGATGAAAAACTAGAAGATGCGGAGAGTATGTCTGTAGAAAAAGCGCTTGAGAAGAATCTGCAAATGTACGAACAAGCTGGTCAATATGCAGACGAACGTAAATTCGAAGACGCGATCGCCATTTATACCGTATTGTCGGAAACAGGCTTTTCGGACTCGGCAAGCAAACTGGCAGAAGCAGAAGCCAATCAGCTGAAAGAAGCAGACTATCAGGCAGCATTGGCCTTGAAAGAAAAGAAACAATGGAACGATGCGATCGACGCTTTTACACTGATCGAAGACTACCACGACAGCAAAATGCAGATCCAGAGCTGCTATTATGAGATCGCCAAAGGACAGCATGCCTCCGGCAAGCTGAGCGAAGCCAAGGCATCCTATGAACTTGCCGGTGATTACAGTGATGCTGCTCAGAAGGTGTCTGAGATGGCATTGGAGATTCAGTACCAATCCGCTGCGGCACTGGAAGCAGAGGGAAAGTACGACGAAGCGATTGTTGAATACACCGCTCTTGGAACCTATAGTGATGCGGCGGCCAAAGCCGTTTCGCTGAATGCTTCCATTACTGCATATGCAGATGCCCAATTGCGGGAATCTATTGGTGATTATGCGTTGGCTGAGACTTACTATAATACTGCAAAAAAATACAAAGATGCAGAAACAAAAGTTGCCGAAATGAAGGATTGGCAGTTGTATGATGAAGCGCAGGCATATATGGGAAACGGCGAATACAAAAAGGCAATTGAAATATTCATGGCTTTGTCGGAAAAGGGATTTGCTGATTCTTCTACTTTGCTAAAGGCTGCCCAAGTGAAGGCAAACGAAGAGGCTAGAAAAGTAGTTGCTTCTGGATGGGCGTTTGTTGCTGCAATCGGATCCGATGGCTCTGTCAAAGCAGCGGGTAACAATAAGGATGGACAGTTGAATGTCGCAGATTGGTCCAATATTGTTCAGTTGGATGCCTTCAATACGCATTTGGTAGGCTTGCGGCGCAATGGGACAGTTGTCGTTGCCGGTAGCAATTATCATGGCGAAGCTGATGTTGGCGGATGGTCGGATGTTGTTCAAGTATCTGCTGGCTATCATCACACGGTAGCGCTGACCGATCAAGGTACCGTACTGGCCACCGGTAACAATGTTTATGGGCAGTGCAATGTTCAAAGTTGGTCTGAGATAATACAAGTAGAGGGAGGTTTAGAACATACAGTTGGTCTTAAAAAAGATCATACCGTTATTGGTACTGGAAAAAACAACGATGGTCAGCTCGATGTGGATCAGTGGGTTGGAATCATCCAGATTGATGCCGGAAAGTATCACACAGTTGGTTTGAAAGCCGATGGCAGTGTCGTGGCTGTTGGAAGGTTATGTGTTACTGGAGATTATCCTTATGATATGACACCTGTGCTGGGTTGGCACGATATTGTACAGCTATCTGCCAGCGATTATCATACGGTGGGCTTGCAGGCAGATGGAACCGTGGTTGCCGCTGGGTGGAATAAATACGGACAGTGTGATGTAGGAGACTGGAGAAACATAGTAGCGGTTTCGGCAGGTACCTATAACACGGTTGGGTTATGCAGAGATGGGACAATTGTTATAGCTGGTAGCAATGAAGATAACCAAATGAGAGCAGACGAGTGGTTGAGCATGCGCTTGGGGTTGAGTAATTGAGACGTTATGGTGTCGAAACCCGCTTCTTGCTCAGCATATCTAGGAGTGTAATAAATGTTTCGTTGGTGGCATGGATAACGAAATGAGCCCCCGGGGTGAATGAGGAATACTCCATTCCCGACAGTTGCTTATCAGGATGAAGCAAATTGAGAATCAGGCATTGGCCTTCTGCTGCGCTGAACTGTAGCAGAAGGCCTTTCTTGCTCTCGGAGATTTGTTCTTTCTGTAAATGAAGGAAGCCCCTACATTCCCTTTCCCCTTGCCATCCCACCCACAATCCATTACAATAGAAATATCTGCGGCTCTTTGCCGCAGAACTGTGGAAAGGAGTGCATCCAATATGCGTCTGGATAAATTTTTGAAGGTATCCCGCATCATCAAGCGGCGCACCGTCGCCAATGAGGCCTGCTCCGGCGGGCGTGTCAGCCTCAACGGCAAGGTGGCAAAGCCCGGTGCCGAGGTAAAGGTGGACGATATTCTGGAGATCCGCTTCGGCAACCGTGTGGGCCGCTACCGCATTGCGGAGGTTAAGGAAGTGGTGCGCAAGGAAGGCGCAGCCGATATGTATGAGGTGCTGGAGGAGGATGCCGCCACCAAGGCAGAACGGGGCGCAGAAGAATGATCAGCTACGCCATTGTTCTGGGCGGCGGCAGCGGGCAGCGCATGGGGGCGGGCATCAACAAGGTGCTGCTGCCCCTGCGGGGCGTTCCTGCCATCGTGCGCTCCGTTGCGCCGTTTTCCGCACTCTGCCGGGGCGCTGTGGTGGTGGCCCGTGCAGAAGAAGTGGAGGATATGCGTGCCCTGCTCGCCCGCTATGGTCTCAGCCGTTTTGTACTGGCGGTGGTGCCCGGCGGCGATACCCGTCAGGCTTCTGTCAAGAACGGCATGGATGCTCTCCCTGCCGATGCGGAGGCTATCCTTGTGCACGACGGTGCCCGCTGCCTTGTTACGGAAAATGTCATCAGCCGGGTGCTGGAGAGCATCGCACAGCATGGCAGCGGCGTGGCCGCCGTACCTGTGACCGATACCATCAAGCGTGCCCGGCAGGACGGCACTGTGCTGGAAACGCTGGAGCGCTCCGAGCTGTACGCTATGCAGACCCCGCAGGGCTTCCGGGCGGCAGATCTGTTTGCCGCGCACGAAAAGGCGGCGCAGGAGAACCACTTGGCTACCGATGATGCTGCCTTGGTGGAATATTGGGGGAAGCCCGTGCATCTGACCGAAGGCAGCCGGGAAAACCTGAAGCTGACCACCCCGGTGGATCTGGCCTTTGCCGAGGCCATCCTGCGGGATCGTGAGGAAAGAGAGGCTGTTGAAGGATGCTGAGGATCGGGCACGGAATGGATGTACATCGTCTGGTGGAGGATCGCAGGTTGATCCTCTGCGGTGTGGAGGTGCCGCATACCCTTGGCCTGCTGGGCCACAGCGATGCGGATGTGGCGACCCATGCCCTGATGGACGCCCTGTTGGGCGCTGCCGCACTGGGCGATATCGGCAAGCTGTTCCCGGATACGGATATGCAATACAAGGGCGCAGACTCTGTGGAGTTGCTGAAGGTGGTCATGGCGCGCCTCAGGGAGAAAGGCTATGCCCCCGTTAATGTGGATGTGACCATTGTTGCCCAGAAGCCCAAGCTGCGCCCCTACATCGATCAGATGCGGGCACGGCTGGCCGGGGCCATGCAGCTGGATGTGGATCTGGTCAATGTAAAAGCCACCACCACGGAGCATATGGGCTTTGAGGGCGAGGAAAAGGGTATCTCCGCCCATGCAGTGTGCCTGATCGAAACCATATGATCACCAATGCAGCCATAGGAGAGGAGCCATGCAAAGTAAAACTCCCCCGAGAGATTACGTTCTGCTGATCGCAGGTGTCGCTTTTCTTGCGGGTTGCCGCCTTGGTGTGCTGGTAACGGGAGGCCCGTGGCTGCTGGCAGTCTGTGGGATGGGCATGGCGCTTGCCGCCTTTTCTTTCCAGAATCGGAGAACACTGATGCTGGCAGTGGCGGTCTGCTTCTGTGCGCTGGGAATCCATCGTATGCAACCGGTTCTGTACCCTTCCACGCCGCAGCCGGGCATGTATCAGCAGATCTCCGGTTATGTGCATGGCGAGGCTGTGCTGCGTGCAGATGAGCGCATCACCTTCAGGCTGTCGCAGGTCTCATTGGATGGCAAAAGAGCACCGGGGCACGCATACTGCACTGTCTATTATGATGGCGAACCGCCTGTGCTGTTCGACGGCGCTCATGTCTCCATGGCTGGCAGCCTGTACCGCCCCGGCGGCAAGGACGGCGCAGCCAGGTTTGATTTTCGACGGTGGATGCTGCAAAACGGAATGACCTACGGCATTTCCGTAACGGATGGGATCACCGTTGGGAATACGCCCGAAACAGCGCCGGTCTGCGATCTGGCCTATCGGCTCAGACAACGGTTCCGGGCTTCGCTGGAAAAGACCATGGGCGATGGGGCAGACCTTGCCATGGCGCTGCTTTTCAGCGACCGCTCCGGCATCCGCGAGGAAGAACGGCAGGCATTCAACCGCCTTGGCATCGCCCATATCATGTCGGTATCCGGTCTGCATGTGGGCATTGTTGCGGCACTGCTGTTCCGGGTGTTGGGGTGGCTGCGTCTCAAATGGAGCCGCTTGGGTATTCTGGCGGTTCTGCTGGGGTTCTATTGTATGCTTACCGGTTTTTCCGCAGCTGCCATGCGGGCGGCGGTCATGCTGCTTTTGGGCGCTGCAGCTGCTCTTCGCGGCAGACCCCGCACACCGCTGAACTATCTCGGTATCGCATTGATCGTCTTGCTGACGCTCAGACCGATGCATGCGTTTTCAGCCGGTCTCATCCTGTCGGTGTCGGCAGTGCTGGGGATCTATCTGGTCAAGCCCGTGCTGGCGCAGTGGCTGCTGCCGGGGCTTGAGGCACCCCGAGACGGGATGGTGCCAAAGCTGGGCTGCGATACACGAAAGCGGCTGCGCAGCTTTGCTGCCAAACTGAAGGATGGCTTTCTTTTCAGCCTGTCTGCACAGCTGGGTGTGCTGCTGCCCACAGCGTGTTACTTTCAGCAGCTGCCGATCTATGGCGTGTTCATCAATATAGCGATCGTGCCCTATACGGGGCTGCTGGTGCCTGTGCAGCTGCTGGCGCTGCTGCTCTCGCCCGTGCCGGTGGCAGGGGCAGCCGCAGGCAGGCTGGCTTCTGCCATGAGCGATGCACTGTTGTGGGCTGTCTCGCTGATCGACCGTCTGCCCTTGGCGGCGGTGCAGGTGGGCAAGACTGATGTGAGTTGGCTTCTTGTCGCACTGCTGGTAGTGATCGCTGTCTCCCGGCTGGTGCGCATACGGGCATGGCGGCGGCTGGCGGTTGCTTTGACAGCCGCTGCGCTGGCTGTGGCAGGCATTGCCCTGTCCACACCGCCCTCCACCCGCTATATACAGCTTTCGGTGGGGCAGGCCGATGCGGCGCTCCTGTTTGACAGGGATACCACCATCGCCATCGATGCCGGTGCCGATGGCGAGGCTACGCTGGATTATTTGGACCACGAGGGGCGGGATATCGATGTACTCTATCTCACCCATCTGCATATGGATCATGCCGGCGGTGTGCCATATCTGCTGGACAACGGCATCCGCATCGGGCAGGTGTACCTGCCTGCGGCAGCGGAATACCAGCGCCTTGATACGGATTCGCTGGCAGTGCTGGAGCGTATTCGCCGGGAGGGAATACCGGTCTCCTACATGGCAGCCGGGGCTGTGCACAGCTACCCGACTGTTACCTGCAGCGCTCTGTGGCCTGTTGAGGAAACCCTCCGCATCGGTCAGGATGCCAATGATCTGCCGCTGGTGCTCAGCATCCGGCTGGGTGGCTACACGATCCTTTCCGCCTCAGACCTGACGGGCCGCTACGAAAACTATGCCGCTGCTCCTTGCAGTGTGCTCAAGGCGGCTCATCACGGCAGCAGCGAAAGCACCGGCAGCGCGTTTCTGGATGCCACCTCTCCCGGGCTGGTGCTTATCAGCTGCACCAGAGGCAGCGGGTACCTGCCCGGCCCCGAGATGCTGGAGCGGCTCAGAGAACGCGATATCCCCTTCATGCGCACCGATGAAGCGGGCGATATCACCCTGTATGTGAAGAATGGCCGGCTGGTGGCAGCACCCTATAAGGAGGTACCATGAACCATACCGCATTTTTTGATCTCCTCAAAAAAGGCACCATCGGCGATGCTTATCTGATGGAGGGCACGGAGGAGTATATCAAGCAGCAGGCGTTGGAGCGGCTCAAGGAAAAACTGCTGCCTGCTGGCCTTGAGGAGATGAACCTGACCGAGCTGACCGATCCGGATGCAGATGCCCTGATCGCCGCTGCGGAGACCCTGCCCTTTATGGGCGAGAAGCGGCTGGTGGTGGTGCGGGAATGCAGCCTGCTGGGCAGCAGCAAAAAAGCGGCGGATGACAACAAGACCGCAGCCATCTGTGAGTATGCGGGGCATATTTCGCCCTCCACCTGTCTTGTGTTCTATGTAAAAGGCAAGGCAGACGGGCGCAAGAAGCTCTATACTCTGCTCAAAAAGAAAAATGCCATTGTGGATTTTTCGCCTATGAGCGACGCGGAGTGCGCAGGCTGGGCAGCCAAAACCATGCAGCGGCTCGGCAAGACCCTCAGCCGGGAGTGTGCGGAGAAGCTGGTCTTTACCGTCGGCAGGGATGCCGCCCTGCTTAAGCAGGAGATGGAGAAGCTGGCCTCCTACCTCAGCGACAGGGATGCCGTGCAGCCGGAGGATATCGATGCGGTGTGCACCCGCTCTTCCGAGTACACGGTTTTCCAGATGGTGGATGCCCAGGTGGCCGGCGACAACCGACAGGCTTTTGCCCTTCTGCGGGATGTGCTCCGTGCGGGCGAGGACCGCATCATGGTGCTGGCGATGCTGCTGCGGCAGTACCGCATCCTTTACCACATGCGCTGCATGCTGGAGGAAAAAACGCCCCAGCAGTCGCAGGCGCAGCTGCTGGGCATCCCGCCCTTTGCGGTGGGGCGCACCCAGCAGCAGGCCCGCCGCTTCGACAAGCAGCGCTTGCGGGAGGCCTATGATATGCTGCTCAGCTACGAGCAGGGCATCAAGGCCGGTCTGCTGCCGCAGGAAGCCTGCGCAGAGAATGCGCTGCTCCGTCTGGAGCAGATCCTGCGGGGCGGGGACGATACCAAATAAAAACTTGCCCAAACAGCAGCTTTTTGGTATGATGCACCTGTTTATACCCGCCCGCTGGGCGCATTGCGCCCCAAAGCAAGAAAATGCAAAGAATCATCGCTCTGTTTGAGCCAAAAGGAGGCCGTCCGCTGTGTCCGAAACTGTGAAGCAGGTAGCCATGCGAATTCTGGATCTTCGAGAGATCTCGGACTACACCGTCGAGGAAATGGCAGAAGCTTTGGAGGTACCCGTAGAAGAATACCGCAAATACGAAAGCGGCGAAGAGGATATGCCCATCAGCTTTCTGGTAAAGCTGGGCGAGGTTTTCCATGTGGATATGACCGAGCTGCTCACCGGCGAGACCCCGCGCCTCAACGTGCTCAGCGTTACTCGCGCCAGCAAGGGCCGCGAGGTGAACTGCCACGACCAGTATGTGTACAAGAATCTTGCCTATAACTTTATGAACCGCAAGATCGAGCCCATGTACGTTACCGTACCGCCGGATGTGAACAAGAAGCTGGAGCCCAACAGCCACGACGGTCAGGAGTTCGACTACATCCTTTCCGGCTCGCTCCGGCTGGTCATCGGCAAGCACGACATCGTGCTCTACCCCGGCGACAGCGTGTACTACGACTCCCGCTACCCCCATGCCATGCAGGCGGTGGGCGAGGAGCCGGTGCAGTTCCTTGCCATCGTCATTCCGTAACGGAAGCCACAAGCCGCACTAAAGGAGATTGGTAACTGATGCTTGCAGATCGTTATATCCGGACGGATCTGTGTTCCCAGGAGGATTTTGAAAAGAATTTTACCCTCAGAGTGCCGGAGCACTTTCATTTTGCCTACGATGTTGTGGACGAATACGCCCGTATCTCCCCCGAGAAGCCTGCCCTCATCTGGGCTGACCTGAAGGGCAACGAGCGCCGCTTCAATTTCGGGCAGATCGCCGCCCTGAGCGACAAGGCCGCCAACGTGTTTGCTGCCCGCGGTCTTAAGAAGGGCGACCCTGTTATTCTCATGCTCAAACGCCGCTGGCAGTACTGGATCGCCGCTGTCGGCCTGCTCAAAGTAGGCTGCGTGCTGATCCCCGCCACCGCTCAGCTGCAAAAGAAGGATATTGTCTACCGCGTGCAGGCCTCCAGCGCCAAGGCCATCATTTGTGTGGAGGAGGATGAGGTGCGCGGCCATGTGCTGGCCTCCAAGGCGGAGTGCGATACCCTTGAGCACCTGTGGACGCTGGGCAGCTGCGAGGGCTTCCTTGATTTTGATGCCGAGCTGGAAGCAGCGCCCGCTGTGTGGGAAAAGCCCGCCGAGCTGCCCCAGAACGATGATATCATGCTTATGTACTTTACCAGCGGCACCACCGGCATGCCCAAGATGGCTGCCCACAGCTGGACCTATCCCATCGCCCAGACCGTTACCGCCTATTACTGGCATAACGTGAGCGACGGAGATATCCACATTGCTGTGGCGGATACCGGCTGGGCCAAGGCCGGCTGGGGCAAGATCTACGGCCAGTGGATCTGCGGTGCAACGCTGTTTGTGTACGATTTTGACCGTTTCGTTGCTGCCGATATGCTCCGTATGCTGGAAAAGTATAAGGTAACGGCCTTCTGTGCTCCGCCCACCGTGTACCGCTTTATGATCAAGGAGGATCTGTCTGTCTACGATCTGAGCAATCTGCGCTGGGCCAACTGCGCAGGTGAACCGCTGAACCCGGAGGTCTACGATCGTTTTCTGGAGGCCACCGGCATCAAGATCCACGAAGGCTTTGGTCAGAGTGAGACCACTCCCCTGCTGATGACCAGCAAGTGGATGGAGCCCAAGACCGGCTCCACCGGCCGCCCCTCTCCGGCGTATGATATCGCACTGGTAGATGCCGATGGCAACGAGGTGGAGGACGGCGTGGAGGGCGAGATCGTCATCCGGCTGGACAAGGGCCGCCCCGCAGGCCTGTTCCTTGGCTACCACCGCAATCAGGAGCAGACCGATGCGGTGTTTTACAACGGTCTCTACCATACCGGCGATATGGCGTGGCGCGATGTGGATGGCTACTACAACTTTATCGGCCGCAGCGATGATGTGATCAAGTCCAGCGGCTACCGCATCGGGCCTTTTGAGGTGGAAAGCGCCCTGCTGACCCACCCTGCCGTGCTGGAGTGCGCCATCACCGCCGTGCCCCATCCGGATCGCGGACAGGTGGTCAAGGCCACCATCGTTCTTATGAAGGGCTATCTGCCCAGCGAAGAGCTGAAGAAAGAGCTGCAGAAGCACGTTAAGCAGGTAACGGCTCCCTACAAGTATCCCCGTATCGTGGAGTTTGTGGAGGAATTGCCCAAGACCATCTCCGGTAAGATCCAGCGCAAGCTCATCCGCACGGACGATTCCAAGGGCAGCGCCGCACAGCTGCAGGTGCGCCATGTGACCACCGACGATGCGGAAGCCCTGCTCACCTACCTGAACCGGATCGGCGGCGAAAGCGATAATTTGACCTTCGGCGCGGATGCTTTCGAGACCATGACGGTGGAAAACGAGCAGGATTACATCCAGAACATCGGCGAAAAGAGCGTTATGCTGCTTGGCATGATGGGGGATGAGATCGCTACCCTTGCCGCCATGAAGGTCTCCCCCAAGGAGCGTCTCTGCCACCGCGCCGCCCTTTCCCTGTCGGTAAAGAAAAAGTACTGGCACCGGGGCATCGGCACCCAGATGCTGGGCAAGCTGATCGACCATGCGAAGCAGAATGGTATCGAGGTGCTGGAGGTGCAGCTCCGTTCGGATCATACCGCTGCCATTGCCCTGTGCAACAAGTGGGGCTTTGAGACCATCGGCACCTTCCGCCGCTTCCTGCGCATCGACGGCGTAGACTACGATGCGGTGCTGATGAACCTGTATCTGTAAACAATCCATATGCAAAACGCCGGGCTGCCTGTGCAGTCCGGCGTTTTGGCATTGTAAGCAAAAAAGTTTATCCTCTGCGGAGCCCCTTGGGGTAGTGGTTTTTTACCTGCCCATCGCTGGCTTTGCCAAAACCCAGCGCAAGCCCGTCCAGCGTAACGAGGCAGAAGCCGCTGAGGCCGTCCGGCGCAGGCAGGGTCTCGCCGCGCTGATAGGCAGCAGCCTGCGTTTCATCCGCAGCCACGGCGGGGTAGCGCCCGTCTGCGGGCAGCCCCATGGCCAGCGCATGGTCAGGTATGAATACTTTGCCCTTCATGCTGCCCAGCTGCAAACCGGCTCTGAGCACTTTCAACCCCTTGAGGGGCGGCAGAGGGGGAGCGGAAAGAAGCATATCGCCAAAGCAGGCATTGGCTTCGGGCAGAGCATCGCCGAAGCTCTTGCAGAAGGCGGCATAGGCAGACAACATAGGCTTCTGGGGGGAGGTCAGCTCCTGTACGGCGGGAGAAAAAACGGTGGCATCGTCGGCAGAGGCGCTATCCGCCTTGTGCAGCTGCGCAACAAAATGTCCCTCCCCCTTGAACTGGTGGGGGTACAGGTGCAGCATGCCGTCCGGCGCTTCCATGGTGCGCCCGCCGCCCGTGGGCAGCGAGAAGGGCACCGCGGTAAGCTCCGGGTGGGCAGCGAGCATGGTCGATACCATTTGCTCGTTTTCTTCCCGGTTCAGGGTGCAGGTGCTGTACACCAGCCGCCCGCCGGGGCGAAGCATCCGGATGGCAGCGTTCAGGATGCGGGCTTGCCGTGCGGCGCAGCCTGCGGGGGAATCCTCATTCCATTCCAGCCGTGTTTCCGGGTGGCGGCGGAACATGCCCTCGCCGCTGCAGGGAGCATCCACCAGAATGGCATCAAAGCAATGCCGCCATTTTTGGCAGAGCAGATCCGGGTCTGCGGAGACCACCAGCGCATTGCAAATGCCCATGCGCTCGATGTTCCGGCTCAGGATCTTTACCCGGCTCGGCACAGGCTCGTTGCACACCAGCAGCCCATCGCCGCCCAAAAGACCGGCGATCTGGGTGCTCTTGCCGCCGGGTGCGGCGCAGAGATCCAGCACCCTTTCGCCGGGTTTGGGCGAAAGTACAGCCACAGCAGTCATGGCGCTGGGCTCCTGTATGTAGTAAGCGCCTGCCTCGTGGAGCGGGTGTGCGCCCAGCAGGCTTTCGTTGCTCAGGTACCAACCGCCGCTGTGCCATGGCACAGGCTCCAGCAGATCACTGTGGAGGGGGTGAGTATCCGGCAGGGGCTTTTGCGGATTCAGCCGCAGGCCGCGGTGCCACGGTTCCTCCAGAGAAGCAAAATAGGCCGCCGCATCAGGGCCAAGCTGCTCCTGCATGCGGCGGACAAAGGCTGTGGGCAGGGGATAGGTATCATGCATCGGTATCCACCAGCCAATCGGGTTTCATAATAGGATCAAAGGGAAAGTAGAGCGCCTGCATGGCTTCGGGCAGCTCGTCCTTCAGGGCGGGCATGCCTGCAACCATGGCAATGGGCACATTCAGCTGCCGGGAGACTTTTTCCAGCAGCTGCTGGCCCTCCAGCAGGTCTGCTGCGGTGGTATGCTCCTGCAGGTTGGCGTTGTTGACCAGCGCATCGGGGGTCAGGCGGGCTTTCTGTCCGATGAGCCCGAACAGCTCTGCGATATCCTCCTCCGTGCCGCTGAGAGGGCGGAAGGGGTTGACCACATACAGCATGGTGATCTCCTCCCGCCGGGCACTCAGCTGGGGGGCATAGCGCCCCAGTGCGGTGGCACCGGTATCGTCGCCGCCCACATCGATGATCACACGGTCAAAATCCTGCTCGAATACCGCCATGATGTTGGCGGGCAGGGCAGGGATATCCACGGTGCTCATGGCAAAGGAGGGCATGAATACCTCAATGCCCGCGCTCCGGAGCAGGTCTCCCTGTTCGGCACTGCGGAAGTAGGGGTTCACGATGTCCAGATCCACCAGCGCGATGCGGCTCTCCGGCTCAAGGCGGCGCAGCTCCAGCGCAAGTGCAAGGCTCAGCTCGGTCTTGCCGCTGCCGTAGTTGCCCACCAGAATGGTATATCTGCTCTCGGGCAGGGCCATTTATTCGTCCTCCTCGGAATGGTTTTGTTGGGGAAATACCGGCTCGTGAAAAGCGGTGCGCACATCCACCGTGCTTTGCAGATCCCGGATGCTGGGGCGGGTGGACTCCTCGCCCATCAGCTGCATCAGGCTCTTGAAGGGGTTGCGCTTCTTTTTGGGCTGGGTCTGCTTTTCGGCCTGCATGGTAAAGGGCGTAAAGGCGATGGGGGATGGACTGCCTCCTGCGGGCTCATAGGTCACATCGCTGCCGGTGTACGGCTCGGTGGCTTCATCGTTGTGGTGCAGCCCCATGTTGCGGCGCAACACGTCTGTAGCCAGCCCCGGATGCACGGGCTGCCCGTCTGGCAAATACAGCTCCTCCGGGTCGGGCACATAGGTGGATTCTTCCTGAAAAGAAGTGTACGGCTGCTCCTGCGGTGCGGGCTGGATAAAGTCTGCCTGCGCAGCCTGCATGGATACCGGCGGCTGCAGACGGGTGGGCTGGGGATCCACCACCAGCGGGTCGGCTTCTGCCCAAAGGGTGGCCTCCTCATCAAACACAGGCTCTACATTGCTGATGGGCGGCATGTAAGCGGCTCTGTCCACCTGCTGGCGGGGGTAGATAGCAGTCTGGGCAGGCTGCACGGAGGATGCCGGGTGGTAAAAGTTGGTATCGCCTGCGGGCCAGCCGGTTTCCTCCTGCATAACGGGCTGCAAAACAGGCTGCTGCGCCACAGCGGAGGCGGCAGGCTCGAAAGGCTGTTGGGGTGGCTCAGCCTCCGCTTGTTTGGCTTTGCCATAGCCGCGGCGGCGCAGCCAGACCCGGAAGGGCCGCCAGCGGATGAAATAAATGATGCGATCCACTACAAACCCGCCTACCAGAAGCACCAGCAGGATCGTGAGCCAATGGTTGGCAAGGAAGGTGTAGAAGCTGGTGCCGGTCTCGCTGCTGATCAGCGACCAGAAACGGTTGATGATGATGCGCAACCAGCTGAGCAGCAGCGTCAGAATGGCATTGGCCAGTCCGTTCATACGGCACTCCTTTCAAACAGTTTATTTCTTGGTAAGGGTAAGCACGACGGTACTGTTGGTAAAGCCGTACTGGAATTCTTCGGCATGCTCGTTATCCACATAGATCTCTACGGGAACGGTATGCTCGCCTTCGGTCAGCGCTTCGGCATTCACCGTCAGGCGGATGTTTTTGGAGCGCAGAGCCTCCAGTACCAGCTGTGGGCCGGTGATCGTGACTCCGGTAATGTTGCGGTCAAGCGAAGCCCGCAGCCCGTCCGGCACGTTTTGGATGTTGATCTTCAGGTTGGAGAATTCCTTGGTGGTGATCACCGGGCCGATCTCTACATGCACGGTGGCAGCGTAAGCGCTCAGGTAGGTAAGCTCGCCGGGCTTGCGCAGGCGGATCTCCTCCGCAAAGGATTCGCTGGCTCCCTCCACGTTGACAGGCGCATCGGCAAAAATGCTGTCGATGGTCTCCAGAATGGCGGGATCACCGGCTGCCACAAGGCTGGAGGGAACAGCGGTCACTTCTTTTACCTCGTAGCCCTTGGCGGGGGTACCGGTAAGCATGGCGTAGTAGGTGATATCCAGCGCCTTGCTGGTGTAGAGCCGCTGTTCAACACCAATGGTGCGCAGCACAGTGTTGGCGCTGGCAGCGGTAAGAAGCTCGCTTTCCAGCGTGTTGCCGTCGGCATCGATATACTTGAGGGGCAGCGCCAGACGGGTTGTGCCCGCACGGGCGCTGAGGCAGCTCAGGTCGTAGTCTGCCTGCACGGAGACCACGCGGTCCACCAGACTTTTGGGGCCGCTGACGGCGATGGTGCTGGGCTCGATGATGGGTGCGGCGGCGTAAAAGCCCTCCGGGTATTCGCCTGTGGTGTTGAGGGTGACGGGCACCCGGTAGTTGGTCACGTATTCATCCACCACGATGCGCAGGGTATCGGGCACTGCGCCTTCCACTGTGCCGTAGGTGGAGGAGGTGGTAAACAGCACACGCACATCCTGCTCGCCGGTTGTGGTGATGCGGGTCAGGTCGATGCGCGGGTTGTAATTGGAGGCGGATACGTTTTCGTAGGAGCGCTGGGGCACCTGTGCCCGGAAGGAAGTCAGCATCAGGTTTTCGCCCTCCAGACCGGAGAGTACGATCAGACCGTTGTTCAAAAGGGTCTCTTGTCCGCTCAGGCTGATGGGCACATTGGTGAAGCGGCGCTCGCGGGTCAGGTTGGGATCCTGCGTGATGAGGCCTGCCCAGAGGCAGACCGCCAGCAGGGCACTCAGCAGCTTCCACCCCCAGTTGTGGGAGATGCGCTTCCAGAAACGGGAGGGGGTCTGCTTCAGCACCCGGCTCAGCTCGGGGTCAAGGATGGGGGCGTTTTTCTTCGGTTCGGTGTTCATGGTCTCAGCCCTCCTTGCGCTGCTTGCGCTTCTCCAGCAGGGTAGCCAGCAGACCGGCTTCCTTCTGGGTGTAGACAGAGGCCAGCACCTCTTCCAGGGCGGTGCGGTCCAGGTGGCGGGTCAGGCGGCCTTCACGGGCGAAGGAAATAATGCCCGTCTCTTCGCTGACGATGAGGGAGATGGCATCCGTGGTCTCGGAAATGCCCAGCGCAGCACGGTGACGGGTACCCAGCTCGTGGCTGATGCCCTTGCCCTCGCTCAGGCTGAGGATGCACCCGGCAGCCATGATCCTGTCGCCGCGGATGAGCACTGCGCCGTCGTGCAGGGGGGTGTTGGGCTCAAAGATGTTCTCCAGCAGGGCGGAAGAGATCTCGCTGTCCAGCATGGTGCCGGTCTCGACCACATCCTTCAGGCCGATCTTCTGCTCCAGAACGATCAGCGCACCCACGCGGCGGCGGCTCAGGTTCATCATGCAGTTTGCCAGTTCGTTGATCACGCGGCTGGAACCGTCGCTCTTGGTTTTGGAGAGCGAATCGCGGATGGTGCCGCGGCCGATCTGCTCCAGCGCCTTGCGCAGCTCCGGCTGGAAGAGGATCACCAGCACCAGCGCGCCGTTGCTCAAAACATTGTTCAGGATCCAGCTCATGGCGGTAAGGCCGAAAAGATCGCTGATCCATGTGGCGAGGAACAAAACCACCAGACCTTTCAAAACGGCGCTGGCGCGGGTCTCTTTGGTGAGCATCAGCAACTTGTACAACAAAAATGCAACGATGATGATATCCACAACATCTGCAATGGTAGGACGGTTGAAAATGCTCCAAAGGATGGATTCTGCCTTGGTCAGAAATGCCTGCATCGTATACCCCCTCCTTTGGCTGTGTAGCGATAATATGTCATAGTCTATTATACATCATAACCCGGCTCAAAAAAACCCCTTTCCTATATATTTTTACACACCCGGGCAGGGCTTGCGCAAATGGGCGGGATTGGATATACTGTGCTGGGCGGTCTTATGCACACGATTTGATTTTCTGTTATTTTATTCGCAATTCTGTCATCGTGCAGCCTCAATACCGCTCCCATGCTTTTCGGAAAGGAGAGGATCGGCCAAAGGGAGCATTTGCCCGGTGTGCGGGCGCGTCACTTACGAACACAACCGGATATGCTACAGGCAGAAGCGGCACAGGCCTCGGCCTTTGTTCGTTTATCCCTTTTTTGCTGTTGCGGGAGAGGGGTTCTTCCTGTTGCCGGAAAGAGAGGTAAACAAATGCACGATATTGCGCGCGACAGCGCTCTGCTTTCCCAGAACAAAACGCTGGAGAACCTTTACGAGATCACCTGTGCCCACGGCGATGCGCTGGCAGCCATCTGGCTGGAGGGCGACGCCGAGAAGCACTGGACCTTTGCACAGGCGGGCGAAAAAGCCTGCGCCTATGCGGCATGGCTGCACCGCAGACTGCCGGAACCCGGCTTTGTAGCCATCGCTATGGATACCTGCAAGGAATGGTTCCCCACCTTCTGGGGGCTCATCCTCAGTGGGCACAACGCCCTTCTGCTGGATGCCTCCATGAATGATGAGCTGGCTCTGCACCTGATGAACGAGGCCGGCTGTAAGGCGATGATCACCGCCCGGGAGCGCCGGCTTCCTGCGGATATTCATCAGATCCGCACGGAGGAGCTGTTTGCAGCCCCTGATGCCGCCCGGCCTGATGTGCCCTGCGGCGATTCTGTGGCGCTCTGCACCAGCGGGACCACCGGTACCAGCCGTATCTTTGTCTACAACGGCGAGGCTATGGCGGAGCAGGTGCTCAGCTCCCTGCTGCTCTACAATGAAAACAAACGCATCGTAGCCAACGAGAACCGCCGCGCGCTGGCCTTTTTGCCCTTCCACCATGTGCTGGGCTTCGTGGTCAACCTGATGTGGTGCGGCTTCCTTGGCTATGCCAATATCTATCTGAAGGATCGTGCCCCCAAGACCATCCTTACCACCGCGCAGCGCTGCCGTCCCCACCTGATCGTGGCTGTGCCGCTGCTGGCCAACAACCTGTGCACTACCATCAAGAAGAAGCTGGATAAAGAGTCGGCCGTCAAGCGCGCGGCTTTCTCCGCCATGACGGGCATGAGCCTGAACGCGCAGCGCATCGCCCCCACCATGGGTCTGCACTTTGCGCAGAAGATGCTCTTCAAGGGCCTGCTGAAGAAGGCGCTGGGCACCGACGTGCTGTGCGTCATTCTGGGCGGCAGCCATACCCCGGTGGAGCATCTGCGCATGCTCAACGCCCTTGGCTACTACACCGTCTGCGGTTTCGGCATGACCGAGACCGCCGTTACCAGCGTCGAGACCTCCATGAGCTTGAAAAAACGCCTTACCGGCAGCGTGGGCAAGCCCCTCACCAATGTGGAATATGTGGTGGACGGCAAAAACAGCGAGGGTGAGATGCGTATCCGCGGCGCCAGCATCCACTCCGGGCGCATGTCCGGCGGCAGGCTGCTGCCCCCCGATACCAGCAACGGTTGGTATCCCACCGGCGATATCGTCCGTCTGCGCAAGGATGGGCGTGTGTTCATTCAGGGTCGCTGCAAGGACGTGATCATCAACGAGTCCGGCGAAAATGTGTACCCGGACGAGCTGGAGGATGTGTTCTCTGCCCTGCCCGGCGTGGAACAGGCGGCGGTGCTGGGCGTGCCTAAGCCCGATGGCGGTATGTATGAAGATATCACCCTTGTATTGAGCATGGATGTGGCTGCGCTGGATGATGCCGCACTGGCAGAGCTGGCGGGCGAGATCCGCAACCGCAATAATGCGCTGCCCTCCCTCAAGCGCCTCAACCGCTGCTACCTGACGGATGATAAACTGCCCCTTGTCAACGGCATCAAGGTAAAGAGGCTGGAGCTGAAAAAGCGCATCATGGAGGGCGGCATGCCCATGAAGGAGCTGGATCTGTCCTCTGCGGCAGCAAGACTCTCCGATCGCCCTCAGGCTGCACGCCCCTCCGAAGCTGCGGAGGCTGAGCAGGTGGCAGCCAAGAATGCGCAGCAGCGGGAGGAGATCCGTAAGCAGGTGCGCAGCTGCTTTGCCGAAGCGCTGGAGCAGGAGGTGGGCACCTTTGGTGATGATGCCCACTTTATCGACGAGCTGGGCGGCGACAGCCTGCAGGTGCTTTCCATCACGCTGAAGGCCGAGGAGCTGTTTGGGGTCAATATCGAAACCGAAGAGTACGGCGATTGCGCCACCGTCAACAGCCTTACCCGCCTGCTCTGCCGCAAGATGGGCGGCGGCACTGCCGAGCAGCCCAAGGAACGTGTGGAGCGCCAACCTGTAACCAGATTTGAGGATTCCGCCGAGTTCCAGGCTTTCTGTGCCCGTCAGCAGGCCTTGATGGCCTCCGGCGATGAGAACCCCTATTTTGTCTGCCACGATTCGCCCCTGCTGGACAAGAGTTTGATGGCTGGCGAGGAAGTGCTCAATTTCGGTTCCTACAACTATGTGGGCATGAGCGGCCGCAAGGAGGTCAACGAGGCCGCCAAGGCTGCCATTGATGCCTACGGCACCAGCGCCAGCGGCAGCCGTCTGCTGGCGGGCGAAAAGAGCCTCCACGGCGAACTGGAGCGGGAGATTGCAGACTGGAAGCATGCCGAAGCAGCGCTGGTCTGCGTGGGCGGTCACTCCACCAATGTGACCATCGTAGGCAATTTCTGCGGCCCCAACGACCTGATCGTGTACGATGCGCTGGCCCATAACTCCATCGAACAGGGCTGCCGTCTGTCTCCTGCAACGGTCAAGCCTTTCCCGCACAACGATACCGCTGCGCTGGAGAGCATCCTGCGTGCGCAGCGCAAGTACTACGAGAAGGTGCTCATCATCATCGAGGGTGCCTACAGCATGGACGGCGATATTGCCGATGTGCCTGCCTTCGTGCGCATAAAGAAAAAGTACGGCTGCTTCCTGATGGTGGACGAGGCGCACAGCGCCTGCGTTATCGGCGAGACCGGCGGCGGTGTGGACGAGTACTTTGGTCTGGCTCCCGATGATATCGACATCAAGATGGGCACCCTGTCCAAAGGCTTGGGTACCTGCGGCGGCTATCTGGCGGGCCGCAAGTGCCTGATCGAGTATCTGCGCTATAACCTGCCCGGTTTCGTGTTCAGCGTGGGTCTGAGCCCGGCGCTGGCTGCGGGCACGCTGGCGGCTGTACGCCTTCTGCGCCGTGAGCCTCAGATCATGGAGGGCATGCGCCGCAACATCAAGTGCTTTGCCGATGAGGCGCGCCGCCACCGGATGGATATCTGTCTGGCAGGCGAGACGGCGATCATTCCCGTGCTCATCGGGCGGGACGAGGATGCCTTTGCCCTCAGCAACGAGATGCGCCGCCGCGGCGTGTTCGTGCCGCCGGCTGTATACCCCGCCGTGCCCAAGAACAAGGCAAGGCTTCGCTTCTGCGTGATCAGTGAGCATCAGCCCGAACAGATCGTCCGCGCACTGAATGTGCTGGAGGAGGCTGCGGAGGCGCTGGGCGTGCAGCTGCCCCGGAGGGACTACTGAGCGGCTCGGCCTTTGAGCACACAGCCCGCAGCCCGAAGGGGAGCTGCGGGCTGTGCCCTGCGGATGATGAAAAAATTGGAGCAGATCGGAGGGGGATGCTGATGAACATCAGGATCGAACCGTATATTCATTATAATGATGCGGAGATCAGGCTGCTTTACAGAAGCGTCGGCTGGACAAGCTATCTGCGCCGGGAGGAACTGCTGCGGGAGACTTATGCGGGCTCTCTCCTGACACTGGCCGCCTATGACGGGGACCTGCTTTGCGGGATCATCCGCGGGGTCGGTGACGGGGTCTCCATTTTGTATATTCAGGATTTGTTGGTGCTGCCCGAATATCAGCGCAGGGGGATCGGCTCAAAGCTGATGGAGCGGATGCTCGGGGCTTTTCCCGATGTGAATCAGACGGTGCTGCTGGCAGATGATACAGAATCGGCGGCTGCGTTTTACGAGAAAAATGGCTTCCGGAAAGTAAACGAAGTTGGCTGTTGTTCGTTCATCCGCCTGCATGCGTGTTACAGCTGATGAGTCCGGAAGAAATGCAGACGATACCCCTTGGGAAAGACACAAAAACGCACGGCCGCCATACAGGTGGTTCCGTGCGTTTTTATGTTTTTCTGTTCGGTCTGCAGCCGCAGTTACAGGCCGCCGGCCCAGTCGGTCAGGTTTTCGATGCGGGTGCCTTCGCTGCCGGTGGCGGGATCGTAGGCGAACTCGTGCAGCTGCTTGCAGGGAAATTTGTCGCATTTGCCGCAGTGCTCCAGCTTTTTGCCCTCTACGCAGTTTTTGATGGGGCAGCTCTTTGCCCAGTACGGCTTCTTGATGTTGGTGCAGCCGGTGCATTTCATGATCTCTTTGTACTTGCATTCGCTGCATTTGAGCCCGCAACGGGATTCGAACATAGGATCCTCACTCCTTGATGGTTGGTCAAAATCGGGATCATCACGAATAACGAACAGAGTATACCATTGCGTATCATTTGGTGTCAACTTGCAGCCTGTGTGGACAATATGGTACAATCACTTCGGCTGCTGAAAGGGCAGCTACCACAGAACAAGGAGAGGAGAATGCCAATGAAGCTGATCTCCTGGAATGTAAACGGCCTGCGCGCCTGTCTGGGCAAGGGTTTTATGGACTATTTCAACGCCTCCGACGCAGATTTTTTCTGTTTGCAGGAGACCAAGATGCAAAAGGGACAAGCCGAGTTTGAGCCGGAGGGCTACCTGCAGTTCTGGAACAGCGCCGAAAAGAAGGGCTACTCCGGCACGGCTGTCATGGCGAAGCAGGAGCCGGTCAGCGTCAGCTACGGCATTGGTGTGGAGGAGCACGACCATGAGGGGCGTGTGATCACGCTGGAATACAGGGATTTTTATCTGGTCACTGTCTATACGCCCAATAGCCAGCGGGAGTTGACCCGCCTTGCCTACCGCATGGAGTGGGAGGAGGCCTTCCGGGCCTATCTGCTTGCGCTGGATGAGAAGAAACCCGTTATCGTCTGCGGCGATATGAACGTGGCTCATAAGGAGATCGACCTGAAAAATCCCAAGACCAACACCCGGAATGCGGGCTTTACTCAGGAGGAGCGGGACAAGATGACCAGCCTTCTGGAAAGTGGTTTTGTGGATACTTTCCGCCATCTGCACCCCGATGAAAGGGAGCGCTACAGCTGGTGGAGCTATATGATGAAGAGCCGCGAGCGGAACATCGGCTGGCGTATCGACTATTTCCTCGTCAGCAGCCGCATTGCGGAGAACATCCGCGTGGCGGATATTCACGATCAGATCCCGGGCAGCGACCACTGCCCTGTGGTACTGGAACTGGAAGGATTGGAGGCATAAACCTATGAAGATTTTGTTCGCATCGGATATTCACGGCTCCGCTGCCGCCATGGAGCGCATCCTTGCCAAGCTGGAGGAGGAAAAAGCGGATCGCTTTGTTTTGCTGGGCGACTTGCTCTACCACGGCCCCCGCAACGACCTGCCCGTGCGCTATGCGCCCAAAGAGGTGTTTGCCATGCTCAACAGCTGCGCCATGACACCTCTGTGCGTGCGTGGCAACTGCGATGCCGAGGTGGATCAGATGGTGCTGGAATTCCCCATCATGGCGGATTATGCCCTGCTGCCGCTGGATGGCGGGCACACCGCATTCGTGACCCATGGGCATCTGTTCAACATCGGCAATCCGCCGCCTCATCAGCCGGGTGATGTGCTCATCCACGGGCACACCCATGTGCATTGCGCCATTCCGCAGGAGGATTATGTCTACATCAATTCCGGCTCCGCAGCCCTGCCCAAGGAGGGCCAG
>JAZQHO010000118.1:0-8185 GCA_045540635.1 Candidatus Limiplasma sp.
CCCTGGCGTTGAATGCCTACATCGGCAGCGGCTCTCCGTGGGATCTTGACCTTGCCCACGACGGCGTATACGTGCTGCCCCCCTACCAGACCGGCAAGAGCGGCGAGTGGGATTCCGGTACCGCCAACGCTATTTACCAGAACCTGCAGTTTATTGAACAGTTTGATACCAATTACGTCCTCATCCTCAGCGGCGACCATATCTACAAGATGGATTACAACGCCATGCTGAAGGCTCACATCGAGACCAAGGCCGACTGCACCATCGCCGTGCGCGAGGTACCGTGGGCCGAGGCCAGCCGTTTCGGCATTATGAGCACCGGCGTAGGCAACCGTATCGACGAGTTCGAAGAAAAGCCCGCCAACCCCAAGAGCAATAAGGCCAGCATGGGTGTATACATCTTCACCTGGGACAAGCTGCGCAAGTACCTGACCGAAGATGCTGCCGACCCCAACAGCTCCAACGACTTCGGCAAGAACATCATCCCCAACATGCTGGCAGACGACCAGCGCATGTTCGCCTACGACTTCGAGGGCTACTGGAAGGACGTGGGTACCATCGAAAGCCTGTGGAAAGCTAATATGGATCTGCTGGAGATGCCCATGCCCATCGACCTGTACGACAAGAAGTGGCGCATCTACGGCCGCAACCCCGGTCTGGCTCCCAGCTTTGTGGCTGAAGGCGGCAAGGCCATCAACAGCCTGATCACCGAAGGCTGCGAGGTCTACGGCAATGTGGAGCACAGCATCCTCTTTGCAGGCGTTACCGTCGAGGAAGGCGCAAAGGTCATCGACAGCGTGCTGATGCCCGGCTGCACCATCAAGCGCGGCGCCGTGGTGCGCAGAGCCATCGTGGCAGAATCTGCCGTGATCGGCTCCGGCTCCGAAGTGGGCGAGACCACCGGCAACATCGCCGTGGTGGGCGACCATGTTACCCTGCCTGCCGGCAGCATCGTGAAGGCCGGCGAGCAGCGCGCTGAGTAATCCCCCCTCCCCCCTTTGCCTATCAACCACAAAGTGAGGTACTATCATGAAAGACGTAATGGGTGTTATTTACACCGGCGAAAAAGATGATTTTCTGCGGGATCTGACCAAGGTACGCGCCATCGCCGCCATGCCTGTCTGCGGCCGCTACCGCGTGATCGACTTCCTGGTTTCCAGCATGGTCAACAGCGGCATGCGCAATGTAGGCGTTATTATGCAGAAGAACTACCAGAGCCTGATGGACCATCTGGGCAGCGGTAAGGAGTGGGATCTGCACGGTAAGAATGACGGTCTGTTCATTCTGCCTCCCTTCCTGAATGCCGACGAGAACAACGGCGTTTATAAGGGCTCCATCGATGCGCTGCACTCCAACATCGGCTACCTGCGCCGCAGCCGTCAGGAATACGTGCTGCTTACCAACAGCCTGATCGTATACAACGCCAACTTTACCGACGCTTTTGCCAAGTTCAAGGCCAGCGATGCGGATATCATGATGCTCTATACCCGCAACCCCGATATGCAGCGTGCCAACTACGGCGCTTATCTGGATGTGGCCGAGGACGGCATGATCCGCGATGTGGAAGTGGATCCCACCAGGCCCAAGTATGAAAACACCAGCATGGATATCTTCATTATGAAGAAGAGCCTGCTGCTGGATCTGGTGGATACCGGTGCTGCCCACCGCTACCACGAGCTGCTGGGCGACCTGATCCTGCGCAGCGTTCGCGACAACGGCATGAAGGTAATGGGCTACGAGTACACCGATCTGTGCTACCGTCTGGACAGTGTTGAGAACTACCTGAAGTTCAACATGGACTGTCTGGATCCCAGCATCCGTCACCAGCTCTTCCCCGAGGATCGTCCCGTGTATACCAAGGTGCGCGACCAGCTGGCCGCCCGCTATATGGAAAACGCCAATGTGATCAACTCCATGGTGGCCGACGGCAGCATGATCAACGGCACTGTTGAGCACAGCGTGCTCTTCCGCGGCGTTAAGATCGGCAAGGGCGCTCACGTGAAGAACTGCATCATCATGCAGGACGGCGTGATCGAAGACGGCGTATATCTCGAAAACTGCATTCTGGACAAGAACGTATTCATCAAGGCAGGCGAAAAGGTGATCGGCACCAAGTATTACCCCGTCTGCGTGGATAAGGGCGGCAAGATCCTGTAAGCCCGGACGATTTTTCAAGAATGCAATCAAAGGAGGCCCCCCTCATGAAAATTCTCTTTACTGCCAGCGAATGCGTACCCTTTATCAAGACCGGCGGTCTGGCAGACGTGGTCGGCGCTCTGGCTCCCGTGCTCAGCAAGCAGGGGCACGATGTTCGTGTCATTTTGCCCATGTACACCGCCATTGACCAGAAGTATCAGGCCGAGATGGATTTTGTGCTCCATTTCGACGTGCAGCTGGGCTGGCCCCGCCAGTACTGCGGCGTGCAGCAGCTGGTAAAGGACGGCGTTACTTACTACTTCCTGGATAACAAGTACTACTTCGGCCGTCCCTATGTATACGGCCTCGGCGGCGATGAGTACGAGCGCTACGGCTTCTTCTGCCGTGCCGCCATCGACATGCTGCCTCTGATCGACTTCCAGCCCGACATCATCCATGCCCACGACTGGCAGAGCGGCATGGTGCCTGCACTGCTGAAGATCCAGTACCAGCACCTGCCCTTCTACGCCAACATGCGCACCATGTACACCATCCACAACCTGCAGTATCAGGGTATTTTCGGCATCAAGGAAGTGCAGGATGTGCTGGGTCTGGGCGATGACCTGTTCACCTCCGACAAGCTGGAGTGCTATGGCTGTGCCAACTTTATGAAGGCCGGTCTGGTCTACAGCGATGTGATCACCACCGTAAGCCCCAGCTATGCCGAGGAGATCACCACGGCATACTACGGCGAACGCATGGATGGTCTCATCCGTGCCCGCCACGAGAGCCTTTACGGCGTGCTCAACGGCATTGATGTGGAAGAGTACAACCCCGAGACCGATCCCCTCATCTACAAGAACTACACCGCCGATACCCTTGAGGTGAAGGTGGAGAACAAGCTGCAGCTGCAGCGCGATCTGGGTCTGGAAGTGAACTCCGACATCCCGCTGATCGCTATGGTCGGCCGCCTGAGCAACCAGAAGGGTCTGGATCTGGTGGACTGCGTGCTGGGCGATATCATGAACGAGAATGTTCAGCTGGTGGTGCTGGGTATGGGCGAAGCCCGTTACACCAACCTGTTCAGCTGGGCCGAGCAGCAGTATCAGGGCAAGATGGCCGCCCGCTTCGCCATGGATCACCAGCTGGCCCACCGGCTGTACGCCTCTGCCGACTTCTTCCTCATGCCCAGCCTGTTCGAGCCCTGCGGCCTGAGCCAGCTCATCAGCCTGCGCTACGGCACCATCCCGATCGTCCGCGAGACCGGCGGCCTGCGTGACACCGTGCTCAGCTACAACAAGTTCAACAACGAGGGCAACGGCTTCACCTTCCTCAACTACAATGCTCACGACATGCTCAACGTCATCCGCCGCGCGCTGGGCTACTACCGCGACCAGAAGGACGTGATCACCGAGCTGCGCAAGCGCGGCATGGCTGGCGATTACAGCTGGACCCACAGCGCAGCCGACTATGTGAGCATCTACGAGAAGATGCTGGGCTGATCCCCGATCGATTGTATCCATTTTGTCCCTACTTCCCCAATGCAGGCAAAGTGTGCTATAATAACACCGGAACCCCGCATTGGGGATTTTCCCATTCACCCACCATTCCATTGAAAGTGAGGAAACAACACATGAAGCGCATTGTTATGCTGGTTCTGTCCCTTGCTCTGGTGCTGTGCGCCATCACTCCCGCTTTTGCCGCCGGCAAGCTGGAGGTCACTTCTGAACAGTTCTATTCTCTGGAGCCCTATGAGGGCAGCTTCTATGCCTACATCTATGCCGAGCTGACCAACACCGGCGACAAGCCCATCGAGTTTGCCAACGGTCTGTGGGAGATCTACGACGCCGAAGGCGAGGCTCTGAATTCCGATGACTGGCTGTACTGCTACCCCGATGTTCTGGAGCCCGGTCAGGTCGGCTATCTGGCCACCTACACCAGCCTGGACGAGGTTGCCTCCGTTGAGGATGCCGCCGATTACATGCTGACCGTTAACGGCAAGGCCGCCAAGGAAAACCCCAACGTTGCCCTGCCCGCAACCGTTGAGTATGTCTTTACCGAAGGCAGCTACCGCAACACCCACGAGCTGATCGCTACCGTTACCAACGATACCGATGCTCCCGTGTACAACTTCCGCGTGCTCTTCGCCGTGAAGAATGCCGAAGGCAAGATCGTGTATGTGGACGACGTTATGCCCAGCTATGTTGGCATCATGCCCGGCACCTCCGTGCAGGTGAAGTGCGACCTGAGCTACGACAACGTTGTGGAAGCCCTGCTGGCGAACGGCCTGATCACCTTCGACAATCTGTCTGTTGTGGCCTACCAGGATACCGACTATTGATCCCTGCCCCGTTCACGGGCAACACCCCTCCGCTTGCGGAGGGTTGTTCTTTATACCCTCTCCCCCACCCCAATGCAAAGTAGACAAGAAAAGATGCTCCCCGGTATTGCACGTATAGGAAAAGGGTGGTATAATTATCATCGGTGTCTTTTGATAATGTTGGCAGATGCATCCAGTTATCTGCCAGGGAGGAAATAGCATGGAGTATACGTTTGAAAAGCTTTCCGGTAACAAAGTAAAGTTTACTTTCACCGCCCCTGCCGCTGTCTTTGAAGAAGAAGCGCAGAAGGCCTATCTGAAGATCCGCGGCCAGATCAGCGTGCCCGGTTTCCGCAAGGGCAAGGCTCCCCGCCGCCTCATCGAGAGCATGTACGGCGCCAACGTGTTCTACGAGGATGCTCTGGAAGCCATCTTCCCCGATGCTTACACCAAGGCCGTCACCGAAAGCGGTATCAATCCTGTCAGCCGCCCCGAAGTGGATGTGGAAACCATCGAAAAGGGCAAGGATGTTGTCTTTACCGCCGAAGTATATGTGATGCCCGAAGTTAAGCTGGGCGAGTACAAGGGTCTGGAAGTTGCCAAGCACATGCACCCCGTTACCGACGAGCAGATCGATGCCCGTCTGGAGCAGGAGCGCAAGCGTGTTGCCCGCAGCATCGATGTGACCGACCGTGCTCTGGAGAACGGCGACAATGCTGAGCTGGATTACTCCGGCAGCGTTGACGGCGTTAAGTTCGAAGGCGGCACCGCCGAGCATCAGCATCTGGTGATCGGCTCCGGCAGCTTCATCCCCGGCTTCGAGGAGCAGATGATCGGCATGCAGATCGGCGAAGAGCGCGACCTGACCGTCAAGTTCCCCGAGAAGTACCACAGCGAAGAGCTGGCCGGTAAGGATGCTGTTTTCCACGTGAAGCTGCACGCCATCACCAAGGAAGAGCTGCCCGAGCTGGATGACGACTTCGCCTCCGAAGTGAGCGAGTTCGACACCCTGGCCGAGTACCGCGCCGATGTTGCCAAGAAGATCGAGGAGACCGCTTCCGCCCACGCCGAGGAAGCCGCCAAGCAGAGCCTGGTGGACAAGGCCGTGGCCAACGCCGAGGTGGAGATCCCCGCCCCCATGATCGAGGATAAGCTGGATGATATGATGCAGCAGATGGGCTGGCGCATGCAGCAGCAGGGCTTCTCCATGGAGCAGTACCTGAGCATGCTGGGCCAGACCCCCGCTCAGATGCGCGACATGTACCGCAGCGAGGCCGAGCTGACTGTTAAGACCGAGCTGGTGCTTGACGAGATCGTAAAGGCCGAAGGTATCGAAGCTTCCGACGAGGATGTGGACAACCTGCTGACCAGTTACGCCGAGCCCATGGGCCAGACGCTGGAGGAGATCAAGAAGTCCTTCAACGAGGGCCAGATGGATTACTTCAAGCATCGCGCCGCCGTTACCAAGGCTCTGGATATGCTCTGGGAGAACGCCAAAGTGATCGAAGAGCTCCACGACCCCAAGGCCCACGAAGCTGAGGAGACCGAAGCCGAATAATCAAGAGCAGCGTTTTGCCCCGCAAGACCGTGCTCTGCGCACAAGCGCATAAAACGCGCACCGCATGCATATGCTCTTAGGGTATATCCTGCGGTGCGCCATTTCACTTTTTCCAGACAAACAAAACCACTCTACCGAAGGAGGGAATCCTAATGGGTCTGATCCCCATGGTCGTTGAACAAACCAACCGCGGCGAGCGTTCGTTCGATATCTACTCCCGCCTGCTGAAAGACCGCATCGTATTTCTCAGCGGCGAGATCAACGATGATACCGCCAATCTGGTCGTAGCGCAGATGCTGTTTTTGGAGATGGAGAACCCGGATGCGGACATCTCTCTCTACATCAACAGCCCCGGCGGCAGCGTGACTGCAGGCATGGCGATCTACGATACCATGAACTATATCAAATGCAATGTGCGCACGGTGGTCATCGGCATGGCAGCCAGCATGGCAGCCTTCCTGCTGATGGCTGGCGAAAAGGGCAAGCGTCTGGCGCTGCCCAACAGCGAAGTGATGATCCACCAGCCCCTTGGCGGCGCACAGGGTCAGGCGACGGATGTGGCCATCCGTGCCGAATGGCTGCTGAAAACCAAAGAAAAAATGACCCGCCTGATGGCCGAGATGAGTGGTCAGGACATTGAAAAGGTCAAACAGGATGTGGAGCGCGACTACTTTATGAGCGCCGAGGAAGCCCTCAAGTACGGCATCATCGACGAAATCTACCAGCCGCGCAACTCCAAGTAACACATAAAGAGAGGTAACAACATGGCGGGAGACGATTTCAATCCCCGTATGCCCAAGCCCAAGCGCTGCAGCTTTTGTGGCAAGAGCAGCGAACAGGTGATGCGCATGGTGGCAGGCCCCAATGTGCAGATCTGCAACGAGTGCATCCTGCTGTGTCAGGAGATCATCAGCGACGATCTGTTGCCCAAGCATCACGCCCCCGTAAAGGGCGAGGAGATCCCTCGGCCGCGAGAGATCAAAGAGGTGCTGGATCAGTACGTGATCGGGCAGGATAAGGCCAAGCGTGCGCTGGCGGTGGCTGTGTACAACCACTACAAGCGCATCGATGCCGCCCCTGCCAAAACTGCGGATAGCGAGGTGGAGCTGCAGAAGAGCAACATCCTGCTGGTAGGCCCCACCGGCTGCGGCAAGACCTTCCTTGCCCAGACCCTTGCCAAGCTGCTGAAGGTGCCCTTCGCCATCGCCGATGCCACCAGCCTTACCGAGGCCGGTTATGTGGGCGAGGATGTAGAGAACATCCTTCTGCGGCTCATTCAGGCCGCCGATTACGATATTGAAGCTGCCCAGCGCGGCATCATCTACATCGACGAGATCGACAAGATCGCCCGCAAGAGCGAGAATCCCTCCATCACCCGCGATGTAAGCGGCGAGGGCGTGCAGCAGACGCTGCTGAAGATCCTGGAAGGCACGGTTGCCAGCGTTCCCCCGCAGGGCGGGCGCAAGCACCCCCATCAGGAGTTTATCCAGATCGATACCACCAACATCCTCTTCATCTGCGGCGGCGCTTTCGACGGCATCGCACCCATCATCGAAAGCCGCGTGGGCAAAAAGAGCCTTGGCTTCGGCAGCGAGCTGCACGGCAAGGATGACCGCAGCCTGAACGAGACCCTGCGCCAGCTGCGCCCGGAGGATCTGATCAAATTCGGTCTGATCCCTGAGTTCGTGGGTCGTCTGCCCATCACCGTCACGCTTGATGCGCTGGATGAGGATCAGCTTGTGCGTATCCTTACCGAGCCCAAGAACGCTCTGGTAAAGCAGTACGGCTACCTGATGAATCTGGACGGCATCGAGCTGACCTTTGAGCCCGAAGCCCTCCGGCTGATCGCCAAGCAGTCCATCGACCGCAAGAGCGGTGCCCGCGGTCTGCGTGCCATCGTGGAGAACATCCTGATGGACACCATGTTCGACCTGCCCTCCCGCACGGATGTAAAGAGCGTGGTCATTACCGAAAAGGCCGTGCTGGGCGAGGAAGCGCCCATTCTGGTGCTGGACGAGGCACAGAAGGAAACCGCTGCCCCCAAGCCGGTGCGCAAGCCCAAGAAAAAGACTGCCAAAACCAGCGAATCGGCATCCTGACAAACGAAGCGATCCCCGACTGCACTGCAGCCGGGGATCTTTTCAAATCGCCGGTACAAGTCGGAGGCCAAG
>JAZQHO010000119.1:0-1824 GCA_045540635.1 Candidatus Limiplasma sp.
CAGATGATCCTTTGGGACGAGCATATCGGTACACAGCATTTCGATTGCTTGACGCTGTTCCATTTCCTTCTTCAGCATTATCATCACCTGCTTCTATTATACCAAAAAAGGCCGCTGCTTGCGACCTTTTTTGACAGGCTGCGGCAAACCTTGGTAGGTTCGCCGTTTCGACATCTCTCTGGTGTAAAACGAAGAATAACTCCATCCTTTCCATCCCCCCCACAGGCATGGCTTGCTCTTTTTTCTATCCATCTATTCTTCTATCCTCTTCCCCACCCTCACCGTTCAAAAAACGCCACAGCCACAGCCCCCGGCCCGGCATGCGTGCCGATCACGCTGCCGATCACGGTGGTGTTCAGCTGGGTCTTGCTGTGAGCCCACAGGCGCTCGCTGTCCTGGATATACTTATTCAGCAGCGCATCGGAAAGGCCGGTGTAGCCCAGCAGCACGGGCATGTCAAAGTCCACGCCACCGGCCTTGGCGATCTGCTCCACCAGCAGGTTGTTGCCCTGCTTGGAGCCTCTGGCCTTGCCCAGCACCTTGATCTCGCCCCCCTCCACCGCCAGCACGGGCTTCAGGTTCAAAAGCCCGCCTGCAAAGGCCGCTGCGGCGGAGATGCGCCCGCCCTTCTTCAGATACTCCAGTGTATCCACCATGGCGATCACATGGATGCGCCCCTTCACCTGCTCCAGCCGCAGGGCGATGCTGCGGGCATCCAGCCCTTCGTCTGCAAGGCGCAGGGCATACTCCGTCAGAATGCCGCCGCCAATGGCTACTGTGCCGGTATCCACCACGAAGATGTTTTCCCTGTCCGCTGCGGCGATGCAGGCGCTCTGGTACGTGCCGCTCAGCTTGGAGGAAAGGGTCAGCACCACGGCCTCGCCGCCCTCCCTGTCCACTTCTTCGAAAACACGGGCAAAGGCTGCCGGGGCGGCCTGACTGGTGTGGGGCAGCACATCGGTCTCCACCAGCTTTTCGTAGAACTGCTGATGGGTGATGGTAACACCGTCGATGTACTCCTCCTCCCCGAAGGTGACGGTGAGGGGCACCACGGTGGTGCGGGCCCGGAGCTCCGGGATCAGGTCGGCGGTGGAATCGGCAATGATACGGGTCTGCATAAGGCTCTGTTTCCTCCTTTGGATGGGGCAGTCTGCTCCTTTATTCCTGCGGGATGCCCTCCCGGCTCAGCCTGCGCAGGTTGGCGGTGATGCCCTCCAGCGCCCGGTAAAAATCCTCCCGCTGCTGGGCGCTCAGGTCTCTGCCGGCAGCCTCCACAGCAAGGCTGGCACGGCGGCACACATGCTCTGCGGCCTGCCTGCCTTCCCCGGTAAGCAGCATCAGCCCCCGGTAGCGGCTGCCGCCGGATGCCTGCTTGCGCACCAGTCCTTTTTCCTCAAGGATCGCCAGCATGCGGGAGGCATCGGATTTATCCTTGCCGCACTCCTCGCACAATTCCGGCACGGTGATGCCCTCCCCGTGGCGGTACATGGCGGTCAGGTAGGTGGCATGGGCGGCTTTGAGCCCATAGGGAGCCAGCTCCTCGGCGGCCAGCTTGTGCCAGTAACGGTTGATCTCGGAGATCGCCAGCGAAAACTTCTCAAAACGATCCAGCACAGGGATCCCTCCTTTGACAAAGTTGATGTTTCAACTTTGCCATCATAGCACACAGAAGTTGAAGTGTCAACTTTTCGCAGAAAGAACCGTATCCTGCGCAAAAGTATTCATTTTTTGCATACAGCGCCGCCCAGCCTTGCATGGAGCGGCACGGAGACTGTCAAAAACCCCAGAGGTATCGGAGGGCCGCAGCCCTCTGATTGCTAATCC
>JAZQHO010000120.1:0-3782 GCA_045540635.1 Candidatus Limiplasma sp.
ATGATCCTTTGGGACGAGCATATCGGTACACAGCATTTCGATTGCTTGACGCTGTTCCATTTCCTTCTTCAGCATTATCATCACCTGCTTCTATTATACCAAAAAAGGCCGCTGCTTGCGACCTTTTTTGACAGGCTGAGCCCCGGATGAGAGATCATCCGGGGCTTTTCGTTGTTTCGGGGGATTGCAATACAACAAGTTGTATGGTACAATTCAACCAACAGCAATAAACGATGAAACCACACAGGAGGCGGCTCATGGGCGGACACAAATATCAGGAGCTGGCGCAGAAGCTGCGGCAGGAGATCCGCAACGGCGTGTACCGCACAGGGCAGCGGCTGCCCAGTGAGAATGAGCTGACAGCCGCTACTGGCTACAGCCGCCAGACGGTACGGCAAGCCATGACGCTTTTGGAAAACGAAGGTCTCACCGATCGCATACGTGGCAGTGGCACCTATGTGCGCAGCCGTGTGCCGGGGCGCAGGCGCACCCACAATGTGGCGGTAGTAACCACCTACATTGGCGAATATATCTTTCCCGAGATCCTGCGCGGCATCGATGGGGTACTGTCTCAGAACGGCTACACCCAACTGCTTTCAGCCACCGGCAACCGGGTGGACAGGGAGCGGGCTATTCTGGAGGAGCTGCGGCAAAAGCCTATCGATGGCTTGATCGTGGAGGGTACCAAGACCGCCCTGCCCAACCCCAATATCGATCTGTACGAATACTTCCGTCAGGAGCGGATCCCGGTGGTGTTCCTCAACGGCTTCTACCCGGATCTGGTCAAGCCGGTCTATGTGGTGGCGGATGATCGGGCTGGCGGCAGGCTGGCCTGCAAGCGGCTCCTGGCACAGGGCCACAGACGCATCGCAGGTATCTTCAAGAACGACGATATTCAGGGCCACCGCCGCTATGCGGGCTATTTGCAGGCGCTTACCGAGGCAGGGTTGCCGGTGGATGACGACCATGTGCTCTGGTATGCCACCGAGACCCGGGACAGCCTTTTGCAAACGCAGGCTGCGCAGGTGCTGGAGGGCTGCACAGCCGTCGTCTGCTACAACGATGAGGTAGCCATGCAGCTGCTCAGGCAGCCTGCCTGCGATGGGGCAGAGGTGATCAGCTTCGACCACAGCACCTATGCGCAGCTGTCGGCAAAGCCCTTCTACTCATTGGCAAACCCCAAGGAGCAGTTGGGCAGGCTGGCAGCGGAGAAGCTGCTCGCCCTGCTGGAGGGGCAGGAGGTACACCCGGAGGTACTGCCGTGGCAGATGCCGGATTGATACGGTAACAAATGGAACACGAACCATCTCAACATAGACGAACCGAAAGGAGACAAACAACATGGATCAGCAGCAACTGGCAACCTTTATCACCGAGGGCAAAGCGGTACTGGGCATCGAACTGGGCTCCACCCGCATCAAGGCCGTGCTCATCGGCGCAGACCACAGCCCCATCGCCATGGGCGACCACGGCTGGGAGAACCGTCTGGAGAACGGCGTATGGACCTATCACCTGACCGATGTGTGGGCAGGTGTGCAGGATGCCTATGCCAACATGGCAGCGGATGTAAAGGCCAAGTACGGCGTAACCCTCACCAAGCTGGCGGGCATCGGTATCTCCGCCATGATGCATGGCTACCTGCCCTTTGACAAGGATGGCAACCAGCTGGCAGAGTTCCGCACCTGGCGCAACACCATGACCGAGCAGGCCGCCGCTGAGCTGACGGAGCTGTTCGGCTTCAACATTCCTCAGCGCTGGAGCATCGCCCATCTGGATCAGGCGATCCTGAACGGCGAAGCCCATGTGGCGCAAATCGCCCATCTGAATACGCTGGCGGGCTACATCCACTGGCAGCTGACCGGCCAGAAGGTGCTGGGCGTTGGCGAAGCCTCCGGTATGTTCCCCATCAACGATGTAACCGGCAAATACGACCAGAAGATGCTGGCTGCCTACGATCAGCGCCTTGCCGCCAAGGGCATTGCGTGGAAGCTGGAGGATATTCTGCCCACCGTGCTCAATGCCGGTGAGGATGCCGGTTCCCTGACCGCCGAAGGCGCCAAGCTGCTGGATCCCACCGGCACGCTGCAGGCCGGTGCTCTGGTCTGCCCGCCCGAGGGCGATGCCGGCACCGGCATGGTGGCTACCAACAGCGTGGCCGTGCGCACCGGCAATGTATCCGCCGGCACCTCTGTTTTCGCCATGATCGTGCTGGAAAAGAGTCTGAGCAAGGTCTACCCGGAGATCGATATGGTCACAACCCCCACCGGCAAGCCTGTCGCCATGGTGCATTGCAACAACTGCACCAGCGATATCAACGCATGGGCAGGCATGCTTCACGGCTTTGCCGCTGCCGCCGGTAAGCCTGTGGATATGGGCGATGTGTATGTATCCCTGTTCAACGCCGCCATGGAAGGCGATAAGGACTGCGACGGCGTGATCAACTATAACTACTTCTCCGGAGAGCCGGTCACTGGTCTGGAGGAAGGCCGCCCCATGCTGGTGCGCATGCCCGATTCCAAGCTGACCTTTGCCAACTTCGCCCGCTCTCTGGTGTACGGTGCTATCGTCTCTCTGAAGCTGGGCATGGATATCCTCACCGCCGAAAAGGTACAGATCGACTCTCTGCTGGGCCACGGCGGCTTCTTCAAGACCCCCGGCGTGGGTCAGAAGCTGATGGCTGCTGCGCTGGGCACCCCCGTTTCCGTAATGGAGACTGCCGGTGAGGGCGGCCCCTGGGGCATGGCGCTGCTGGCTGCCTACCGTGTAAACCGTGCCGAAGGCGAGACGCTGGAAAACTATCTGAGCGAGAAGGTGTTTGGCGACAACAAGGGCTCCAAGGCCGAACCTGATGCCGCTGATGCCGAGGGCTTCACCGCCTACACCAAGCTGTTTGTGGCCGGTTTGGAGGCCGAGAAGGCTGCCACCAAGGCCATGCGCTGATCCGACCCCGTATAACAGGAGGTAAAAGCAATGCTGGAGCAACTGAAGAAGGAAGTTTACGAGGCCAATATGGAGCTGCCCCGCCGGGGTCTTGTCACCTATACATGGGGCAATGTATCCGGCATCGACCGGGAGAAGGGGCTGGTAGTCATCAAGCCCTCCGGTGTGGAGTATGAGGATCTGAAGCCCGAGGATCTGGTGGTGCTGGATCTGGAAGGCAATGTGGTGGAGGGCGATCTGAACCCCTCCTCCGATACCAAGACCCATATTGAGCTGTACAAGGCTTTCCCCGAGCTGGGCGGCGTAGTGCACACCCACAGCCCCCATGCGGTGGCATGGGCACAGGCCGGCAGCGATATTCCCTGCTACGGCACCACCCATGCGGATTATTTCTATGGCCCCATTCCCTGCGCCCGCAGCCTGACCCCTGCCGAGGTGGAGGAGGATTACGAGCGCAACACCGGCAAGGTGATCATTGAGACCTTTGGCGAGCGCAAGCTGAACCCGGTACATGTGCCTGCGGTCATCTGCCGCAACCATGGCCCCTTCACCTGGGGCAAGAATGCTGCGCAGGCTGTTTACCACGCTGTGGTGCTGGAGGAGGTAGCCAAGATGGCTATGTATACCCGCCAGATCAACGCTCAGGTGGAAGCTGCCCCTCAGCACGTGCAGGATAAGCACTTTATGCGCAAGCACGGCCCCAACGCTTATTACGGCCAGAAGAAGTAACAGGAATCCTCCCCCCCGGCTTTGCGCTGCTTCGGCTGCGCAGCCCGGGGGCGCAGAAGCATACAAAATCGCCGGTACTGCCCCCTTTGCGGGGGGAACCCGGCTTTGGGAAG
>JAZQHO010000121.1:0-7456 GCA_045540635.1 Candidatus Limiplasma sp.
GTGCAAAGCTGCCGGTGTGGGTAAAGCAGTCCAGCACCCGCATATCCTTCACAAAAGGCGCAATGGCTGCACGGTTCTCCTTTTGGTCAAGGAAGAAGCCCGTTTTCTGTCCTTCCTTCACATCTACAAGGAAGCGTACGCCGTTCTCCTGCATCTCCACACGCTCCGGTACTTCGCCGTAGAGCAGACCGGTCTGCTGTTCCAGACCCTCCAGCTCGCGCACAGGCACGTCGTTGCGCTCGTAAATGCCAACGGGATGCAGTTCTTCTACCAGCGCATCCACGATATCCTGCTTAAAGCGCTCCATGCCAAGGCACAGCACCTGCAGAACGATCACATCGCCAAAGGCATCGGCGATCACGGCAGGCAGACCGTCGCTCTCGGCAAAAATGAGGCGGCAGCTGCGCAGGTCGGCAAAGCGGCGGCGGTAGTCGATGGCACGCTTTACCTTGGAACGGATAAAAGCACTGTTGATGCTCTCGTCCCTGCGGCTGAGCATGCGCAGGCTGATCTGGGAGCGGCTGTTATAGATAGCCATCCCAAGGAACTTATGCCTGCTGGAAAGCACACGTACCACACCGCCGTCGGCATGGTCGCCCTCCACCTTTTCGATATCGCTGCGGAAGATCCACGGATGACCATTCAGAACACGCTGTTCCTTGTTTTTATTCAAATATACATTCGCCATGGGGTCGTTGCCTCCTTGGGTACATAATCGCACTTATTATAGCACACTGCCGCCTTGGCGGTAAACATTCTGTGAAGCTTCCCCAACAGCGTTGACGCACTGCGCTCCTGCTTGGTACAATACAAAACGTTAGCCAACTAACTTTACCCGGAGGGAAGCGCTCAAAGTGGAAAAGAAAAACGGCCTTATCCATACGCTGCTGGACACCCGGCGTATCTATTTTGAATATGTGCGCCGACGCTTGGATGGCGATACCCATACCCATCCGCAACAGGGGCCTATGCTGAGCCTGCTGCTGTGCCATAACGGTCTCAGTCAGGCAGAGCTGGCCCGCATGCTGCATGTGACGCCTGCCACCGTGGCGGTCTCTGCCGCAAGGCTCGAAAACATGGGACTCGTATGCAGAGAGAAAAACGCAAAGAACCAGCGCGCTTATATTTTGACCCTGACCGACGAAGGCAGGCGAGAAGCGCAGCGGCTGCAAGGTGTGCTGGTAGCAGCAAACAGCCGTGCTGTGACTGGGTTTTCCGAGGATGAGCTGGCACTGATCGAAACCTTTTGCCGGCGCATCATTGCGAATTTGCAGGAGGATGAGAAAAAATGCACCGATTGATCCCCTATATGAAAAAATATGTGCCTGCGCTGCTGCTCATCGTGGCGCTGCTGGTGGCACAGGCTATGTTTGAATTGTGGCTGCCGACGTATACTGCCGCCATCGTGGATGAGGGCATACAACAGCAGGGTATCTCCCATGCTGCGCCGGAGGTGATAAGGCAAAGTACCCTGCGCTCCCTGCTGCCGCTGATGGGAGATAAGGGGGCTGTGGCAGAGGCAGCTTATGTATACTTGCCGGAGCAGCTTGAGAAGCAGGGGCTCGAAGCCGCAGACGAAACCATCTTCGCACTCCGTCCGGTGAGCAAAGAAGAAAGAGCGGTATTGGACAGCGCTTTTAAGGATGCTTTTGCCGCTGCGGCTGTAGCTGCTGCAAACGCTGCTCCTGATGCCGCCATCGATGTGGAAACAGCTGGCAATGCGGCTGAGCAGATTGCCATTGCTGCTGTCATTGAAGAATATAAGGCGCTGGGCGTGGATCTGCGTGCCGTACAGAACCGGAGCATCCTTTTGAACGGGGGGATGATGCTTCTCATCGCTCTTCTGAGCGCAGTGGCAGCGGTGGGCGTTGGCTTTTTGGGCAGCCGTACCAGCGCGGGTTTCGGTCGGGATCTGCGCAGACAGGTTTTTGAGCAGGTGCTTTCCTTCGGGCAGCAGGAAATGGACGAATTTTCCACGGCTTCCCTTATCACCCGTTCCACCAACGATATCCAGCAGGTGCAGAATGTTATGGTGATGCTGCTGCGCACCATCATTTATGCACCCATCATGGGCATTGGCGGCATCATCCGTGCATTGCGCACCAATGCATCCATGTCGTGGGTCATTGCGCTGGGGGTAGCCGTGGTGATGCTGATCGTTTTGGTACTCTACTTTTTTGCCATGCCGCGCTTCAAGCAGATGCAGACGCAGGTGGACGGCGTGAACAGGGTGCTGCGGGAGACGCTGACCGGTCTGCCGGTGATCCGTGCTTTCTGTACGCAGCAGCGTGAAGAGGAGCGCTTCGATGCCGCATCCAATGCGCTGAAAAAAACACATCTGTTTGTCGGCCGCCTCATGGGCGGTATGATGCCTATGATGATGCTCACCATGAACGGCATCTCAGTGCTTATCATGTGGCTGGGCGCCGGCAGCATCAATACCGGCACCATGCAGGTAGGCGATATGATGGCGTTTATCCAGTATACCATGCAGATCATCTCTGCGTTTCTGATGATCTCCATGATGAGCGTAATGCTGCCCCGAGCCAGCGTTGCTGCCGGACGCATCCATGAGGTGCTTTCTGTTACGCCGTGTGTGACGGATCCGGAAACGCCTGCCGAGCCGGATGCTACCAAGGCCGGAGAGGTGGAGTTCCGGAATGTCAGCTTCCGTTATACTGGAGCGGATGAGGATACCCTGTCGGGCATCAGCTTTGTGGCACGCCCCGGCGAGACCACTGCTGTTCTGGGCGGCACAGGCTCCGGAAAAAGCACCCTTATCAACCTGATACCCCGCTTCTACGATGCTACTGCCGGTACTGTGCTGGTGGGCGGGGAGGACGTGCGGAAGCTTCGCCTTACCCAGCTGCGGGATCGTATTGGTATGGTACCGCAGAAAGCAGTGCTCTTCACTGGCACAGTGCACGAGAATCTGACCTTCGGCTCCGAAGGCATCCCGGAGGAGACGGTGCACAAAGCAGCACAGATCGCGTGCGCGGAGGAATTTGTTCTGGACAGGGATGGCGGCTACAACAGCGAACTGGCGCAGGGCGGCAGCAATGTTTCCGGCGGACAGAAGCAACGCCTGTCCATTGCCCGTGCTGTTGCCAAGCAGCCGGATATCTATATTTTTGATGACAGCTTCTCTGCTTTGGACTTTAAGACCGAAGCGGCTGTGCGCAGTGCTCTGCGGGATGCGACAGACAATGCGACCATGATCGTGGTGGCACAACGTATTTCCACGGTGATGCACGCAGAGCAGATCCTTGTGCTGGAGGATGGCAGGCTGGCAGGAAAGGGTACCCACCGCCAGCTGATGGAAAGCTGTGAGGTATACCGCCAGATCGCTATGAGTCAGCTTTCGAAGGAGGAACTGGAAGATGCAGCGCAGAGGTAATATGCGGCGCGGCCCCGGACAGGAGAAGGTCAAGGATTTCAAGGGCACCTTCTGCAAGCTTGCCCGGTTTATGGCACAATACAAATGGAGCCTGCTGGGCGTGGTGGTACTGTCTGCCGGGAGCGCACTGTTCTCCATCATCGGCCCCAAAAAGATGGGCGAGATCACCACGGAGATCTTTGCAGGCATGATGAATCGCATGGGCGGTGGTGAGGGCGTAAACTACACCCGCATCGGCGGTCTGCTGCTGTGGCTGTTGGGACTGTATGCGCTCAGTGCGCTGCTCAGCTTTCTGCAAAGCTTGCTGATGACGGGTATGAGCCAGCGGGTGAGCTATACCCTCCGCCGTCAACTGGCAGCCAAGATCCACCGTATGCCCATGAGCTATTTTGATCAAGTGACCCATGGCGAGGTACTCAGCCGTGTGACCAATGATGTGGACACTCTTGGCATGAGCATGAACCAGAGCCTTTCGCAGGTGGTCTCCTCAGTTACCACAGCGGTCGGCGTGCTGATCATGATGTTTTCCATCAGCTGGGAGATGACGCTGGTCTCGCTGTGCATTCTGCCGTTGAGTGCGGTGCTGATGAGCCTTGTGGTCAAGAAGAGCCAGCCGCTCTTTGTGGGGCAGCAGAAGTATCTGGGGCAGGTAAACGGTCAGGTGGAGGAGATCTTCTCCGGGCATGTGGTGGTAAAGGCCTTCAATGCGCAAGATGATGCTGCACGTGCTTTTGAAGAGGTAAACGGCAAGCTTTACCACTCTGCATGGAAATCCCAGTTCCTCTCCGGTTTGATGCACCCCATTATGAACCTGATCGGTAATCTGGGTTATGTGGCAGCTGTTGTGATGGGTGCAGCCTTTGCGGCAGCAGGGCGCATCACCGTTGGCGACATTCAGAGCTTTATCCAGTATGTACGCAGCTTTAACCATCCCATTTCTCAGATCGCTCAGATCGCCAATGTATTGCAAAGTACAGTGGCAGCGGGGGAGCGTGTGTTTGAGTTTCTGGAGGAGGCGGAGGAGGATCAGACGGTTCCAGAGCCCGTTTCCATCGACGGGCTCACCGGCGCTGTCAGTTTTGAGCATGTTTCCTTTGGCTATACACCGGAACAGATCATTATCAACGACTTTAATGCGCAGATCCGTCCGGGGCAGAAGATCGCCATCGTTGGCCCCACAGGAGCCGGCAAAACCACGATGGTGCGCTTGTTGATGCGTTTCTACGATGTTACAGGCGGGCACATCTGTGTGGACGGGCACGATGTGCGCAGCTTTGACCGCAATGAACTGCGCCTGCTGTTCGGCATGGTATTGCAGGATACATGGCTGTTCGGCGGCACCATTGCCGAGAACATCCGTTACGGGCGGCTGGATGCCACCGATGAGGAAGTGGTCGCTGCTGCCAAGGCGGCGCATGCTCATCACTTCATCAAGACGCTGCCCGGCGGCTATAACATGGTGCTCAACGAAGAAAGCACCAATGTATCTCAGGGGAAGAAGCAGCTGCTTACCATTGCCCGCGCCATTTTGGCCGACCCGAAGATCATGATCCTTGACGAAGCCACCAGCTCTGTTGATACCCGTACCGAGCAGCTGATCCAACAGGGCATGAATGAGCTGATGAAAGGCCGCACAAGCTTTGTGATCGCTCACCGCCTCTCCACCATCCGCGATGCGGATCTGATCCTTGTTATGCGGGACGGCGACATTGTGGAGCAAGGAAGGCACGAGGATCTGCTGGAAAAGGGTGGTTTCTATGCGGAGCTGTACAGCGCCCAGTTCGAAAACACGGCCGGATGAGCCTGCCGCATGCTGCCGGAGCCGGTAAGCAAAACAGCCGGAGACTCCGGCGTCAGCCTCCTTGCCGTTCTGACCATTGCAGTCCTTCGCGGCGTGTGCTACACTGCCTGTGATCCTTTTGAAAGGAAGCTTGTATATGGAATTGTGCAACCTGTGTCCCCGCCGCTGCAATGCACCCCGCAGTGAAGAGACAGGGGAAGGCTTCTGCGGCATGGGCATGCTCCCGCTGGTATCCCGAGCCGCTCCGCATTATTGGGAGGAACCCTGCATCAGCGGCACGAGGGGCAGCGGCACGGTATTCTTCAGCGGGTGCAGCCTTGGTTGTGTCTTTTGCCAGAACGAGCCCATCAGCCACCGGCGCAACGGTGTTTTGCTCACGCCCGGGCAGCTGAGTAAACTGTTTGAGCGGGTGGAAGCCCTTGGGGTGCACAATATCAATCTGGTCAGCCCCACCCATTTTGCCCCGGCCATTCTTGAGGCGTTGGCGCTGCGCAAACCACGCATTCCCGTTGTGTGGAATACCAGCGGCTATGAAACGGTGGAAATTGTGAGGCAGGCAAAGGGTTTGGTGGATGTCTGGCTGCCGGATGTCAAGTATGCTTCGGAAAAAACGGCGGCGCAGCTGGCTTCCGCCCCGGATTATTTTGAACGTACCAAAGAGGCCGTCAAGGCAATGTGTGAGCAGACGGGAGCGCCTGTATACGATGCTGAGGGTCTGCTGCTCTCCGGCGTGGTTGTGCGCCACCTGATCCTTCCTTTGCGCACCAACGAGAGCATCGCTATCCTTGACTGGATCGCAGAGGAATTACCCAAGGGTACGCCCGTGAGCCTGATGCGCCAGTATACGCCTATGAACGGGGTCTCCCTGCCTGGACTGGATCGAAAACTGACTGCCCGGGAATACACAAAAGTGCGGGAGCATATGCAGATGTTGGAGCTTCCCGGCTATCTGCAGCAGAAGGAAGCAGCCGACAGCACCTACACGCCCTCTTTTATGGACGAGGAGAGCCTGTGCCTGCTTCGTGGGTTGTGAGCAGCGGCTTGGATATGCGGAATGTAGCATATTGGCAGTGAAACCTGCGTTATTTTCGGCAACTTTTTCTATTTCACATACCGGAAAATGCTTGTATTTCATTAAATGTTGTGGTATACTTTCCAGTGTCCGCTAAAGTGCGGGCTGTTTCTGTGAACATTTCCGCCCATAAGAAAGAAGGGTTTATCGAAAGAGTGGATATCGCCAGCTTCCATCAGTCACCGCGCATCATGGTGTGCGCAGCAGTTACGCAATGGTGTGTGCGCAGCTGTCTTTTGGCGACAGCCAAAGGTGTCTGGGCGGGGGCATAAGGCGGTATATTGCCACTCTTTTTGATTACCGTTTTGATTGTGGCATACAGCAAAGGAGCAGGTTATGGCTAAAAAAGGCAATGCCGGCAGCGCAAAGGCTGCATCCGTGCATGCAGTGGAGGAACGCGCCGCAAAGGTAGCAGATGCCCTTCAACTTGAGTTGGTAGAGGTGCTTCTGCAGAAGGAAAGCCGCGGCAAATGCCTGTGCATCTTCGTAGACAAGGAAGGCGGTCTCTCTCTGGACGATTGCGAGCGCTACCACAAGCAGCTCCAGCCGCTTCTGGAGGATGTGGACTACGATTTCCTCGAAGTCTCCAGCCCGGGGCTTGATCGCCCTGTCAAAACGCTGCGCGACTTCGAAAAGAACCGCGATGCACTTGTGGAGGTAAAGCTCTTTGCTCCCCAGCAGGGCAGCAAGCTGCACCAAGGCCTTCTGCGCATGATGGATAACGATACCGTTACCATCGAGACCGCAGACGGCGAAAGCCTCACCTTCGAGCGCAGGACCGTAGCCATCATCAAGCCGGTTATCATTCTGGAAGATGAAGACTTCAGCGAGGATGCTGCGCTGGACGACAGCACCTTTACCGATGTAGAGTTTGAATAATCACCGACGTAAAGAAGGCAGGTAGAAGATCGATGAGAACCACCAAGAAAACCCAGCAGAACACCGGCAATGCAGCGATCATCGAAGCTGTAAAGGCGCTGGCTGCCGAAAAGGATATTCAGGAGGAACTGCTCTTTGGCGCCATCGAAGAAGCGCTGAAGGCTGCCTACAAAAAGAATACCGCCCGTGAGGAGACCATTCCCGCCAATCTGTCCGTAACGCTGGATCGCAAGAGCGGCGATGCCCATGTCTTTGCCCGCAAGACCATCGTTGAGGAGGTAGAGGACGAGGCGAACCAGATCACGCT
>JAZQHO010000122.1:0-9957 GCA_045540635.1 Candidatus Limiplasma sp.
GAGGGCCAACGCACAGGTCGGTGAAATCGCCCATCTCGTAGAAGGAGATCTCCTCGCCCTCGGGCAGATCCTGGATCAGCTCTACCTTGTAGGGCTCTTCCTTCTCCCGGAAGTAAGCGATGGCAGCCTCCCGCTCCATCAGATAGCGGCGGGGACGGATGCTCTTCTTGGCGCAGTGCACCATTTCCTTCTCGATCTTGGCAAGGTCCTCGGGGGTGAAGGGGACCTCCACATCGAAGTCGTAGTAGAAGCCGTCGGCAATGGCGGGGCCGATGGCCACCTTGGCACCCGGATAGAGCTTCTTTACCGCCATGGCCATCAGGTGGCTGGCGGAGTGGAAGAACACCTTGCGACCTTCGGGATCCTCAAAGGTAACGGGGGTAACGGTCTGGCCCGCGGCAACAGGTGCAAAGAGATCCTGCATGCTGCCGTCCTCCAGCTTGACGGCAAGGTACTTCTTCAGATCATCGGGGAAATTCTGCTTGATGAGATCGCCGACAGAAGAATTTTCGGCTACCTCGTAGACATTGCCAAACATTTTCAGTTCCATGGGTTTGGTCTCTCCTTTCTGTATTCGGGGACAAGAAAACGCCCGTCCCCACATGGCTCATGCGGGGACGGGCGATGATGCTTCATTCGCTCGCGGTTCCACCCTGCTTGAAAGCAAGCTGCTTCCACTCATTGCGGCGCTGTATCGCTCGCCGTGCGTCCTTGTCGGTGGGTGGTATCCTGCCGGGTCTGCATCCGCTGCTTGCAGCCGGTGGCAGCGGTCTCTGATGATGCGCGAGGGGCGGCGGCGTGTTCCACGTCATTCTCGGATGCTGCGATGATAGCACGGAAATGGGCGAATGTCAAGGGAAAAAGGTATTTGAAACCAGTTACCGCAGGCAGGTGCAGAGATGATGCGATCTATTCCTCCCCGGCTTCTGCCGGTTTGAACTCCGGCACAGGCCGCCCGTTTTTCCTGCGCTGCTTTACACACTCGGTCAGCAGCCATTCGATCTGCCCGTTCACGGAGCGGAAGTCCTCCTCTGCCCATGCAGCCAGCTCGGCGTACAGCTTAGCGCCCAGGCGCAGGGGCACTTGCTTCTTTGCTGCATCTGCCATGGCTCAGTACAGGCTGCCGGAGTTGACCACCGGCTGGGCATCACGGTTGCCGCAGAGCACCACCAGCAGGTTGGAGACCATGACGGCCTTGCGCTCCTCATCCAGCTCCACAACGCCGTTCTGGTTCAGACGATCCAGCGCCATCTCCACCATGCCCACAGCGCCGTCCACGATCATCTTGCGGGCATCGATGATGGCAGAAGCCTGCTGCCGCTGCAGCATGACCGCTGCGATCTCGGTGGCATAAGCCAGATAGGTGATGCGTGCCTCTACGATCTCGATACCGGCCTCCTCCACCCGCTGCTGGATCTCCTCCCGGATGCGCAGAGCCACCACTTCGCTGGAACCACGCAGGCTGCCCTCGTCGGCAATGCCGTCGCCGGTGGTATCCACATTGGGGGCCACATCATAGGGATAGATGCGCACGATGTTGCGCAGGGCGCTGTCGCACTGCAGGGAAAGGAACTCCTTGTAATTATCCACATTGAAAACCGCCTTGGCGGTATCCACGATGCGCCACGTGACCGCAATGCCGATCTCCACCGGATTGCCCAGACAATCGTTGATCTTCTGCCGGTTGTTGTTCAGCGTCATGATCTTCAGAGAGATCTTGTTGCTGGGAACAGACACCGCAACACTGCTGTCGGTGGCGGTATGCACCATACCGGTGCTGCTCACATCGCCGCTCTGGTTGAGACGGGTCTTGGCTGCCGGGTTCACAGAAGAGCAGAAGGGGTTGACCCAGTAGAAGCCATCACCCTTCAGGGTGCCGATGTACTTGCCGAACAGGGTGAGCACCAGCGCCTCCTGCGGCTTGAGCACACGCAGACCGCACAGGGGGATCCAGCCAAAGCACAGTACGATCAGGCTGATGACCAGCAGCCATACGCTGCCGCCTTTTTCCAGTTCGATAGCACCCATCACGGTGCCGAACACCGAAGCCGCCAGCACCAGCAGGTTGAGCAGAAGCACGGGCATACCGTTGTTTTTCTTTTTGAGAATGATTTCCTTCATGGTTTCTACCTCCTTTGATATCAAAATGATATCATATGGAAATCAATCCGTCAAGAATCCACGCTCCAATTGTCACAAACCGCAGCGACAGTATGCGTCTCCGATGCCTGAAACCTGCTTTTTCTTGACTGCAGCAGCAATATCCGTTATAATAAGTCGTGCCTGTTTATAGGCAGAAGGAGTATGATCCGCCCGATGGACGGCGACAGTTGTTATCAACGTGTCATGTTTCAAGGTTTCCCTACAATACGATACAAGGCATATCCCTGTGCAGGCGCATAGCGGGTATGCCTTTTTGCGTCCAAAAACACTTCTCCCCGCACGAAACAAAGGAGCTATGAAAGACAATGTTGGTTGAGATCCTTCCTTATTTATTGGTGATGCTTCTGTGCCTCATCCTCAGCTGGTTTTTCTCTGCAGCCGAAGTGGCTTACGAGCAGCTGAACAAGAACCGCATCCGCCTGCTGGCTGAAAAAGGCGGCCGCCGTGCCGGTATGGCACTGCGCCTCTCCGAAGATGAGGATCGGCTGTCTACGGTCATCCTCATCGGCGATACCGCTGCCGATGTGGTGCTTACCGCACTGTCGGCGCTGGTGCTGATCCGTCTGGCCGGCGGGCTGGGTGCCCTGTGGGCCATCCTTGCCTGCGGTGCTGCCATCCTTCTGCTGGGCGAGACCATGCCCAAGCACATCTCCGCCGCACGGCCCGAGCGCACCGCCCTGCTCACCGCCCCCATCCTGCAGGGCTTCATGTGGCTGTTCATGCCCGTAACGGCGCTGCTGGGGCTGATCAAAAAGCTGCTGGATAAAGTTGTAAAGCCCGAAGATGATGACCACATCTCTCAGGAGGAGCTGCTGCTGCTGGTGGATGAAGCCCAGCAGGACGGCGGCATCGACGAGGACGAAGGCGACCTTCTCAAAAACGTAATCGAGTTTACCGACCTGCGTGCCGAGGAGATCCTCACCCACCGGGTGGATCTGGTGGGCGTGGAGGCGGAGAGCAGCATGGCCTCCGTTGCACAGGTCTTTACTGAGACCCAGTACTCCCGCTTGCTGGTATACGAGGACAGCATCGATAACATCGTCGGCGTGGTGCACCAGAAAGATTTCTATACCAATCTCAGCGTTACCGACAAGGGGCTGCGCCAGATCATGACCCAGCCGCTGTTCATCCAGCCGGGCATCAAGATCAGCGATCTGCTCAAGCTGCTGCAAAAGCAGAAGGCGCACATCGCCGTGGTGCTGGACGAATACGGCGGCACCCTCGGCATCGTTACCATGGAGGATATTCTGGAAGAGCTGGTGGGCGAGATCTGGGATGAGCACGACGAGGTGGTGGAGGATTTCAAGCCCGCCGGTGAAAACTGCTGGCTCTGCGACTGCTCCGCCAAGCTGGATGATTTCTGCGAATTTTTCGGCATTGAGCCGGAAGCCTCCAGCGTTTCGCTGGGCGGCTGGGTCATGGAGCGGCTGGGCAAGGTGGCGCAGGTGGGCGACCGCTTCACCTATCAGGAGCTTGCTATTACTGTTACGGAAACAGATCATCCCCGCGTCACGATGATCCGGGTGGAGAAGCAAAGCATTCCAGAACAGGGTGCCAAGGCCTGATGCCGAAGGAGTATATTCAATGAATGAATTCCTGAAAGAGACCTTCCGACCCGATACCGAGGACGAAATAGAGGCCATTCGCCGCTACCGCCGCCGCCGTGCCGTGGTCGGTCTGGCCGGACTTGTGCTGGCGCTGATCCTGCTGGGGCTGCTGACGCTTTCCCGGACAGTGACCCGCAACACCTATCGGGGTACATGGATCGCTTACGACGATTTTGCCGACGGCTTCCACCCCGAGGATGATTATCTGGAGCTGCGGGATGGGGATTTCTATCTGAACGATAACCACTACGGCAAGCTGGAGCGGGAGAACGGCAGGGACGTGATCCCCGTTCGTGCGCCCGCAGGCTTCTATTACCGTTACCTGTCCGTCCGGGGCGATGAGCTGACGGTAGAATACCAGCTGCCCCAGACCTCCTATCTGAACAGCTCTGTGTCCGTTTCCTTTTCCAGCACCGCCGACATCGCCAAGCTGGTGAAGGATCAGGAAGCGGAGCGGCACATCGTGGAGATGTATGTACGCATCTCCGAGGACTGCCGGCTGACCGAAGCCCAGCGGGATGAGCTGTATTGACCGCCTTGCAGGAAACATTCTTTCTCCTGCATTTTGGCAGCGCACAAGCCTGCCGCAGCCCGTTTTGTGAAAAACTTCACATTATTTATGAAAAACCGTTTTTCGCCTCTTGCATTTTCTTTGTTTCTGTGTAATAGTTATATACGTATTTTTGTCGCTGTACGGCGAAGGAGATACCTACACACAACCGCAGCGCCATACTGCGGCAAGTCAAACAGAGACAGGCACGGCAAGGGCTGCCGCCTGCCCTGTGTAAGGTGGATTGACAATGAGCTCGAAAATGTTGTTCTACATCCTCAAGCGTGTGTTGCTGGCGATCCTTACCATCTGGATCGTTATCACAGTCACGTTTTTTGTGATGCACTCGGTGCCCGGTGGCCCCTTCGTGGGCGAAAAAGCCATCTCCAAAGAGGCACAGGCTGCTCTGGAAGCCAAATACGGCTTGGATAAGCCTCTCTTTGAGCAGTACACCACCTATCTTGAGGATATCATTACCCGTTTCGACTTCGGCCCCTCGCTGAAGCAGCGCGGCCGCATGGTCATTGATATCATCATGGACGGTATGCGCACCTCTGCCAAGCTGGGTCTGATCGCCGCTGCCTATGCTGCGGTACTGGGCATCACGCTGGGCGCTGTTGCTGCGCTGCGGCGCAATACGCTGCTGGATAAGACCATCATGGTCATCACTACGGCGTTTGTTTCCATGCCCTCCTTTATTATGGGCTCCTTCCTGCTGATCATCTTCTCAACAAAACTGGGGTGGCTACCGGCCAACGGCGCTTCTCAGGGCGGTCTGGTGCTGCCCATCATCACCCTCGGCCTCTACCCCATGGCATACATCACCCGTCTGACCCGCTCCTCCATGCTGGACGTGCTGGGGCAGGACTACATCCGCACTGCCCGCGCCAAGGGCGTTTCCGGTGCAAAGATCATCTTCGGTCATGCGCTGAAAAACTCCCTTATCCCGGTCATCACCTACTTCGGCCCCATGCTGGCCTTCATTGTGACCGGCTCCATGGTCGTTGAGCAGATCTTTGCCGTGCCGGGCATCGGCCGTCAGTTCGTCTCCAGCATCACCAACCGCGATTATACCATGATCATGGGTACCACCATCTTCCTTGCCTCCCTGATCGTGATCATGAATCTGGTCAGCGATCTGCTGTACAAGGCCGTTGATCCCCGCATTGAATTCGATTAAGGAGGATGCCGGAAATGCTGAACAAGAACAAGCCTTTCAGTCTGCATCTGGATCCGGAAATGTTCAACCCGGCCACGGATGCCGAGAAGGAATACATTACCACCATGCGCCCCTCCTCCACCTTCTTCAAGGACGGTGTGAAGCGCCTGCTCAAAAACAAGGTGGCCACTTTCAGCCTGATCATGATCATCCTGATCACGCTGGCCTCCATTATTCTGCCCTACTTCTGGCCCTACAGCTACGACGAGATGCTGGGTGTGCGTCCCCGCCGCCCCGTGGATGCCTCCTACAACGATCTGGCTCCCTTCACCTACGGCAAAACCGAGCTGAAGAAGATCGAAGCCGGCGAGAAGGTATTCCCCCACATCTTCGGCACCGATGCCCACGGCCGTGATTATTTCATTCGTGTGGTGTACGGCACACGTATTTCGTTGGCGGTCGGTTTCTTTGCCAGCATCATCGTGCTGATCATCGGTCTGACCATCGGCTCCATCGCCGGCTATTTAGGCGGCAAGGTGGATCTTGTGATCATGCGTATCGTCGATATCATCTATTCCCTGCCGGATATGCTGGTCATCATCCTTCTGTCGGTGGTGTTGGGCAAGGTACTGAACGTTGAAGGAACCGTCCTTGAAAAGATCGGTTCCAACATCATCAGTATGTTCATCGTGTTCGGTCTGCTCTACTGGGTCAGCATGGCGCGCATGATCCGCGGTCAGATCCTCTCCCTGCGCGAGCAGGAGTACGTGCTGTCTGCACAGGCAACCGGCGCAAAGGGCAAGTGGATCATTATGAAGCACCTGCTGCCCAACTGCATCAGTGTGGTCATCATCTCCACCGCTCTGCAGATCCCCAATGCCATCTTTACCGAGAGCTTCCTCAGCTTCCTTGGTTTGGGCGTCAACGCCCCCATGCCCTCTCTGGGCTCGCTGGCATCCGATGCCCTCAACGGCATCAACTCCTACACCTACCGGCTGGTTATTCCTGCTGTGATCATCTGCCTGATCGTGCTCAGCCTGAACCTGTTCGGCGACGGCCTGCGCGATGCATTCGATCCCAAGCTCAACGCCTGATGAAAGGAGCGAGACTGTAATGGCATTGCTTGAAGTCAAAGACCTGCGCACCTCCTTCTTTACCGACGCAGGCGAAGTAAAGGCCGTGGACGGCGTCAGTTTTTCGCTGGATCACGGCAAGGTACTGGGCATCGTGGGCGAATCCGGTTCCGGTAAGTCCGTCACTGCTTATTCCATCATGCAGATCCTGGCCCCCACGGGCAAGATCGTGGGCGGCAGCGTCAAGCTGGACGGTCAGGAGCTGGTGGGCGCCGATGAGAAGGTGCTGCGCACTGTGCGCGGCAACAAGATCTCCATCATTTTTCAGGACCCCATGACCTCCCTCAACCCCACCTACACCATCGGCCACCAGCTGATGGAGGCCATCCTGCTGCACACCGACCGCAACCGCAAACAGGCCAAGGAACGTGCGCTGGAAATGCTCCGGCTTGTCAATGTCAACGAGCCCGAAAAGCGCCTGAAGCAGTACCCCTACGAGCTCTCCGGCGGTATGCGCCAGCGCGTGATGATCGCCATGGCGCTGGCCTGCGAGCCTGATATCCTCATCGCCGACGAGCCTATCACCGCTCTGGATGTGACCATTCAGGCCCAGATCCTGGACCTGATGGGCGATCTGCAGAAGCAGCTGGGCATGGCCATTATCATGATCACTCACGATCTGGGCGTTGTAGCCCAGATGTGCGATGAGGTGGTCGTCATGTATGCCGGCTCCATCTGCGAGCAGGGCACCGCCGATGAGATCTTCTACAATCCCTGCCACGAATACACCAAAGGCCTGATGCGCTCCATTCCCACCGCCGCCAACAACGGCCAGCGGCTGCAGCCCATTACCGGCACCCCCATCGACCTGCTGAACATGCCTAAGGGCTGCCCCTTTGCCCCCCGCTGCGAAAACGCCCTGAAGGTGTGCCTCACCCAGCGGCCTGAGAAGATGGTCATCAATGACGACCACCACGCCACCTGCTGGATGAATGTGAAGCAGGGCATGGAGGATGGCACCATCACCCTCGAAGAAAAAGCTGCGGAAGGAGGCGAGACCCATGAATGAGAACGTGTATACCCCGAACCTGCTTGAAGTCAAGAATCTGAAGCAGTATTTCGATATCAACATGGGCTTCTTCCGCTCCAAGCCCCTCAAGGCCGTGGACGATGTATCCTTCGCCATCAAAAAGGGCGAAACGCTGGGTCTGGTAGGCGAATCCGGCTGCGGCAAGACCACCGTCGGCCGCACCATTCTGCACCTGTACAAGCCCACCGCCGGCGAGGTCTGGTACAATGGCAAAAAACTGGAAACCAAGGAAGATATTCAGGAGTTCCGCAAAAAGGCCACCATGGTCTTTCAGGATCCCTACTCCTCCCTTAACCCCCGCATGACGGTTTCCGACATTGTAGGCGAGCCGCTGGATGTGCACAAGCTCTACCAGAGCAAAAAGGAGCGCGAAGAGCGCATCCTTGAGCTGATGGGCTATGTGGGCCTCAACAGCGAGCATGCTTCCCGCTACGCCCATGAGTTCTCCGGCGGTCAGCGCCAGCGCATCGGCATCGCCCGCGCACTGGCGGTCAACCCCGAGTTCATTGTCTGCGACGAGCCCGTATCTGCTTTGGACGTGTCCATTCAGGCGCAGGTCATCAACATGTTCGACGACCTGCAGGATAAGCTGGGCCTCACCTACCTGTTCATCGCCCACGACCTCTTGGTGGTGCGCCATATCTCCGACCGCATCGCCGTTATGTACCTTGGCAAGATGGTGGAGCTGGCGGATGCAGACGAGATCTACAACCACCCCCTGCACCCCTACAGCCAGTCGCTGCTCAGCGCCGTGCCCCTGCCCGATCCCAAGGCAGCCCGCGCCAACAAGCGCATCGCCCTTACAGGCGACATCCCCAGCCCGCTGAATGCGCCCTCCGGCTGCCCCTTCCGCACCCGCTGCCGGTACGCCACCGAACAGTGTGCCCAGTCCATGCCGCCCTTCGAAGAGGTGCAGCCCGGTCACTTTGTGGCCTGCCACCGCCTGAAGGAGATCGGCTGATCGTGCCCCCCCGATTCAACGGTGCGGCTACGCACCTTGAAAAATAAAATCAGGAGGAACCAACTATGAAAAAGCTTTTGGCTCTCGTGCTGGCTCTGGTCATGGCCATGTCCTGCATGGTATTCGCCTCTGCCGAAGAAGGCAGCTCCATCGCTGTCTGCCTCTCTTCCGAGCCGGACACCCTGGATCCCGCCCTCAACTCCGCTGTTGACGGCGCCACCATGCTGGCTCACCTGTTCTCCGGTCTCGCTACCTGGAGCACCGATGAGAACGGCAAGCTGGTCATCGTTGCCGAGTGCGCTCAGGAACTGACTGAGGGCGTTGCCAACGACGACGGCACCATCACCTACACCTACACCCTGAAGGACGGCCTCACCTGGTCCGACGGCAAGGCTCTGACCGCCAACGACTTCGTGTTCGCCTGGAAGCGCGCTGCTTCTACCGCTCTGGGTGCCGACTACGGCTACATGTTCGAGGTTGTGAAGGGCTATCCCGACGAGCTGGCTGTGGAAGCCACCGACGAGAAGACCATCGTTGTTACCCTGAACAACTCCGTGGCTTACTGGAACGAGCTGCTGGCCTTCCCCACCTACTTCCCCGTACGCGAGGACGTGGTTGCCAGCGAAGCTTGGGCCACCGAGGCTGCCACCTATGTGTGCAACGGCCCCTACACCATGGCTGACTGGGCTCACAACAGCGTGATCACCCTTGCCAAGAACCCCAACTACTTTGCTGCTGACACCGTCACCATGGACAAGATCGAGTGCTACCTGAGCGACGATGCCAACAACATGCTGGCCAACTTCGAAAACGGCGACTGGCTGCTCATCGACGATGTGCCCACCGCTGAAATCGCCAACCTGAAGGTCGAGTATCCCGAAGAGTTCGTGATCGCCGGCCAGATCGGTACCTACTATGTATGCTGGAACGTGAACGAAGAGATCCTGCCCGAAGGCTGCGAGCTGACCGGTGTGGAAGCTGAAGTTGCCCGTCAGGAGATCCGCAACGCTCTGGGCCTGCTGCTGGACCGTAACTACATCTGCGATGAGATCGGCCAGGCCGGTCAGGTTCCCGCCTCCAGCTTCGTCGCCATGGGTCTGACCGATGCCGACGGCAGCGAGTTCTACAAGAACTGCGGCGTGTCCGAGGAATACCTGGGCTACTACAACACCTCCGTGGATGCCATCGATGCCAACTGGGATGCTGCTCTGGCCGTGCTGGAGAAGTACTACACCGTTGACGAGAACGGCATGTTCACCAACTTCCCCTCCCTGACCTACCTGTACAACACCAACGAGGCTCACAAGGCCATCGGTGAGTACATCCAGTCCGCTCTGGCCGCTGTCGGCAACAA
>JAZQHO010000123.1:0-10583 GCA_045540635.1 Candidatus Limiplasma sp.
GTCCACTTCCTGCAGCAGCACGATCTGAGCATCCAGCGAATCCAGAGCGCTCAGCATGCCTGCCATGTTTTCGCGCACTTTCTTTTCGCTGTCCGGACGGACGGTCTTGCCGCCATCCATAAAAAAGTCCTGTTCACGATCCAACCCGGCATAGCCGGTATTGAAGCTGACCACCGTAAGGGAATCGCCTACAGCCGGCTCCGCTTGCAGTGCTGCCTGCGTTACTTTCAGAGGCTCCGTCCCTGCAGGCAGGTACTCTGTAACCGTCAGCCATACCGCCAGTGCGCCAATCGCCAAAACTGCAAGAAGCAGCACCACCGCCAGCAGCTTCAGGACTGTCTTGATCATTCTCATCTTTCGCAAGCCTCCTTTCGGTATCACTCTTGCTTCTGTTGCTGCGATTGCCTATCCAGAAACTTAAACCACTTTTTCTTCTCGGAGTTGCCGTATTTCTGCGCCAAAGGGCTGATCTGCGGCTGGTACTGCGATGCATGGGTGATGCTGCGGTTGCGCACAACATTGAGCACCAGACCGATACCGATCATATTGGTGATCAGGTTGCTGCCGCCATAGCTGAGAAACGGCAGCGGTATACCCGTAACAGGCGTGAGGCCTGTGGTCATACCGATGTTCTCCAGTACGTGGAAAAACATCATGGCCATAACGCCAATAATGCACTGCTGACCAAAGCGGTTGTGGGTATACATAGCCAGATACAGCATACGCAGAATGATCGCTATATAGAGCAGCAATACAGCGGAGCACCCCAGAAAACCAAAGGCCTCACCGATGGTGGAAAAGATAAAGTCCGTCCAGTCCTCAGGCACATAATCCAGCTGGCTGAAGCTGCCCGGCACAAACGTACCGATACCGCTGAACCCGCCAGAGCCGATGGCGATCTTGCTCTGGGTTACCTGATAGCTGGCAGCCTCGTCCACAGAGGGGTCGAGAAAACTGAGGATGCGCATCAGGCGGTAGCTGTCTGAGCCGCTGGAAAGAGCGTAACCCATGACCAGCGCCACCGCCAGCACGCCCACCACCAAAACGCCGCCGATAATCCGGTAGCTGATGCCGCCAAAGTACATCATAATGGCAAAGACAAACACCATAACAATGACCGAGCCCATCTCGCCCTGCGCCAGCGTGAGCCCCCAGGGAATGCCCATCAGGCAAGCGATACGCACAAACTCCTTCACGGTACCCATAGGATTGTTGGTACCCTCCAGATATTTGGCAGTAACCACAATGCAGGCCAGCTTTACAAACTCGGAGGGCTGCAGCGTGTAACCCCAGATGATATCGATCCATGCCTTAACACCTGCCGCCTTACCGGCAAGAGCTACGCCCAGAAGAAAGCAGGCACCCACATAAATAAGCATGCAGTAGCGGCGGATGATCTCATAGGGCAGAGCCAGCATAACACCGATCACGATCATGGATACAAAGAAAAAGATGCCCTGCCGCTGCCCGTAGTAGGAGGTAACGATGTAGTTGAGCACATTATCCTCCAGCTCGGAGGAGGTGGAGAATGTAGCAACGGATACTGCCAGCACGCCAAACGCTGCCAGAGTGAACACCAGTATGATCAGTATCCAGTCGGTATGGGCACGGGAGCGTCTGGATTCACCAATCCTCATGAATCTGCGGTTCCTCCTTTTACTTTCTAAAGAACCATCTGCGCTTGACCGTAAGCTCGGGCAGCGGTACATACTCACCCAGAAAACGCCGGCTGATCCTTTCGACTGCCTGTGCAGCCGGGCAGTCCCTTTGCATAAAGCTTTCGTGCCGGTTCAGTGCTGCCAGCACAGCCGTATCCTCCGGCACATAACCAAGGAGGGGGACATCCAGCGTGTTGGCAACGGTTTGGGGGCTGTACATATCGCCGCTGCGAACCAGCTGCGGCTGCACCCGATTCACCACCAGCATGGGTCTGGGTCTGTGTTTTTCTTCCAGAAGCGCCAGCACCCGCTCCGCATCACGGATGGAAACATCATCTGGTGTGGTAACGAGAATGCTGTAATCGCTGGCGGGCAGAAGATTTCTCACACCACGCTCCACACCGGCAGGTGCATCGGTAAGCACATAGCCCGCCCGCTTTTTCAGCTTGTTGACGATCTTTGCAAAGGTCTCGGCATCCATATCCTTGCTGCTACCGCTCTGGGAGGCGGGCAGCAGGCTCAACTCCTCAAGCTGGTGGTGCCGGAGCAGGGCATATTTCAGTTTACAGTCTCTGCGTGCCACATCCAGCATATCAAAAACCACGCTGTTCTCCATGCCCAGAAGCAGATCCAGATCACGAAGGCCGATGTCGGCATCCACACAGCAGCACTGGAGGCCCTTGCGGGCCAGCGCCATACCCAGCGAGGCGGTAAGCATGGTTTTGCCTACGCCGCCCTTACCGGAGAGGATCAGCCATGATTGACTCATTGGTAATGCTCCCTTCTGCTTTACGGAGCCAGCATGTTGCCGGCGGGGAAAATATTATCGGTGGTTCGGAGGGTCTTTTGATCCATATACCAGCCCACAAATTCACGTGCTGCCATGCTGGCATAACCGCCGGAAAAGCCGCTGGGGATGAACACGACCACGGCAATCTCCGGTTTTTCCTTGGGGGCCAGCATAACGAACCATGCGTTGTTCTCAAGGTCGATGGTAGTAACCTCGGCGGTACCTGTTTTCGCGCAGACCATATCCCGGTAGGGCCAGCTGCGGAAGTACTGGGCTGCAGTACCGCTCTCGTCAACGACGCCCTCCATACCTGCCAGAATGTAGGAGAGGTATTCGTCCACCTTGGCCTGCTCCTCATCGCTGCCCTCACCAAAGTCGTGCATCAGCACCGGCGTGCGCTGGCTGATGATATCACCCTCGGGAGAAGTGATGGAATCAACGATCATCAGGTTATAAACCTTGCCACCGTTGCCCAGCGCCGCTACATAACGGCTTACGGCAGCAGGCGTGAGCACCGTGATGGACTGGCCGATGGCTACCTGTATGGTCTGGCCGCCGCCCCACTTGATGTCGTTGAGGTAGTTGTAGGTATCGCCGATAACGGCCTGGGTGTAGACCATTTCGCGACTCATATTCAATTCTTCCATCAGGATGGGACGCATGGTAACAACCCAGTCGTCCTGAGCGGTGTTGACAGCCATATCCATCAGCCGCTTTACGCAGCGGTTGAGGCGTTCATCATCGTAGGTGATGTTGCGGCTGGCACCCTGATTGCGCAGATGCTTCTTGATGGAGTTGAAAACGATGATCGGCACAGCCGTATCCTGCGAGGACTCGTCCATGGCCTTATCGGGGTCGTACAGGCTGGTCTGGTTGCCGACAACGCTGCGCTCCTCGCCGGGCAGATCCAGACCGGTCTTGCTGGTGAGGCCAAACTCGGCGGCATACTGGTACATACGGGTCTCGCCCAGCCGATGCCCCAGCGTGTAGAAGAAAAAGTTGCAGCTGTTGGAAAGCCCCTGCACGATGGTCTGATGCTGGTGCTTATAGCGCTGGGATTCGGAGATCCAGCACTTGGGGGCGGTGGAAAGGTCCTTGGTGTAGCGGAGGAAGTAGCCGCCATCGTCGATGGTCTCGTTGGGCAGCAGCTCGCCCTCGATCATTGCGCCCAGCGAGGAGACCATCTTGAAAATGGAGCCGGGCGTACCGCGGGCGTGGATGTTATAGTTCATCAACACATTGCGGCTGTCCATCAGGATCTCGGCGCTGGCTGCACCGCCCTCCACAAGAGCGTTCAGGTCAAAGGTGGGATAGTTGGCCATGGCCAAGACACGGCCTTCCATATCGATGACCATCATGGCGGCGCGCTCCGCAAGGGATAGCGGATACTTCTCCCAGTTACGGTTTTCGATATCCACCTTGTTGGAGTTGAGCCAGTTGGTGTTCATCAACTTCTTTTCCTGCTCGGTGCGGGTGGTGGCCACATTCTCGGCAAGAGCGCGCTCCGCCTGCTGCTGGTAGCTGGCACGGATGGTCAGTTTTACGTTATTGCCGTCCTCAGGCTCGGTATAGCTGAGCTCGCGGGTGATCTTGCCCACACGGTCTCTCTCTACCTCCCGGTAGCCCTGCCGGAGGTCGCTGTTCTGGGTAAGCCAGTCCTCCATAGAGGCTTCGATGCCATCCACACCGATGGTATCGGAATACTTGTAGCCCTTGGGCTCCAACTCCCGCCACTTGGCAGTGGAGGGAATAGCGCCCATATAGCCGATCACCTGTGCGGCAAGGGTGCTGCGGGGGTACACCCGCTTGGTACCGATGGCTACCTCCATACCCGGCAGCTGCATGGATCGGGTCTCGATACGGATGACTGTTTCGTATGGTACATCCTCAGCGATCACGATGGGCTGGGAGTTGAACAGGTTCATCTGCATTTCAGAATAAACCGCCAGCACCTTGAGCATGGTCTCTTCATCGAGAATCACATCTTCCACATAGGTGCGGCCGGCTTCCTCTGCAGCCTTGCGGTTAGCCTCCAGCTCTTCCTGAGAGTTGGCGATCTTGTAGCGGCTTTTGAGCTTTACCATGGCATCGCTTGCCGTGGGCACGCTGGTAACGGTAAAGTAGTTGTTGCTGCGCCACTGGTTTTCGCGGGTCTGCAGCACAGCCTCGCTGACACCGCTGCCGAAATTGAACTGCCACTCCCCGGTGGTCTCGTTGCGCTGAATGACAAAATCCACCGCCAGCTCGTTGCCGCCCATCTCGATGATGCCGATGGTATCCACAATGGACTGGGTAAAGGATGCATACTCCCGCTGGCTGTTCTGGCTGGCATCGCGGTAGAAGGTAACGTTGTAGATGGGCTCATCCATGGCAAGAATGACCGCATCCGCATCGGTGATCATACCGCGGCTGCCGCGCAGGGTGATGGTGGTGGTGCGCCGCTTGGCTGCGGTCTGGGTGTATTGGTCGCTGGAGAGCAGCTGCAGATTGATCAGGCCGGAGAACAAATAAATGGTAACACCGGCGATAGCGATCAGCATCCACATGCAGCGGTACTTGATGTTATAGGAATAGCCGATTTTCGACTGTTTTTTGACTTTTATCCTTCTGGCCAAAACGATCTCCTTTCTTCCCGAAAGGGAGGCTCATGAAACAGAGGTTGGCACCGCTGCCTTCAGGCAGGAGGAACGCCCCCCGGCCTGCGGGAGCTTTGAGCCACCACAGGCCTGCGGTACAAAAGATCGATCAAAAACAGGTAAGCTGCTCAGCGCAGTGGTTCGTCCTTTTCCCGATTGAGGCGGTTCTGGCGGTAAATGCCCAGCCATGCACGCACGGGGAACTGAAGCACCGCTGCCAGCAGTGATGTATACCAGATATCGATCAGGGCACGGTTAAAATGCCCGGAATCCAGCACTACGCCGGCAAGATAGATGTAGAACAGGTGTACCAGCTCGAAAACAAAAACGGAGATCAGGGCACACAGAGGTGTACGCACATGGGGGTTCAGCTGACGGGTGCTCTTGCCCCTGGCGCGGAGCTCCTCCAGCTTGCGCTCGCTCTTATCGGCGAACACGAGCGCCCCCAGCATGGAGCAAACCGGGTACAGCACCAGATTGAAAAACTGCATGCCGGAAAGCATGATCTCCATCAGGTAGCCCACCGCCAGCGACATCAGCAGCGTATACTTGGCACCGCAACCAACGCTGACCACAGCAATGAGCGCCAGCGCAATGTTGGGGGCCACATCGTTGATGGAGATGTACTGGGCGGTGGTGGCCTGCAGCAGATAAGCCAGCAGGGTGAGCACCGCCATTTTCAGAACTCTGCCAAGCACGCTCACTCCTCCTCCACAGTCATATCCAGCGGGGGCGGAGTGGGCGTAGGCGTGGCGGTGGGAGCCAGCGTGAAGCCGTAGGCGGGCTGCAGCGTGCCGCCGGGGGCGTTGTATTCAATGCTGGGCTCGCTGCCGCTGTCCGTGGGCGGGGGCACGAGAAGGCCCGCCGGCGCAGGCGTTCCGCCGGGCGCAAGAGATTCGGTGGGGCCGGGGGGGGGGGGGGGGGGGATGGGCGTGGCAGTGGGCGCAAGAGTGAACCCGTAGGTGTTATCGTCAAGGCCGCCCGGCACCTGGTACTCCACACCGGGCTCGCCGCTGTCTGTGGGTGCGGGCGTAAGGGTGATCTCGGGCGAAACGCTCTCGCCGGGTACAGGCGTCTCGGTGGGTGCCGGTGTCTCGGTAGGTTCGGGCGTGGGAGCAAGCTGGTAGAAATCGCTACCGATCTGGATGGTGGGTACGGGGGCTGCCGTCTCCAGCGGCACCAGCGCAAGATCCATATTATCCAGATCCTGACTGTCGATATCGCCTGCGGTGGGCTGGTAGCGAAGCACGATCACGTACTCCACGTGCTGGAAGTCCGCCTGCGGCTCCACAACGATGTACTGCTTGTTGGCCTCCATACCGCGGGTGCTTTCTTTAACAGTGCCGATGGGTATGCCCTTGGGGAAGGACATACCAACACCGGATGTGACCACCACATCGCCCGGGCGGGGCAGGTGATCCTCCGGCAGGTAGTACATACGGCACATAGCCCGGCCATCGATGCCCAGCGTGCCGCGCACAGTGCCCTGATCGCGGGTGGAGGAAATGAGGCCTGCAATGCTGGCTTCACTGTCGATGATGGTACGGACAAGGCTTTTGGTGGCGGTTACATCGTAGGTGTAGCCCACCAGTGCGCCATCCATGGTAACAGCCATGAATTCCTTCACACCGTCGTTGCTGCCCTTGTTGATGGTAAAGACAGAGAAATAGTTGCCGGCTTCGCGGCCGATGACTGTGGCCACAAGGGGATTCATGCTCTCGTTGGCAGCGATCTCATCGTACAGGTTTTCGTATACAGAAAGCTTGTACTGCAACTCGTCGGCCAGCATGGCGCGGTAGACAAGCTGCTCGTTTTCCTGGCGCAGGTTGTTGTATTCCAGTTCCAGACGGGAGTAAAGCTTCAGCTGATAGAGCCTGTCCGCGATCCAGTCCACAACGGTGGAAAAGCCTTCCTGTGCAGGTGTAACAACTTTTGTTACCAGCCGGTCGCCAAAGCCGAGGGCCTCGTTGCCGAAAATCTCGCTGGCCAGATGCAGGCCCGCCAGCCCCACCACCAGCAGCACAATGAGGATCACAATCACCGTTCTGATGATTCGGAGCGGTTTGCTGGCTTTGCTTTTACGGCGTTCTGTTTTTGGTACCTTCAGCTTCATGCTGTATCCTCCGGTTTAGATGGTTTTGAGGAAGCTGGTGCGGCCCAGATTCTCCAGCAGGTCGTAGTTCTTGATCACATTGCCAAGACCGTCGGCTGCGCAGTGAATGGGATCCTTTGCCAGCAGCACGGGAATATCCAGCTCGGTAGCGATCATCTGATCCAGACCGTAGAGCAGGGAGCCGCCGCCGGTGAGATAGATGCCGTTGTGCATTACATCGGCTGCCAGCTCCGGGGGCGTGTGCTCCAGAACATACTTGATGGCATCCAGAATTGCCAGACAAGGTTCCCGGATGGCTTCGTAGATCTGTTCGGAGGTGATCTCCGTGGTCTGGGGCAGGGTGGTGGCGGTATCCCTGCCGCGGATCCGCGCACGGCGCACATTGCGCAGCGGCAGCGCTGCGCCCAGATCCAGCTTTACCTCCTCTGCGGTACGGTCGCCGATCTGGATGTTGAACTCGTGCTTGATGAAATTGATAATGGCCTCATCCATCTTAACGCCGCCCACACGGATGGAACGGCTGATGACGATACCACCCAGCGAGATGACTGCCACATCGGTGGTTCCGCCGCCGATATCCACCACCATGCAGCCGGTGGGCTCGTACACGGGCAGACCGCAGCCCAGTGCGGAGACGAAGGGCTTTTCGGCCAGCAGCACCTGCCGGGCACCGGCAGCCATGGTCACTTCCCACAGAGCGCGGCGCTCGATGGCGGAGATGGAGCAGGGGTAACTGACAAAGATACGGGGGCGGATCAGATAGCTGGAGCCGATGGCGCGGTGGATAAAGAACTCCAGCAGCAGCTTGGTCATATCAAACTCGGTAATAACGCCCTCGTTCATGGGGCGCACAGCCATGATGCCCTCTGTGGTGCGGCCCAGCATGGTCTTTGCATCGATGCCCACGGCTTTTACCTTGCGGGTGTTATTGGCATCCAGCGCCATGATGGTGGGCTCGCTGACAACAATACCCTTTTTCTTCTCGTATACCTGTGTATTGCTCGTGCCCAGATCGATACCCAGATCGCGTGCGATGATTCCCATGTATCCACATCCATTTCTTCGTACTCAACATTCCGTAAACAAAGGCAGACCCAGCTTGCAGAAAAGCTCCGTGAGCACCTCCAGCGGCAGCCCGATCACATTGGTGGGGCTACCTTCGATGCTGCTGATAAATGCGCCTGCACGCCCCTGAATGGCGTAGGCACCGGCTTTGTCCATCGGTTCGCCGGTGGCGATATAGCGGCGCAGGAGCTCGTCTGCCACGGGCAGAAAAGTGACCTGCGTGGTGGCTACACTGTCTGTCAGCGTTCCGTCGGGGCAGATGATGCACACACCTGTATGCACCTGATGACTCCGCCCGGACAGCAGCCGGAGCATGCGCAGAGCGTCCTCCTCATCGTGAGGTTTCCCCAATACCTGCTCATCCACACAGACAAGGGTATCGGCTGCCAGCACCAGACGACCGGGGCAGCGGGCTGCAACATCCCTGCATTTGCGCCTTGCCAGCTCCCGCACCTGCTCCCGGCCATCGCCCGCAGCATCCTCGTCGGCTCCGGAGGGGATCACTTCGAAGGGAATACCATAAAAACCAAGCAGCTCCTGCCTTCTGGGCGATGCAGAAGCCAACACCATGGGTTCCCGCAGTTCCATCATCCGATCCCTCCTCCAAGTGGACATATCAAATCAGTTTATTATAACATAGTTTGGCAGAATGGGAAAGTATCGCAGGGTGATTCCATGGAGTTTACCTGTAAATTTCTCAACCGCAGCCGGAAAAGCAAAAAGCCCCCGTGAGGGGGCGAAAAAATGTTGTGAAGGGATCAGTCGTTGCTTTCGTAGCCGAGGGTGCGCAGATCGTCCATGCGGTTGCGCCAGTTTTCACGCACCTTCACCCACAGCTGCAGATGCACATGGGTGCCCAGCAGAGTCTCAATATCAGCGCGGGCCTCCTGACCGATGCGGCGCAGCATAGCACCCTGCCGGCCGATGATGATGCCCTTGTGTGCCTGCCGTTCACAGTAAATGGTGGCATGGATCTCCGTCAGGTTATCGCTCTGCTTGTTGATGGCCATCATCTCCACGCCGATGCCGTGGGGCACCTCGTCCCGCAGGTGCAGCAGTGCCTTTTCGCGGATCAGCTCGCCGCAGATGAGGCGCTCCGGCTGGTCGGTGATGGTATCCTCGGGGAAGTACTGCGGGCCTTCGGGCATGTAGCCGATCAGCAATTCCTTCAGGTGCTCCACCCCATCGCCCTTGGCAGCGCTGACGGGTACGATATCATCATAGCCGGCCTGTGCGAATTTCTCCATCAGTGCCAGCAGGGCTTCTTTCTTGAGCAGATCGATCTTGTTGAGCACCAGCGCCTTCTTTACCTTGTACTGGCTCATATCGGCAACGATGCTCTCATCATGCTTACCCACAGCGGTGGCATCCACCATCACCACAAGGGCATCGATGCCCTGCAAAGCTTCCTTGGCGGTCTGCATCATATACTCGCCCAGACGGGTGCGGGGGGTGTGCAGGCCGGGGGTATCGAGAAACACCAGCTGGTTTTCTTTTTCCGTTTTCTCGCCCATGGTGCGGTTGCGGTTGGCCTGGGGGCGGTTGGATACAATGGCGACCTTCTCGCCCACCATGGCGTTCATCAGAGTGCTTTTGCCTACATTGGGTCTGCCCACGATGGCAACAAAGCCGGAATGAAACACGGACATTTTCTCTCCTCCTTCGTATTACGGCAGATCCTTGGGGCCGAAGCCATGGGGCAGCAGCTGGGGCAGGGTGGTCTCCTCCACCTCTCCCCCGCCGCCGATCACCAGCAACCGGATGCCCGGCGCAAACTCGTTGAGCACCTGACGGCAGGCACCGCAGGGATAGGGCAGCGCCCCGTTGGAGGCGATGGCAATGGTGGTAAACTCCGTAACGCCCTCGCTGACAGCCTTGAACACCGCCGTACGCTCTGCGCAGTTGGTAAGACCGTAGCTGGCGTTCTCGATATTGCAGCCGGTATAGACACGCCCATCGGCGCTGAGCAGGGCTGCGCCCACTGCATATTTGCTGTAGGGCGAATAGCTCTTCTGCATTGCCAGACGGGCCAGACGGCAAAGATCCTCATCGGACGGGGCAAGGGCGCCGTCATCACGGGTAACGCCGGCCATTCCCAGAGCCTTTTCCTCCATCTTTCGCATCTCCTTCTTTTCGTATTCTTCCATGTGATCGTACCCCATCAGGTGGAACAGGGCATGAGCCAGCAAATAGCACATTTCTCTGCGCACGCTGTGCCCGTATTCCTCTGCCTGCGCCACTGCATGAGGGTAAGAGATGATGATATCTCCCAGCATACACGCGCCCAGCTCCGGATCCCATTCCCGGCGCAGCTTTTTTTC
>JAZQHO010000124.1:0-38871 GCA_045540635.1 Candidatus Limiplasma sp.
CCCCTTACACAGGGGAGGCTGTGCGGGTCATCCCCCCCGGCCTCTACTCCACTTCCCCCAGATACTCCTCCAGACACAGCCCCTGATCCCGCATGGGGATGCTGTGCGCCGTGCCTACATAGCGCACGTGCCAGCACTCCGCCACAAAGCCGGTCAAGTCCTCCTTGCCCTCCTGATAGCGGATGATGAAGCCGTACTCCCAGCAGTGCTCATGGAGCCATTTCTGCTGCGGCGTGCCGATGAAGCTCTTGCCGGGGGTGGTGATATCGAAAGCCAGCCCGGTGTGGTGCTCGCTGGTGCCGGGATCCGCAACGGTCTTGCGGGCTGCGGAGCGGGCGCGGTCGCCGCTCATGCCCTCCTGCCGGTACTCGGCCACCTTGTTGTCAAAAAGCTTTTTCTGGTAGGCGATGCTTCTGTACCCGGCGCTGATCTGCCAGTCCTTCACGCCATCCTCGATGGCGGCGCGGAACATGCGCTCCAACGCAGCTACGGCGGTGCGGTCGCCCTCGATCTCGCTGCCCTTGACGTAGACCACTGCCTCCGGCAGAGCGTTGCGGAGCAAAACCAGATCGCCGGGATGATAATCCTCCGCCAGCGCATGGGTGCGGTTCACCAGCAGCGGCGGGGCGGCAGGATCCGGCGTGGGGGTGACTGTCACCTGTTTGGCATCGGCGCTGTAGAGCAGGCCAAGGGTCTTTTCGCCCGCTGCACCATCCACCGTAAGGCCGTGCTGGCTCTGGAACAGGCGCACCGCATCTTGCGTGCCGGGGCCGAAGTCGCCGTCGCATTCGCCATCATAAAAACCCAGCTCCTTGAGCCGCTCCTGCATCTCCTTCACGCTGCCCCCTTCGGCTCCCTTGCTCAGGGAGGAGGGCGTCTGGGTGGGTGCGGGGGTGGGCACAAAGCGCTGGGCACTCTGGGAATACAGCAGCTGACGGGTCTGCTCTCCGGCAATGCCGTCATCCTGCAGCCCGTGCTGCTGCTGGAACAGCACCACTGCCGTCTGGGTGCCGGGGCCGTATGCGCCGTCCACCTCGCCGGTGTAGTAGCCCAGCTCGCTGAGCCGCTGCTGCAGGCGGGTCACTTCATCGCCTGCCACGCCGGGCTTCAGCAGCATCACGGTGGGCTGGGGCGTGACCCCCGGCGGCAGGGTGATCGCCATCATGCTGCTTATATCAGCAGTGGGGGTGGGCGTGGCGGCTGCCTCCACCCGCAGGGTGTTCTTCTCCCGCAGCAGACCGGGCAGCTGGATGCATACCCCCGCCAGCCCCACTGCCAGCAGCACCAGCAGAACGATGGTGCCGATGCTTATTCTCCATTTGTTCACTGAGGGATTCCTCCAATATGGTTTTGCGTGCCCCGGCAGAGCCGCCGGGGCGCACGGCGCACCGCAGGGCGGCGGCTTCTCCGCTGGGGAGAGGCAACGCCCGCCCTGCACAGGGCGCAGGGATCAGCCCCACAGGGGCGCAGGATATTCGCCCTCGCTGCTCATGCGGCGCAGCGCATCCACCACCTGCTGCTTGTCGGCAGAATAGGTAACGCCATACCACTTGTCAGGGGTGGTCAGCACAGTGACCCGTGCCTTGCCCGCCCGCAGCTGGCTGTCCACCACCATGGGCAGGTAATACTCGGCCTTCTCCGGGTTGGCGGGCACCTTCTCCGCCAGAAAACGGGGAAAGCCCTCCTCGATGGCGCGCATCATGGCGGCGGGGAAGCCCCACATGTTCATGGAGACCACCGTGTTCTCGTCAAGACGGGTGTAGGTGGTGCCGTCCTCGGTCATCAGCGGGCCATCCACAGACGGGATGATGTGGGTGCGCTCGGTCAGATCCAGCAGGCTGTTGTTTTTGTCAAGGGTGCATACGCCGCGGGCCACGGAGCCGCTCTCGCTCAGGGTGTTCTTGAGCAGATAGCCCACCATGGTCACATCGCCGTCATCCTTCAGGCTGCACAGATGGTCGTAGCAGAGCTTGAAGGCGTTGTAGCCGTAAAAATCATCGGCGTTGATGGCGCAGAAGGGTGCATCCACCAGCTTGCGGGCGGCATAGATGGCGTGACCCGTGCCCCACGGCTTGGTGCGCCCATCCGGGATGCGGTAGCCCTCCGGCACATCCAGCAGATCCTGATAGGCGTACTCGATGTGCATGTGCTTGCACACCCGGTTGCCCAGCACCTCCCGGAAGGCCTGTTCGTTTTCTTTCTTGATTACGATCACCGCACGCTCAAAGCCTGCGCGGCGGGCATCGAAAAGAGAGTAGTCAAGGATCAATTCGCCGTATGCGCCCACGGGATCCATCTGCTTCAGACCGCCGTAGCGGCTGCCCATACCGGCTGCCATGATGATCAATACGGGTTTGTTCATCGTCCGTCATGCTCCTTTCGGGTTAAGGCGGCTGTGCCGCTGCCCATGATTATACCACGGATCGCCCCCGGGGACAATGCAGCGGGCGGGGGATCAGCGGGGCAGGGGCAGCAGCAGGGTGTGGTACAGGGTGATGTGCACCGGGTCCCTGCCGCAGACCACCGCCAGCGGCCCATTGGCGGTGGGGAGCAAATGACAGGCGGTGACGATGCCCAGCCCTTCCGCCGGGCAGGTCTCCTGCCCCAGCAGAGCGCCATCCGGCGCACAGGTGAGCAGCCCCAGCTGCCCCTGCTGCCTGCTGCGGCGGGCAGCCGCCAGAAAGCCCTCCCGGGCAGGCAGTAAGGCATACAGGCTCTCCTCACTGTATTCGCTGCGCCATACCTGCCCCTCCGGGCTGTACAGCATAAGCCTGCAGGCGGCGGGGCCTGCCTCCGGCTCCGTATCCATGGCAGCCAGAACGCCTGCGCCGCAGGGGGCAAGGGCGGTAAAGCGGGCGTTGGTAATCCTGTCCACGGTCTCGCAGCGCTGCCCGTCCGGGGAGATGCGCCAGAGAACCGCCTCCGCCCATGCGCTGCTTTGCCGGTACAGATAACCGGCGCAGTACAGCCCATCCGGCATCACAGCCACCCCGGTCAGCGTGAGGGTTTCCGGCAGTGCGCATTGCCATTGGTATTTCCCGTTTTCATCCAGCAGCACCAACAGCGTCTGCTGGGCGGCACATTCCAGCAGAACGCCGCCCGCAGCCGGGTGCAGCCGCAGGCATTGCACATCAAGGGTATGGGTGGAGACCACCCGCCCCTGCCGCAGCAGCCACAGCTCCGAACCGCCCTCGTTGCGGCGCAGCGCCAGCAGCTGCCCATCTGCCAGCGGAGCTATGCTGTACAGGATCTCCTCCGGCTCCGTCTGCCATGCAAGCGCCCCCTGCGGATCCAGACAGATGAGCCTGCCACCGTGCTGCCCAGGCCCCCACGGACGACCCGTCAGATAGGTATAGCCAGCAGCATCCTGCACACAGTCCAGCAGCTCCAGCCCTTCCAGCAGCTGCCCCTGCGCCCCTGCCGCAGCCGGGAGCATGCACACCAGCACGCACAGCCAGCAGAAAAACCTCTTCATACGCTCTTCCTCCTTTATCGGGCATACGCCCCCCTTTCCCCATACAACGCCCCTGCCTGCCTGAACCCTGCGCAGCAATTGTAAAAACTTGGCACGGCAATACGCCCGCCCGCTGTGCGCACGGGGAGAAAATGTGCTATACTGTTACTCTCACAAGACAGACAGGAGGTGCCCGCCATGCCAAAATGGCTGCGTTTGTTCCCGTGGCTGCGGCGGGAGGAGTCACCGGCACAGGAAAAACCACAGCCGCAAGAGACCGCTGCCGATACCCCGCCTGCACAGGAGGGCGGGCAGAACGGCTCTGTGCCCGCAGAGATCGCCGCAGCGGGCTATGCGCCGCCAAGGGCGCTGCTGCTGCCCCGCCGCAACCATGGCTGCCACAGCCCCGCCCCGGCGGTGGATGCCCAGCTGCTGCGCCGCTCCCTTTCGCTGGCGCACATGACCTATACGCTGGATATCGTGCCGTGGCTGGAAGCCGGCTGGCGGGATTTTTCCTTCCAGATCGATGATGTGCTGGAAAGCGGCGGGGCACGCATCTCCACCGCTGCCGACGGCGATTTTCTGCGCCTTGCCAATCTGGAGCGGATGCAGAGGGCCCGCACGGCGCTGGCGGCGAAGAATCCGGTGGTGCAGGTGCTGGCAGCGCTGCGCCAGCGGGATAGGAGCGATACGATCAAAGCGGTCTGCATGATGCATCCCCTGCCCCGGGGACAGCAGCTGCTGGCCATCGGTTTTATGGGAACGGGCAAGCGGTTTTACGACTGGTTCTCCAACCTGCGCATGGGGCAGGAGGATGGTTTTCACCAAGGCTTTTCGCAGCTCTGCCACCGGTTTGAGGCAGCGGCGGAGGAGATCGTATTCCCGGAAACTGCCCTTGCGCTGGGGCTGGAGCGGCTCACCCTTGGGGATGTGCTGCGGGAGATGCGCAGCCCGGACAGCCGCTTCCGGCTCTGGATGGCAGGACACAGTCAGGGCGGCGCAGTGATGCAGCTCTTTACCCACCGGCTGATGCACCGCAGCGGCGTGCTGCCCATGCATCTGTGCGGCATCAGCTTTGCTTCGCCCACGGTGGCTGCACTGGAGCGGGTCGCCCGCCCGTGGAGCTATCCCCTGTGGCATGTGCGCAACCGGGAGGATGTGGTCTGCCGGGTGGGCGCACAGGTGCATCTGGGTCGCCTGCTGGATTATACGCCGCATGCGACATTCCGCACCGAAGCCTATTGCCACAGCGCCCTGCCTGCGGATGCCGCCTGCCGGGAGTGGCTCAAGCCGTTTCTTGCCGGTATGCGGGATAATCCCTCCACGCTGCTGGCGCTGACGGCGCTGCTGCTCTGCGTGGCACAGGAGAAGGGCGAGGACGTGCTCAACGGCTTTGCAGAGAAGTACAGGATCATACCGGAAAAGCTGCTCGCCCGGGCGGATGACCACGCTCAGGGCTTTTTGAAGATGCTGGCGGCTCGCCAGCGCCGCACCTATCTGGAGCAGTGCGGCCATGAGATGGATGAAGCGGAGCTGCTGGCACAGATCGAGGCGCTACGCCCTCATGTGCAGCATACGCCGCTGCGGCGCATCCTGTCTGTGATGGGGGATTGTCTTTTGCAGCCCCATCAGCTGTCCGGCAACGCGGAGGATCCCGGAGCCTATACCCTGATCGTATGCGATACCCCCGCACGTTTCACCGCCCTCAGGTGGGAGGGACGCTGCGGGCAGCCTGTGCGGGTGCGTATACCCCGCCGGATGAGCAACAGGCGGCAGTGGACTGGCAAGGCAAGGCTGCGCCCCCGGCGCTGAAGCCCTGTTCTTCCTTCGTACCCTGCCTTGCCACGCCCTCCCGCCCGATGCTATACTGATACTCCCGGCGACCCCAGCGGCTGCGCCGTGAATCCCAGCTCAAGGAGGCTGCTTATACCATGATCCGCTTTACCAAAATGGAAGGCATCGGCAACGATTATGTATACATCAACGGTTTTGAGGAGCACATCCCCGACCCGGCAGCGCTGGCGGTGCGGATGAGCCGCCAGCATTTCGGCTGCGGCGCAGACGGTCTGATCATGATCCTGCCCAGCGATAAGGCGGATTTCCGCATGCAGATGTTCAACAACGATGGCAGCGAGAGCGAGATGTGCGGCAACGGCATCCGTTGCGTGGCAGCCTATTGCCACGACCGGGGGCTGACCGACCGCACCGAGTTTACCATCGAGTCCGGCGGCGCAGTCAAGGTGATGCACCTGACGCTGGAAAATGGGCGCACCAAGGCGGTGCGGGTGGATATGGGCGAGCCTGTGCTGGACGGCCTGTGCATCCCCTCCACGGTGGAGGGCTGCCCGGTGGTGGGGCATCCCCTCACGGCAGGCGGCAACACCTATGCCTTTACGCTGGTCAACATGGGCAACCCCCATGCGGTGTGCTTTGTGGAGGATCCGGATACCGCCCCCGTCACCACCGACGGCCCGGTGCTGGAGTGCGACCCCACCTTTCCCAACAAGGCCAATATCGAGTTTGTACAGGTGATCGACCGCACCCATGCCAAAATGCGGGTATGGGAGCGGGGCACCGGCGAGACGCTGGCCTGCGGCACCGGTGCCTGCGCCGTGCTGGTGGCCTGTGTACTGGGCGGGCATACGGAGCGCAGAGCGCAGGTAGCACTGCCCGGCGGCGTGCTGGAGCTGGAATGGAACGAAACGGATAACCATGTGTATATGACCGGCCCCGCCACCTTTGTGTACGATGGCGTGTGGCTGCAGGATTGAGCCGATACAGGGTACTTGCCCACCGGCGACAGCCTGAGGGTGCCCTTCAGGCAGCCAGCTCCATCAGCATAGAACAGGAGGTATCCGGCGAAAGCCGGATGCCTCCTGTTCTCATTTACTTACACGCCCTGCCCGGAAGCATTGCTCTGTTCAAAATACACATTGCCGCTGACCGTATTCACATCGATCCGGCAGCCGCCGTTCAGGTAGCGGTAGTCGTCACGATCCGTTTTATCCAGCCGCAGACCGCCGCCCACGCTGCCGCTGATGGTATCCACATCAGCGGTGAAGCCCTCCTTCTCCGGCCAGAGCACGGTCACATTGCCGCTTACGCTGTCGCAGTTCACCCGCTCGGGTACATCGGCAAACTGCAGGGTCATTGCGCCGGAGGCGGTATGCACATTCACATCATCCGCGTGGATGGCATCTACGATCACCTGACCGCTGGCGGAATTCACCGTGAGACGATCCGTGTTCTCGCAGGCGATGGCAACGTTGCCGGAGGCGGTATCCACCTTGATCTCATCGGCGGAGCCGTACTGGCGCAGCGCCACGCGGCCGGAAGCCGACTGGATGTGGATCTTCTCCGCATCCACGCCGTCGGCGGCCACCTCGGCGCTGGTAACGGCGATCTTGACCTCATCCAGCTCCAGACCCCGGGGCAGCTTTACCGTCAGACCCTTGTTTTTGACCCCCACCAGCGCCTGACCGGAGGCGGCATAGCGCACATGCAGCGTCCTGCCCTCCAGATACCAGTGCAGCTGATCCTTCTCGCTGCGCCCCGCACCGGTCTCGGACAGCTCAATATCGCTGCCGTTGTGGTATTCCACGGTCACAGTGCCGTCCAGCCAGCCGATATCCAGCTTTTCCACACGCTTGTCGATATCAGCGGCACCGGCGGTATAGTGCCTGCTGTCGGAATAATGATAAGCCATGCCGCCACAGCTGCACAGCAGCAGGCACAGGGCGATGAGCATTGCAACACAGACCAGCTTCTTCATACGATCGTTCCTCTTTCATCTCTCAAGGGTTGAGCAGCGAGAGCTTCTTCCCCCCTGCTACGGTAACAGAATAACACAGCATGCCCCCCATTACAAAAAGAGGCAGATGATAAGAATATGAGAATTGGGTGAGAGATGGGTGCGGGGCACTGTGGATCGCCGGTGGAGTGCAGGTGGAGCGTACGAACAACGAAATGGCAAATTGTTGCCGGAAAGTGGAGGTTTGTCGTTGGAAAAAGGGCCAAGTAGCGATTGGGAAGGTTGAAGTGGAGAAAAGGTGGGAAAGCGGGGATCGGTGGTGGATCGCTGAGAAGAAAACAAAGGAGGGGCTGCCGCATTGCTGCGGCAGCCCCTCCGGCTGTTAATGGTTCTCTGCGGCATTTGCCCTTACAGGCGCTTTCTGCGGCGCAGCAGCACTGCCAGACCGGCTCCGCTCAGCAGCATCAGCACGGCAAAGGCAGCCAGCGGCGTGGCATCGCCTGCGGTGGGGATCAACGTGTTGTAGATGGTGCCGTTATTGACACCGTTCTCCGTCGGGTTGCCCTTTGCATCCTCATACGCCGTGGCGTAACCGGGCACGGGCACCTCCTGCACCGTGTAGACGGCAGGCACGCCGTTCACCTCATCGGGCAGGTCATAGTAGTTGTACCAGCCCTTGCGGTTGGGCTTGGGCGTGGGCACATCCATGGGCTCGCCGTTGCAGTACAGCACCAGCGTGATGGCGGGCGCCGTCTCGCCCTCCGGCAGACCCTTCCAGACCTTGCGCACCCGGAAGGAGACCTCCTTCTCCTTGCGGTTGATGATGGTACCGCCGTTGTAGATCATATCGGTCTCGGAGGCATGGGGCGCAACGTTGCTGTAGATGGTCAGGAAGCCGTCGAAGTACTTCTCCTTGGCGGCGTAGGTAACAGGCAGACCCAGCGCATCATACATGGGCAGGCCGCTGACGGAGTACACATCCCCCGTGCGGACGATCACCGGCTGGGGCTCCATCTTCTTGCCGTTGGCATAGATGGTCAGCTCGATGGGGCCGCTGCCGCCCTCCCAGCGCTTGGTAACGCTGAAGCCCACGGTCTTGAAGGTGTTGACGAAGGCAACATGGTTGCCGGTGAGCGCCAGCGTGCCCTCGGCAGTGCTGCCGGGCTGACCGTTGACGGCGGTATCATAGCCGATGGCGGCGCTTTCCTCCACCTGATAGGTGCAGCCGGGGGTGAGGCCGGTGATGACCGCATACTGGTCATGCCCCACCATCAGCGGATCGCCGCTGCTCAGCACGCCGCTCTCCAGCGCCGTCTCTGCGCCGCTTTCGTCTGCGGTGTACAGTGTCCACGGATACTCGCCAGCCAGCTCGTTGCCCTCCGCATCCCACAGGGTGACGGTGAATACGAAGCTGCGGTCGGTCTCGGTGCCTTCCACCTGCTTGGAGAGGGTCAGGCGGGTCAGCTGTTCGTTGGTAAAGACAATGGCTTCCGCTGCCTGCCCGTCCACCGTGATGACCGGGGTAACGGTGAGGGTGTTGCTGCCTGCATCCGCCACGGTGACGGTAACGGTGTAGAGGCTGCCGTCATAGCGCATATCCTCCGCATCGCCTGCGGTCTCGGCAACGGTATACACATGCTCGCCCACATCGCTGAGGGTGTAGGGGATGGGCGCAAAGGCAAACGCTGCGCTGCTGCCCTCCGTGGGCTCAAGGGTAATGGTCTCCAGCACCGCTTCGCCCTCGCACAGGGTGAAGGTGAAGCTGTCGCCCTCCGCAAAGCTGCGGTTGAGGAGCTTCTTGGTGCCGGGAATGGTCACTTCGCCTGCCGCATAGCGGTTGGTGATGGTGAAGCCCTCCGCCATGGAGCCTGCGTACACAGGCTCGGCGTAGCCCTCCACCGCCGCCTCGGCCACGGTGTAGACGATCTCTGCGCCCGCTTCGTAGCAGGGCAGGTTTTCGAAGGTATGCGCCCAGTTGCCCTCCCCATCGGGGGTCAGGGTAACGCTTTCCACCGCCTCGCCATTGGCTTCAAGGCTTACGGTGATGCTCTCCGGGCGCTTGCCGGCAGCATCCTCCGCATCGTCCCAGTGCTTGGTGACGGAGACAGCGGTGCGCTTGAAGGTGTTTACAAAGGCCACGGTGTTCCCGTCCTCTGCCAGCACCAGCTGGCAGCTGTTGCCTGCCGTGCCGTTGACAGCGGTGGTGTAGGCGATGTTGACTTCCTCCTCCACCAGAGCGGTCATGCCGGGCAGCAGGCCGTGGATGGTAACGGTCTCGCCATCGGCAATGGCAATGGTGCCGCCGCTGACCAGATCGCCCTCCGCGGCACCGGTATAGGCGTAGGTGCCTTCGGCCTCGGTGCCGTCCGCATGGAAGAGGGTAACGGTAACAGTGAAGTGCTCATCGGTCTCCACACCCTCCACCTGCTTGGAGATGGTAAGGGGCGTGGTAAGGGTGTTGCGGAAGAGGATCTCCTCCACAGCGCCGCTATGGTCGGTGATGATCTTCTGCACATCCAGCTTGCCGTTCTTCAGGTCGGTGACGGTAACGGTAACGGTATAGACCGTGGCATCGCCAGTGACCAGCGCATCCTCGCTCTCCACCTCGGAGACGGTGTAGACGAAGGTCTTGCCCGCATCGGCCTCGGTGTAGGTAAGATCATCGAAGGTGATGGCGCCCCGCTCGTTCTCCTTGCGCTGCAACACCTGACCCTGCTCATCCTTCAGAAGGAACAGGTAGGTGTGGTGGGCAAGGGGTTCTGCGCCGTTAACCAGCTTCTTGGCAGAAATGCCGATATCGCCGTACGCTTCGTAGCGGTTATCGAAGGTGACGGCTTCCGCCACGGCAGGCTCGCTGCCCGCCTCGCCGGGAACGGTGTACACGGCAGCGGCGGTAAGGGTGCCGTCGTGATCGTCGCTGACGGTCACTGCCGCGGTGTAGAGGGTGGTATCCATGGTGTAGCCGGGGCGTTCCTCCGCCAGCTCGTGGATGTGGTAGGTGAAGGTCTTGCCCGCATCGGCCTCGGTATAGGCGATGGCATCGAAGGCGACCGCACCGGCGGTGTTATGCTTCCGCTGCAGCTCGTTGCCGTCCGCATCCGTCAGCAGGAAGGTGAATACCTCGTGCTCCTTGGGCGTATCGCCGTTGACGGTCTTGGCAGCCTCGGGGCTCCACTGACCGGCGGCGCTGTAGGTGTTGGTGAACTGCGCCGCATCGGCTTCCAGATCACATTCGGCGGTCAGATTGCCTTCGGCATCCATCCACAGGGTCACGGTGAAGGGGTACTCCGCTGCATCGTAGGTGTAGCCGGGCTGGCCGTCATCCACCTCGCTGATGATATAGCTGAGGGTCTTGGTGCGGCTGCCGTCGGCGGCCACAGACACATCCGCCAGATCAGCTGCGGTGTAGGTAAGCGCCGGGAAGGCCACGGTACCATCCGCTGCGTTCTTCGCCTCGGCAACGGTCTCGCCCGCCCCGTCGGTGATGCGGAAGGTGAACTGCTCCGCTGCCAGCGCATGGTTCTCCACCGTCTTGAAGGCTTCCACCGGCACCTCGGCAGCGCCGTAGCGGTTTACCAGCAGGAAGCCGCCGTCCATGGCATTGGTAACGCGCCCGTTGTAGGGAGCATCCGCATCCGCCATTTCCTCGGTCACATAGTACTGGATCTCAACCTCTGCGCCATCCACATCGGCAAACTTGGGCAGCTGCTCCCAGCCGACGGTGAGCGCTGCGCCGGTGGCATCGGCGGGGATGAGCTTCTGCTCCACCAGCTCGCCGCTCTGCCCGGGCAGCTTGCGGTAGAGGCTGACCAGAATATCGGTGCGGGTGGTGGGGTGCTCCTCATCGCCCAGCCACTGCTTGGTGGCGGTAACGGAGGTCTCGTTGCTGTATTCGTTTACGAAGGTAAGGTCATCCCCGCCGGTGACGCTCTGGGCCACCTGCATGGTGCCGCAGAGATCGTCGGTAACGGTGAGGGTCACTTCCCGGACGGTCTTATCGTAGAGGATGCCGGTCTGGCCGTCGCTCACCTCTGCGATGCGGTACACATAGGTACCGGCATCCCGCTCGGTATAGAGGAACTTGCTGAAGGCCACCTTGCCCTCCGCATCGTTCCGGACAGTCTCCACAAGGGTCTCGGTGCCATCCTCATTCACCTTGCAGAGCGTAAAGGCGAACTGACCCTCTGCCAGCGCAGCGCCATTCAGCGTCTTGGCGGCGTACAGCCGGTGCTCGCCCTTGGCGGCGTAGGTGTTGGTGAACACCGCCTCTGCGGTCTCTGCGGCAGAGATGGTGCCCTCTGCGCCGGTAGCCTCTGCGGTAAAGCCGGAGGCCTCCGCCTCGGTAACGGTATAAGTGCTGCCGTGGGGCAGGCCGCCGATGGTGGCGCTCTCGCCGCCGATGAGGCTCAGGGTGCCCTCACCGTCGGTGAGGCTCAGAGTGCCGCCTGCTGCCAGCGGGTACTCGCCGCTGAGGGGGTTGCCCTCGGCATCCTTCACCGTGAGGGTGAAGGTGAAGGACTGCTCCTGATGGGCCGCATGGGGGCTGACCACCTGCTTTTCGATGCACAGGCTGCCGGGCACAAGGGTATTGGTGATGGTCCGGTCGTCGTTGGTGTATTCCACCTTGGCGGTCAGGCTGCCCTTGCCGGTCTCGTCGGTCATGGTAACGGTAACGCCGATCTCCTCGCCGCTGTAGCTGACGGTGGGATCGCCGCCCTCCTGCTCCGTAACGGTGTAGGTATACGTGCCCTCGGCGGTGTAGTGGAGGGTATCGAAAACCACATTGCCGTCTGCATCGTTGGTGGCGGTGCCGATCAGGTCGCCGTTCTCATCCTTGAGCAGGAAGGTGAACTCCCCGGCCTCCAGCGGGCGGCCGGTCAGCTCCTTGCTGACGGCGATGTTGGCAACGCCCTTGGTGCTGTAGGTGTTTTCGAAGATGTAGGTATCATTTGCACCGGGCGCGAGGGTACCCTCCGCAACGGTGCCGTCCATCTGCCAGCCGGGCAGGGAGCCGATCTCCCGCAGCTGGTAGCTGACGCCTGCGGGAACGGCGTTGATCAACGCTTTTTCTCCGGCCTTGAGGGTGATGAGGATCGTACCGTCGGCATTCATATCCCGGTAGCCATAGGTATCGCCGCAGTCCACATACACCTTGCCGGAGGCGGAGCCGGTCCACGGCGTGTGATCCGCCTTGCGGAAAGTGACCTGGAAGGTGAACTCCTGCTCCTTTGCCGCATCGGTGAGACCCTCTTCGGGCACGGTCTTGCTGAAACGCAGGTTCGCGTACGCGGTCTTATTGGTGAATACGGGCTCCTCCTGATAGCTGCCATCCTTGTAGATGACGGAGGCGGTAAGCAGACCGCCCTTATCCTCCAGCGTGATGACCGCCGTATAGGTGGTCCAGTCGTAGCTGATGGGGCCGAAGTTGCTCTTGCCCTCTTCGGTGATCTTGTACTGGAAGGTCTTTCTGCTGGAGGTGCCCAGATCCTCTCTGGTAAAGGTGATGGGGGCGAACCGCACGGCACCGCCTGCGCTGTTTTTGACCACCTCCACCACATCGCCGGAGGGATCGGTCAGGCTGAAGCTGAAGGCCTCTGCCTTTGCAGGTACGCCGTCCATCAGCTTGGTGGCGGCAAGGAACACCTGCACGCTGCCATCGGAGCGCCGGTTGGTGAACACGGCATTGGAGGTGATCAGCGGCTGGATCTCGCCGCTGGCATTCTCCTGCTTTACCAGCAGCCAGCCGGAGGGCACCTGCTCCATCACCTGATAAGCCGTGCCTGCGGGCAGGTTGGCAAAGGTGTAGGTTTCGCCCGCAAACAGCTCGACGGTAAACTCGTTATCCGTTACCTCGAAGGTGGTATCCCGCTCCTTCCACTGGGCGGTAAGGGTCACATTCGCATTGGCGGAATAGCTGTAGGCGGGAATGTTGGTGATGCCGCCCTCGCAGGGATAGACCTTTCTGCCATCGCTGAAGCCGCTTACCACATAGCCGGGGCGGTAGAAGGCATGCTTGAAGGCATAGGCGCTGTTGCGCGGCACGATCACACTGGGCATTGCGCCTGCTGCGCCCTCGCCCGGCAGGAAGTTGAGGGTGTAGGCATTGGTATACAGCACCCACGTACCGGCTTTGTAGCCGGAGGTAAAGAGCTCGTCGGAAGTATAGGTGTAGCCCGTGCGGCTCTCCAAGATCCACTCGCCGCAGTAGGGGGATTCGCTGCTGGCTTGGGGATAGGGATACAGCCCATCGGCGGGAAACACGGTGTACCTGCCAATGGTCACTTTTTGGAGATTGTCTACGCCGTAGAAAGCGAAGTCGTTGCTGTTGAGGCTATCGGTATCCCAGTTGTTCAGGTTCAGCTCGGTAAGGCTCCGGCAGTTCTGGAACATTCTTTCCATCCAGAGGATTTTTTTCACGTTCCAGCTGCTCAGATCCAGCGAGGTAAGGCTCTGGCAGTTCTGGAACATTCTGTCCAGGCTATCGCACTCCTCGTTGAGCTGCCAGCCGCTCACATCCAGCTCGGTCAGGTAGAGGCAGTTGCGGAACATGTAATAGATGTTTTCTGCGCCGCTCACATCCCAGCTGCTCAGATCCAGCGAGGTAAGGCTCCAGCAACCATCAAACATGTAGTCGATATACTTGGCGGTGCCCGGGATCAGCCCCTCCACGTTTGCTTCCTCCAGACTGATGCAGCCCTGGAAGAGCCTGCTCGCATAGATGAGCTGCGTATTGCCCCAGTTGCTCAGATCCGCCTTGGTAAGGGCGGTGCAACCCGAGAACATATCGTCTATATATTTAACATTCGTCCGCCAGCCGCTCAGATCCATTTCGGTGATGGACCGGCAGTCATAAAACATGCCCGACGCATTAGCAAGCTTGGGAACATTCCAGCCGCTCACATCCACATCTGTCAGCAGTACGCAGCCATGGAACATGTCCCAGGTAGCTGTAACGTTGGAGGTATCCCAGCCGGTCACATCCAGCGCAGTCAGGTTCTCGCAGCTGCGGAACATTTCATCCATAAGCTCAACATTGCCGGTATCCCAGCCGCTCACATCCAATGCCGCCAGTTTATAGCAGCCTGAGAACATACCATCCATTTTGGTCACGTTGAAGGTATCCCAGTTGCTTACATCCAGCTCGGTCAGGCTGCAGCACATCTCGAAGGCATCCGACAGCCAGAGCGCGCTGGAGAGATCCCAGCTGCTCACATCCAGCTCGGTCAGGCTGTAGCAGTTTTCAAAGATGGAGTAGAAATATTCTACTTTGCCGGTATCCCAGCTGCTCAGATCCAGCGCCTTCAACGAACGGCAATTGCTGAACACACCCGGCATAAGGGTCACATTGGAGGTATCCCAGCCGCTCAGATCCAGCCCATCCAGCACATAGCAGTTGCCGAACACATACCTCATTTCCTTAAGGCTGGAGGTGTTCCAGCTGCTCAAATCCAGCCCTGTCAGAGCAAAGCAGTCGTAGAACATCTGTGAAATGATGGTAACTTTGGCCGGATCCCAGCCGGTAAGATCCAGAGAGCGCAGCGCATTGCAGTATCTGAACATATTCTCCATGTTCTCAACCTTGCTTACATCCCAGCCGGAAGCGTCGAGGAAATCCAGCTTTCTGCAATATTCAAACATTCCGCCCATGCTCGTAACATTGCTGGTATCCCAGCCGCTCAGATCCAGCCCCAGCAGCTCGCCGTTGCCGTTGAACATGCTGTACATGTTCGTAACGCTGCCGGTATCCCAGTTGCTCAGATCCAGCCACTGGAAATCGCAGCTGCTGAACAGGTAGGACATATCTGTTACATTGCCGGTATCCCAGCCGCTGGCATCCAGCTCGGCAAGGCCCGAGCCGGAGAACATACCGTTCATATCGGTCGTAAGGCTGGTATCCAGCAGGGACAGGTCTGCCGTTTTGAGGTTCTTCATGTAGCCGAAGAGCCTGTACAGATCCACGGGACGGTACGCACCCGCCATGCGGATGCTTGTGACCTTATCCTTTACATTCCAGAAGGTCTGCTTGCCATAGCCGTGGTTCTGGGGCACGGTCTCCGGCAGGCTGAAGTAGTGGTAGTTGCCGGCCGGGCCTGTGCTGAACAGGTTGCCGTCCGGATCCATCCGCCTATTGGAGCCCTCGATCTTCTCCGCACGGAAGATGACCAGCTCGCCGGTCTGCAGATCCAGACGGGCGTAGGGATTGCCCTTCAGCTCCTCTTCGGTGGCATAGTAATACTGGGTGTACTTACCCTTAAAGGGCGTGGGGGTAGGCCCGGGCACTTCGGTGGGGGCAGGCGTGGGCGGTGCTGTGTGGGTAGGACTGGGGGTGGCGGTGGCCGGAGGCTCGATGGTGGGCACAGGCGTGGGCTCGGGGGTAGGCGTGGGCGGCACAGGGGTGCCGGAGAGCTCGCCCTCCACATACTGGGGAATGCCCTCGCCAATGAGCTTTACCTTGAAGGTAAAGGGCTGAGTGCGGTCGCCGCCCTCGGCTGCGATCTTCTCCACAGACAGCTTGCCGGGCTGCAGGTCGTTGGTAAAGACAGGCAACGCAGCAGCACCGTCGGCGGTTTCGGCGTGCACGGTCTCCTCAAAGGAGAGGGTGCCGTTCTTATTGTCGCGGACAGTGAGCTCGTAGATGAACTTTTCTTCGGAGTAGATAACGGTGGCATCGTCGCCCACCTTTTCCTTTACAAGGAAGTAATACTTGGCGGGGCTGTTTTCATCAAGGCTCACATCGTCCTGCGTAAAGGCGATGGCATCGAACAGGATATTACCGTCTGCATCGTTGGCAACGGTTTGCAGAGGCTGGCCAACAGGGGCTTCGGCAGCGGGATCGTAGCGGTAGAGCTCGAAGGAGAACTCGCCTGCCTGCAAATCCCGGTTCAGAAGCCGCTTCCATGCCCGGAAGGGATGCTCGCCGCTGGCGCTGTAGGTGTTGTTGAAGGTGATGCCCTCGCCCTGCTGGGCGGTGAGATCGTTACCGTTCTCATCCACAGCGGTGACGGAAAGGGTGCCGTCGCCGTTGTCGGTAACGGTCACAAAGACCAGATAGGTGTTGGCATCGTAGTCGTAGCCGGGCTTGCTCAGATCCACCTCGGAGACCTGATAGGTGAAGGTCTGCCCATGGTCGGCAAGGGTATAGCTGAGCATGCCGAAGCTGGCGGTGGCTTCGGAGAGAATGGCCTCGCCCAGCTGGGTCTGCTGGCTCTCGGCAGTGCCGGAGTAGGCGGTGCCGATCACCTGCCCGTAGGTGGGGCTGCCGGGGTTCATATCGGTAAGCTCGAACTTGTGCTGGTTGTTGCTCATACCGGCACCCTGCTGGTTCTTGCCCACGCTGAGCGGCACCTGACCGGCAGCGCTGTAGGTGTTGACGAACAGCACCTCGGCGCAGTCGCCGGACAGGATGGTGCCGTTGTTGTTCTCGATGGTGGTAAGGCTGAAGCCCTCTGCGGGAGTCTCCTGCACCTTGTAGGTGGCACCGTGAGGCAGATCGTAGAACACAAACCGCTGGCCGCCCCTGAGGCGGAAGGTGCAGCAGCCGGTCTTGGTGCCGGCCTCGGTCTCCAGCCAAGTGCCGTCTGCACCCAGCGTGAAGATCTTGTACGCAAACTCGTCCAGCAGGGGCTGGGGCTTTTTGCCGCTCTCCCGCATCTCCTCGGTCTCTTCCTCCATGAGGGTGAGGGCAAACTCGAACTCCGCTGCGGCAGAGGCATCGGTGGTGCCTTCCACCTGCTTTTCCACCTGCAGGTCGCCGTAGGGGTAGTAATCGTTCACAAGGAGGGTGTAATCCTCAGAGGAGGGCAGGTATCTGGGCACATAGTCCTCCTCCACGGTATACACGTAGGGGCGGCCGCCCTCGGCATACATGGGCTGGGTGCCGAAATTGTACGTCCAGTTGCCGTCTGCATCCGGGGTAACGATCTGCTGCCCGATGCGCTCGCCGTCCCGGAGCAGGTGCACGGTGATGCTCTCCGGGCGCTGCTTTGCCAGATCGTCCTCATCGTTCCAGCGCTTTTCGCCGCTGACGGGCAGGGTATACAGCTCGTGGGTGTTGGTGGCGGTGTAATGGGTCAGATCCTCCTGCATAACGGTGCAGGTGTAGCCCTCGGGAACATCCTGCTCCACAAAGCGGTACTGGTAGGGGATGTTGTTTTCATCCACGATATCCATCTGCAAAAGCTGCGCCGCCCAGCCGTTTTCCTCGGTGAGGGTAACGGTAACGGGGCTGCCGGAGGCATCCAGCACAGGGGCGTAGACCCCGTCGGTCCTGCGCTCCAGCGCAAAGGTGACGCTCCCGGGGCGGATGCCGTCCCAGTTTTCCTCATCCTGCCACTGCTTGGAGAGGTAGAGGGTACGGGGCAGGATGCCTACGCGCACAAAGTCGTTGCGGATCATCATATAGGAGGATTCCGCACCGGTCTGATCCAGCGCATGCTGCACATACTTGACGCGGGTGTTGTTGTAGGCATACATGTTGTTTTCCGGGCTCTGGGCAGCCAGCTCCCAGTCCACCTGATCGGTGGTGCCCTCCACGCGGGCATAGGCGCCCTTGGCGTTCCACGTATCGGGATCCATATCGTCGTCGGGGGCGATCATGTTGAGCAGACCCTGCAGGCTGGCATCCTTGGGCAGCACGAAATCGGTGCCTTCGGGGGTCTTGCGGGCATCCACCGCCACGGCGGAGATGGTGCCGTACAGCTCATCGGGCACGACCCACTGGCCGTTTTCGTCCAGCTGAGCCTTCTGCCAGATGGTGGTATCGGAGACCACATAGGAGCCGGTGTTGAAGAAGTCCTCTGCGGTGGGGCTGTTGACAGGCAGATCGGTATCGTCAAACTGGAGATCGGGCACGGTGGAGTAGTACAGCACGGGGGCTGCGCCCTTGGCGATAAAATCGCGCAGGTCAACGCTGGCCAGCTTGCCGCGCCACTGACCCTTGTTTTCCCAATCGCCCTTCCAGTCCTTCTTGCCTTCCACGGCTTCGAAGTAGTACTGCTTGGTGGCATCGCTGCCGGCGGGGTCGGGGATATGGTAGTTTTCGATGGTATCGTAGAAGATGATGTTGCTGGCTTCGGTGGTGCCGCCGTTGGAAAGGCGCAGACGGTAGATGTAGGGGTGGCCCTCATAGACCGTTACCTGCTCCTGATCCAGCAGACCCTGCGTCCATTTGCCGCTGACCAGCGGATCGCGCACATCCTTGCGGTAGCCGTTGAGCATCTGGGTAACGACGCTCAGGTTCACCTCCGCCTCGGCATAGACGAAGCGGCACTCATCGGTGGTGGGATCCAGATCGGTCAGCGCCAGAGCGATGTCGTCCGGCATATCGGGGGTGGTCACGTTCATGCCGCCCCGGGGATCGTCGGGCTCGCCCTTGCGGCCCGCCACGGAGCCGAGAGCATCCCGGTAGAGATCGTCGATCTTGGTCTCAAAGGCGATGTAGTTGGTCAGATTGACGCCCTCATCGCCGATGATGTCCCACGGGGCATAGGCAACGAAGGAGATCTCCGCATTATCCTGCACCCACATCTTATTGGAGGAGTTGAAGCCGTTCTTGCTGCTCAGGGTGAGGGTGGGGGTCATATCCACCTCCACCACCATGAGGATGCGGCCGGAGTTTTTGTAGTTGTCAATGATGTACTTGTTGGTTACGACCTCGCCCTTGCTCATGGTGATGGTGTCCAGATCCGGGTAGACACCCTCGGGCAGCAGATCGTAGAACACGCCCTTGGTCTCCCGGGGGATGGCACCGGAGCTGACGGCGCTGCTGAAGTCGCCCAGATCCTCCAGATTGGTGGCCTCGGTGAGCTTGGCGGTATAGTGGAGCGCCACCCGCTGGTTGACCACATCATTATCGCCGCCAAGGGTGGTATCGTTGGGGTTGTAAGTTACCTGCTTATCCAGCACAACGCCGTATTTGCCGGCCATGATGGAGGCCTCGGAGTAGGAATACTCGGTGGGGCCGTAGGGCTGGCCTGCATCGGGGGTGCCGTCCGGGTTGGCGCGCACATAGGCATCCACATACATGAGGGCATCGTTGCGGAACTCGGAATCGATCTCCTCCACGTTGTTGAAGAGGAACTCCGCCATGGCGCGCACCCGGTCGGAGGGCTTGAGGTTGATGTTGAAATACACATCCCACTCCCAGCCGGCGGTGTAGTTGTTGCCGGCCATGGTGGTGCCGCCGAACACGTTGCTTACATAGCTGTAGCGCACATCGGTGGTATCGGCGGGGAAGATGACGGTCTGGGAAGCGTTGTCGAAGCTGATGCCGGCGGTGGCTTCCTCAAAGCTGAAGCCGGTGTTGGGCTCAACGCCGTCGCTGCCCCAGCGGGCCACACCGGCCTTGAGCCACTCGCCGCTGCCCGCTACCTGATATTCCACCTCCAGATCGGGGATGGGGCGACGGGGGTCGGTCACATAGCCGTAGTGCCACTCCCAGTCCTGAATGATCTCGTTGAACTCCTTCCACTTGCCGTAGACCCATGCGGTGGGGTCGGGGATGCGGATGGAGACCACATGGAAGTCCTCCTCGGTGAGAGGCACATCCGACTCCTCCCAGAAGGTGTCGAAATCCTCCACGGTCTGCCGCCAGCCCAGCTTGCCGTAGTTTTCCACGGTGTTCTCGGCACCGGGCTCCTTGGTGAGAGCATAGCCGTGGCCTTCGGTATGGACAAGGAAGGTCATTTCCGCTTCTTCGTTTTCCAGCAGGTAGTTGATGCCGTAGCCGTAGTCGTAGTCCTTATAGCCTTCCCGCTCGGTCCACTTTTCCAGCTCGAACTCGACGGGGATCTCCTCGGGCCAGCCGGGCTCCTCAGGCTCCCGGAGCCACTGGTCGCGCAGGCGCTCCAGTGCGGAGGCGGACTGGGTAGTGACCAGCTGACCATCTGCAGCAGCGGCAAAGCCCTCAGGGTTTGCCGGGTCGATATCGGTCTCGATCATGGTCCAGGTGGCGGCGTTGGGGAACCAGTAGTAACGCTCCACATCGTAGCTCTCGGGAATGGGCGGGAACTGATCCTTGGGGTAGGCCGTCCAGACCACGGCACTGGTGATATAGGGCTCGTTGTTGCTGGGCACATAGGTGTTGGTGAGGGTATCCACCGTGAGAAGGGGCTTGCCCTCGGCGTTGACGGAGAGCTGTGCGCCGCTGTGGGAGCTGACACCCAGCAGGATGGGCTCCACGTCCATGGGATCCATCAGGCGGTTGCCGTCCGCATCCAGCACATAATCGCCGTTCTCGTCCAGCACATACTCAAAGACCGTATCCGGCACATCCTCCAGCTGCATGGAGAAGGGCTGGTTGGCCCGGTGGTAGAAATGGGTGTTCCAGCGCACATAGTAGTAATCGTCCGCATTGGCACCGGCGGGCAGGTTGGCGGCCATGGCGGCAGGCAGCTGGGCGGCGGTGTTCTTGAAGAAGATCTTGCCCGCCTTTTCTGCGCCGATCACCTTGGCGACGGTATCCACCTGTGCACGGATGGGCTCGCTGGTCAGCTCGATGATATTGCCCTGATTGGTGAGCACCTGACAATTGACGGTGATCTCGTCGCTGAGGCTCATATCCACCAGATCCTCGGGGGCAAGGCCGCAGAGGCTTACCTGAAAGGTGGCGCGGCTGGTGGCGCCGATGGTCCTGGTGTTGGTGATCACATACTGATCCACCATCTTTACGTAGGCAAAATCGTTGCTGGTGGCGGGGTACTCGGGAATGGGCATGCGGATGTAGCCGATGAGGCTGTCGGGATCCTCAACGCCATAGGCACCGCCGTTGCCGTCGTCCGCATAGGCGCGGCTGTGCCAGACCCGCTCCGGAATGGTGATGCGGATCTCGCCAGGGGCATAGTCGTACTGGCCGGAGAAGGCTACCTCGAACTGATACTTCATCTCCAGCTCGGCTTCGCTCTCGCTGGCAAGGAAGAGGAAGGTATCATCGTCCAGGATCTCCTGAGGGGTGGCGGTGCCGTTGTTGGCGGCAGCGCTGTCCGGCGTTACCCAGAAGATGTGGATGGACTCGATCTTGGAGCCGTCCCGTTCGTTGGTGGCAGCCAGCGCAGGCGCGGCAAACACCCCCTGCGCCAGCAGGAGGAAGGTAAGCAGCGCCGTGAGCAGTACGGCGATCTTGGTACGGCGGTTGGTGGGGTTTCTCATGTGCAGCAGCTCCCATCGCATGGATTGATCTATGATGCAGCCATCATTCGGCAAACAGCAGGATCGGGCAGAAAGCGGGCAATGTACACTTTCATAGGGTACAGTATATATTATTCAAGAACAGATTACCAGCATTTTCTTACTTTTTCGGCAAGATTTTTTCTTGTTTCGGTCGTTTTTCCTCATAGGGAACAAAACGATCGTATGCAAAAGAGCTGTGTGTATTCAGTACACAGCTCTTTTGCATATGATCGACCCTGTACAGGGATGCCTTACCTCTGCGGGGCAGCGCCCTCTCCCAGCGGCAGGCCGAAGCCGGGGATATGCCCCGCCTCCGCCAGCGCAATGACGCACAGCAGCGCGCCCCAGTGGTAGAAGCGGTCGCTGTTGCCGGTATCGCACCCCTCGCCGGTGATGGCGGAGTAGTTTTCGTGTATGTGGCGGTGGCTCTGCCACTCCTTGCGGAAGAGGCGGGCGGATTTTTCGGCCAGATCCCTGCGCACATGAGCCAGCTCTGTGCGGGCAAGGGCAAGGTATACAAGGAAGTTGAGCGGTGCCCACACCCGCCCCCGCCAGTAGTCCTGCTCCGGGTAGGCGGGGTCGTTGCGGGCGATGGAGGGCAGCATCCACTCGCCGTAGAACTCCTCCGGGCAGAAGTAATGCTCCTGCGCCATGCGCCGCTGCCGCTCCGGCGTTACATCCGGCGAGAAGAGGGCGTAGAAATTGGTGGGCGAAATGCGGCGGGAGAAAGCGCCCGTATCGGTACGGCGGTTGTAGTAAAAGCCATTTTCCTCATCCCACAGGGTCTCCAGACCCGCCTGAGCCAGCGCCATGCGGCGCTCCAGCTCCGGGATCTCCTCCTCTCGCCCGATGAGCCGGGAAAGCTCGATCAGGCTGCGGCAATCCAGAATATACAGGCCGGTGAGACCCACATCCTCCAGCATCAGGCGGCCGGTCTCCCGGTGGAAGGGGATATCATCATACATGGGGGAGTTATCCAGCCCGCTCTCCAGCGCTGCGCCGTAGGTATCGTGTACGCCCTCGGTCTCCCAGCGGTTGCCGTAGAGCACCGGGATGCGCTCGCTGCCCCAGCTGAGGGTACCGTTTTCGTTCATGCGGCGGCGGTGGAACCATTGGTTCCAGCGGAGCAGATCGTCGTACATATCCCGCACGATCCATTCCTCCCGGTGGATGCGGTAGGTCTCCAGCAGCATGGCGCTGCCCACCGGCGGCTGGGAGCGGTCGGCGCTCACCTGACCGGTGGCATAGGCGAAATTGGGCACAAAGCCCGCCTCCGTGTGCTCGCCGAGGATCTCCCTGAGGTTGCTGTAGGCCAGCTCCCTGCTGCCCAGCGCCGCCATGAAGCCCGCAAAGAAATTATCCCAGCAGAAGAGCACATAGCCGCCGCTGGAGATGCTCCACAGCCTGCTGACCGGGGAGATGATCCGATCCTTCGCTGCATCGTAGATGGTATCCCACCCCAGAGCGGATTCCATGGCACTGTACATATCCGCCAGAGCGCCGTAACGGGCGCAGCTGGCCTCGTGGGCGCTGCGGGCGGCGGCGATCTGCGCCTGCACCTCCGAAACGCTGCGCCTGATGCCGGTGGAGACCGCAACGGGGCCATCCAGCACGGCACATAGGCAGGCAGTCTGCACGGGGATGTTATCATCCTTTGCAGGTGTGCCGGTGATGAACACCGGCCTGTCGCCGCCGGGGCAGTGCCCCACCAGCGCATCCTGCCGCTGCTCCACCCAGCCGGGTCTGCGCCACAGGAAGCCGCCCTCCAGCACCAGCATGGCGGGGCGCACCTGCTGCTTCTCCGGCGTGATGAGCAGCACCAGCTCCCCCTCCCGGGCAGCGGATTCCACAAGGATCTGCATGCCGCACCAATGGAGGCGCATTTCGGTATAGCTGCCGTCGAAGGTATGGGCTCCGGGGAAGGCGGTCTCCGCAGGCTCCCGCCCGTATTCATTGACAAAGCGCCCGATGAGGGTCTCCTTCAGGTAGTGCCCCTCCCGGTATTCCTTAAAGGCCAGATTCAGCGCAAAGCCATCCGGCATATGCACATGGGAAAGCACGCTGCGCACATTCCATGTGTGCCAGCCCTGCATACAGCTCTCTTTCAGCTTCGTATACTCCATACCTGTATTCTCCTTTGGATACGTTCTATCGGATGTGCAGCCATTATAGCACGGGCGGCAGCGGTTGAACAGGGGGATGTTTTGCTTTGCAATTTTCCCGCCCATCCTGTACAATACAGCCAGCGAACGATCGCAAACTCCGGGAAGGGGGGATCTTTCTATGCAGCCCATCCATCAGGTTCTCCGGCGCATGGCGCTGCTGCTGCTGTGCCTGCTGCTGGCTGCCCCGTCTGCGGCCCTTGGCGGGGAGGAGCAGGAAAAGTGGTACAAACTCGGCATGCATCTGGCGCAGCAAGAGCTTTTTTTCGATGCCATGCTGGCCTTTGAGCAGGCCGGGGAGCATCCCGGCGCGGCAGAGCGGGCCCGCATCATCCGGCGGGCGTACGAGGGTACGCTCTCGGTGGGGCCTTACGAGATCGCCGTATTGCACAGAAACGGCGTTGCGGGCTACGACTCCCGCTTTGACTACAACACCATCGACAACTGGAAGGATCTGATCGCCGTATCCATCCACGAAACCTATGCCATCGGTCTGACGGCGGACGGCAACGCCCGGCTGTGCTGGTGGGTGGTGCGGGGCATGGATACCCCCATGCCCTACGCCCCGGATGTGATCTGGCAGGATATTGCCGCCATCAGTGCGGGGCAAAAGCATATTGTGGGTCTGCGCCGGGATGGCACCGTGGCGGCGGGGGGCAGCAACAGCTGCGGGCAGTGCGATGTGGACGGCTGGACGGACATGATCGCCATTGCAGCCGGCGGCAACCACACCGTGGGGCTGCGCCGGGACGGCACCGTGGCGGCAGTGGGCAAGAACACCCGCGGGCAGTGTGAGGTTGACGGCTGGACAGACATCATCGCCATTGCCGCCAGCGACACCCACACCGTAGGTCTGCGCAGGGACGGCACAGTGGTGGCAGCGGGCCCCAACCACTACGGGCAGTGCGATGTGGGCGGCTGGACAGACATTGCGGCTGTGGCAGCAGGCCCCAGCCATACCCTCGGCCTGCGCAGGGACGGCACCGTTGTGGCCACCGGCAGCAACCAGGACGGCCTGTGTGATGTGGACGACTGGACGGATATCGTCGCCGTGGCTGCGGGCAGCGCCCACAGCGTGGGGCTGCGCCGGGACGGCACGCTGGCGGTCCGGTGTATCGTGAACCACTGGATGACCAGCTGGGAGCATTGGACGGATCTGGGGCCGAATATGAAATACCTGAAGCGGATGCTGAAGGAGTGAATATGGAAAAAATCCGGCTCCGGGGGATGTGGATCCCCGGGGCCGGATTTTTGTGTGGGGAAATGCGCCGTCAGCTGTTGCCGTGCAGCCAAACCATTTCCACCACTGCGCCGGTTTCGGCGTGGATGTGCAAAAGACAGACCTCCTGCCCGTTTTCCCAGACCGTTACGCTCCAGACGTAGCATTCGTATTGCTTATCAGGATCCTTCAGGCAGAGGAACGCGGAGGAAGCGGTGGGCGAAGCGACCTGCTGACCCGCCGCAGCAATGGCGATCCGCTCCGCCTCCTGCTGCGGGATGCAGTTCTCATCGGGAACGGTGTACTGCTCATCGTTTCCGAACAGCCAGTTGAACAGCGCCTTATCCTTGACAGACCATGTCTGCATCCTGCCCTTTTGGGCTGTCCACTGCTCAATGAGGTACATGGTGATCTCCGTATCGGTGGCGTGGTAATGGATCACATGCCCCTCCGCCGCAGAGAGCGTCACCAGCGCATCGGTGCCGTAGCCCAGCTCGTCCAGCATGACCACCCACGCCTTATCGCCATTATCCAGCCAGATGCAATTGGCTTTGATCTTGTAGTTTTCCACACAGAGCTCCGGCATTTGCTCCCGCTGCATCATCTCATTCTGTGCAAGGGTCAGCGCCGCTTCCATGGTCAGCTCGCCCTCCGAAACGGGAGCCGGATCCGCAGGAAAAGGATACTCGGCGGCAAAGGCGGGCAGGGCAAAGCATACGATGGCCAGCATCAGGTAAAACAGGAGCTTCCGTTTCATCGGTATCCTTCCTTTCTCACCGGGGGGAGATGGTTTCCGGTCTGCTGTTGGCTTGATGATAGCAGCGGCGGCAGGGCGTGTCAATGGAGATGGAAGCTTTTTACACAGATCACAGGCCGGTGTGCGGCAGCAGGGCATTCAGCTCCTGCCAAAAAGCTGCTCCCCCGGCAGGAGCGGACATGCCCGTGCCGGGGGATCGCTGATCGATTCGGTTTTTTACGCTTTGACCATACTCACCACATTCTCAGTGGCGGTTTGAATGTCCAAGCCGCCGGTGATGCCTTCCGGATGGCTTGCATCGGTTCCCAACGTTTTGGGGTTCATCCCTTGGTACAGCTTGCCGAAATAAAAAACTTCTACCCAAAATGCTCTTCCACGATCCTATCCAATTGCGCACGGATTTGCGTAAAGGGCATATTTAGATCCAGTGTACGAATGCTGATCCTGTTGCCGCTCATGCGGTAAACCTGATCCGGCTGAACCGCTTCGTCCGTACGGGCATACAGAAGTATGCCGGATACCTGATGGGGTTGCTGCGCCAGCTGGGCTTCTTTGTTCTTCACATAGGTGAAGATCTGGTACAGGTTGGCAGAATGGAGCGTGTGCACATCATACTGTACTTGGGTGGTATGGGCATAGTACTTGGCATCCATGATCAGGATCCGGTCGCCTTTTTGCAAAGTGATATCCGTCTGCATAACGGGCAGCATGGCAGTAAAACCGTCGTCGGTCTGCCACGGGATCTGCTGGGCTTGCACCGTAAGCTGCGGATGCTCCTTGCGGTAGTATTCCAGAATGAACCTTTCATACAGGCGGTACATTCGCTGTTCGTCCAGAAAACCCATGAGACGGGAATTACCGTTTTTCGTTGTCTGCACAAGCCCCTTGACGACCAGCCAGCAGATGGAAATGAGCATCCGGTAAGATTGATTATTCCGGTGATAGCGGATGTTCCAGTCGATGGTATGGATATCCAGCGTTTCCACATCGCCAAAGAAGACCAGCAGTTTTCGCAGGGCTTTTTTGCGTACTTTGGAGATATCAGAGAGCAGAAGCAACTCCATGGTTGTTTTTATAATCCGGTTCAGATAGCTGTTTACGGAGAATTCGTCATAGGTGCAGACCAGCTGTTTGCGCTGCATGGACTGGGTCTTGACAGACTCTGCCAGATCGATCCTTCCCCGCAGGGTGGAAAGCGGTTCCGTACGGGGCACATACTCCCTGCCAAGACCACGCTTCAGTTGGATGGAAACCCCTTTGTGCAATATGGCGGCACACAGCTCTCCAACGTTTTCAAAGGATTCCGTAGCAACATCCCTGTACCCCTGCTCGTTCAAAACCCGGAAGGCATAGGACAGCATATAGTAGATGTTATGTACCGGTATCATTTGACAGCACTCCTGAGCCTGTATGCCCAGTCGGTCACCTTTTGCCCTTCATCGAACCAGTATTCCTTCAGCAGAGGGATCAATTCATACTCCACGATGGCAGACAGGGTCTGCGGATCGGCTGCTTCTGCGGTGAGGGAGCAGAAATAGCTATGACCGATGCAGAAACCATCACCCAGAGAATCGTCCTTGCGGATGGCTTCATTCAATTCTTTCACGCACTGAATAAGGCGGTTGAAACGGTCGTTCCCCAACGCATCCTGATAGGCCCGGAAACGATCGGTCTCAAAGCCGGGAGTCATCTCAAAGAATGCGAAACGGCGGCGCAGGGCATAGTCCAGCATGGCAAGGCTGCGGTCGGCGGTATTCATCATACCAATGATATACACGTTTTTCGGCACAGCAAATTTCTCGTTGGAATACAGAAGCTGCAGCGGCGTGCCCCGTTTATCGCTTTCAATGAGCATGAACAATTCACCGAAGATTTTGCTGATGTTGCCACGGTTGATCTCGTCGATGATGAAGAAGTAGTCGTTCTCTCCATCCGCCTCTGCCAACTTGCAGAAGTTGTAGAACGCGCCTTTCTTGAGTTCGAAGCCGTTATCGGAGGGGCGGAAGCCCATGATGAAGTCTTCGTAGGAGTAGCTTTGATGGAACTGCACCATCATGACACGCCGCTGATCCTTCACCCCCATCATGGAGTATGCCAGCCGTTTGGCGGCATAGGTCTTACCCACGCCGGGCGCACCCTGAAGCACGATGTTGTTCTTACGGCGCAGAAGATGCGTCAGAGTGGTATACCGTTCCTCGCTCATGTATACCTCGCTGAGAAAATCGGCAGCGGTATAGGTGGGCTGCGCCTGTACGGGTTCTTCCATCTCCTGCGGGTCTTCTTCGTCGATGAAGAGGGCGTTGAGTTTGCTGATGTATTCTGTGTATGCGGATATATCGGTAAGCGGTTTGGTAACAGCATCGCCGGGATGCTCCCAAACGCCTTTGTGTGTCCAGTTTACTTTGCGGATGTTCTTGTATATGCCCTCTCTGGTTTCGTCGTAAATGTAATCGGATTCAACAATACCACGACCGATTACCTGATGTTTTCCCCTTTTGGCAAACACAATGTCACCGGGCTTTATTTCATGAACGAACTGCCATGCTTCCAGTGACGCATTCGTATATGTGCGCCCGGTTTCGCCTTTTTCCTGCATGGCATCCTGCATTTCGGAACGGGTTGCATAGCCGGAAAGATCGCCGATGTATTCACGGGCAATCGCCATAATGCCTTCGGAATAAAATTCCTCCCACATTTCGGAGCCATAGCCGGGGCTGTAGATCCAATAGCGGGTGGTTTGAACACCTGCATCGCCAATGGCTTCGCCCGCATTATCCTTTTCCTCTTCTTCAGGCATAAAGGAGCGGTAAACATCATAATAGATCTGGGCAAATACAGGATTTGGTATACCGCAGTCCTTTACAAACAAAGCGATCTGTCCCATACGGACAAAGGGGATATCGCTGGGTTCCTGTTTCAAAAGACGAAGCGCCTCTATCTGAAACCTTCTGCCGTAGAGCACAGGCAGCACATCCGGGAACAGCATATGATAATACTTGAGCGCCCAGCCGCTGTTGATGATGCTGAGATGCTGAAGCATGGTATATAGCCGCTCATAATCCTCGAGCGTATGAAGCGTATCTGCCTGACCTGCAATGATCTCTGCGCCTTCGACCAGCTCATCCCGGATCGCAGTTGCTTCCCTTATGGCTTCTTCTTCCGTCAAGGTAACAGGCTTTTTCGATGAACCGGTTACCCAACACTTCTTTTGTCTGTGATAGAACAACCCAAACTTATACGCAGACCCGCCTGCTATACTGCCAAAAATGCTCCTCATCCGGGCATGAAACTCCAGCAGATAAGGCAGGCTTTCTTTGTTGTCCTCCTCGCTGATAAACAGCTTGGTCAGCAGCTCGTTCCCTGAAAGCTCTGCGATTTTTTCCGGTGCGTAACGAGCGCAGAATTCAGCACGGAGGGCTTCCGCTTCCTGCATAAAAGCAGACCATTCCTCAGCCTTCGCCGCTTCATGGAACCATTCGGGAGAAAAAAGCGTAGCTGCTTCGGTAGCAGTTGCCATGCTGCAAAACAGCAGATACTTTCGGTAGGCTTTCATTGCCGCACCGATCTCTCCGCGGCATTCCTGATTCAGACGATCATAGTCCGGGTGCTTTATTACGGCTGCGCAGACACGATCGAACTCATAACAGGTATCATCCATAAGCGGAGCGGGCAGAGAAACGCCGAACTGTTCCGGGAGTTTTTCCAGAACATCTGCATAACGCTTTGCAGCAGATTCGTTGTAAGGAAATGGTGCATCCTTCACCAGCCAATTCAGAAAATCGATCTTCTCAGCCATACGGTTTCCTCCTGCGGTCAGACAATCTTTGATATGCTCTTTTGAACAACGATCAGAAGAAACAATTGATCAGCGTTGGGGCTTACTCTCCCCGAACCATCCCAACCACATTCTCCACCCCGCCGGCATAGCAGAACATATCCACCGGCTGGCACTTCTCAAACACATACCCGCCCTGCGCCAGCAGCTGCAGATCCCGGGCCTGGGTGGGCACATGGCAGCTGACGTACACCACCCGGCGGGGGGCGGCCTTCAGCACGGCCTCGATCACCTGCGGCTCCACGCCCTTGCGGGGCGGATCCAGCATGACCACATCCGGGCGCAGACCATCGGCGACCAGCTTGGGCAGAAGATCCTCCACGGCGGCGGCGTGGAACTCCGCATTGGTGATGCCGTTGCGCTGCGCATTGCGCACTGCGCTCTCCACCGCCGGAGCCACGATCTCGATGCCGATCACCCTTTCGGCGCTGCCCGCCATGCACAGGGCAATGGTGCCCGCACCGGCGTAGGCATCCACCACCAGCTCCGAACCGGTGAGCCCCGCAAAATCGATGGCGGTGCGGTACAGCTTTTCGGTCTGGGGCGGGTTGACCTGAAAGAAGGACAGGGGCGAGATCTCAAAGGTGAGCCCCAGCAGGGTCTCGAAAATGACGCCGTCCCCGCAGAGGGTGCGGCACTGGTTGCCAAGGATCACATTGTTGCGGGCTTTGTTGATGTTCACCACCAGCGTGGTAAAGCCCGGAATGGCCCGCAAACGGCTGATCAACCCATCCTCCCCGGGCAGGGCGGGACGGGTGCAGACCAGCAGCACCATCAGCTGCCCGGCACGGGAGGTGCGTACCACCACATGGCGCAAAAGCCCCTTGCCGGTCTCCTCGTTGTAGGGCTGCACACGGTTTTCCCGCATCCACGCCTTCACGGCGGCAAGCACAGCCGCCAGCGGCCCCATGGTGATGGGGCAATCCTCCACCGGCACCACCTGATGGCTGCGGCGGCGGTAAAAACCGATCTGCGGATCCTGCGCCGTGCCCTGCACAGGCAGGGCGGTCTTGTTGCGGAAGCGCCACGGATCCTCAGCGCCCAGCACCGGCGGCACCTGATCCTCACTGAGCGAAAGCCCGCCGATGCGGTTGAGGCAATCCAGCACCTGCGCACGCTTGGCACGGAGGGTGGCCTCATAGCTCATGTGCTGCCCGGAGCAGCCTCCGCAGTGCTTGTACACCGGGCAAAGCGGCTCCGTGCGATCCGGCGACGGGGCAACGATCTTCATCAGCCGCCCGAAGCCGTAGCGGGGCTGAGGCTTGACCACCAGCGCCTCCACAGTCTCGCCCGGCAGCGCCCCCGGCACGAACAGCGGCATGCCGCCCGCATCACAAACGCCCTCCAGCTCGCTGCCGAGGCGCAGGCATTCGGTGGTGAGGAGTTGGTTCTTCGTGAGCATGGTGATGGATTCTCCTTTGGTGTGGGATGGATGGGGGAATCATGGGAGGGGGCAGACTGAGGGTGCTGCCGGTGTGGGAGTGGATCTGGGTCGGGGCGTACAACCCCTCCGGCGCTGCGCGCCACCTCCCCTTACACATGGGAGGCTGTGCGGGTTGGCTTCCGGCGGGGCGTACAACCCCTCCGGCGCTACGCGCCACCTCCCCTTACACAGGGGAGGCTGGGGGGTGGGCGCTGAGCGGCAGCCTCCCTTGTGTAAAGGGAGGCTGGGCTGACGGAGGGATTGTTTTCCGATGATTGAACGACCGGACCGCAGGCTGCCCCATCAAGGGGCTGAGGGTGCCGCCGGGAGCCAAGCCGCATACCATACCCCCTCTATTTGTTTATCCTGTGTACCCCCTTTGCGGCAACATTGCATCCAACCATCAAATATAGTATAATACCTTTGTTGAGACACCTGCCATTTCCGGCAGCCCCCTCAACACATACGGAAAGGATGGATGAAGAATGATGAAGAAAATGCTTTCTCTGGTTCTTTGCATTGCCATGCTGCTGAGCGTATGCCTCACCGCCTCTGCGGAGCAGCAGGCCCTCAAGGTGGGTCTGTGCATCGCCGAAACGCTGGGCGACAAGGGCTTCTACGACAGCGCCAACGAAGGCCTCCAGCGTCTGGTGGATACCTACGGCGTGGTGGGCAGCGTTGTGGAGTGCAAGAGCGATGCCAGCGCCTATACCGATGCACTGGTCGGCTCTGCCGAGCAGAACGATATCGTCGTGGCCGTGGGTTGGCAGTTCTGGGATGCTCTGGTGGAGGTCGTGCCCCAGATGCCCGAGACCAAGTTCATCTTTATCGATAACGCTATGGACGAGATCCCCGAGAACATGCTCTGCATCACCTACAAGGAAAATGAGGGCAGCTTCCTGGCCGGTTACATCGCCATGAAGATCTCCAAGACCGGTGTGGTCGGCGTGGTCGGCGGCGAGGACAGCGCCACCATCAACAACTTTATCGTGGGCTACCAGCAGGGCGCGCTCTACGCCAACCCCGAAGGCACCGTGCTGGCTCCCATCTACACCAACACCTACGAGGATCCTGCCAAGGGCAAGGAAGCTGCGCTGGGTCTGTACGACCAGCAGGCCGATGTGGTTTTCGCCTGCGCCGGCAAGAGCGGTCTGGGCGTGTTTGAGGCCGGTGCCGAGAAGAGCGCCTACGCCATCGGCGTGGACAGCGACCAGAAGGCCGAAGCTCCCGATGTGATCGCCTGCTCCATGATGAAGCTCATCGGCGACAGCATCTACAACGTGGTTGAAAAGTACATCCAGAACGGCGAGTTCGCCGGCGGCACCGTGTGGGATGCCGACCTGTCCACCGGCCTCATCGCCATCGGTTATGGCGACGAGACCATGCCCCAGTTCGTCTCTGCCGAGCTGCTGGCCGAGGTGGAGGAGCTGACCCAGAAGATCATCTCCGGCGAGATCGTGGTGGAATCCACCCGCTGATCCGGAGCTGCACACAAGCACCCATTGGGGCTGACGCGCCTTTCGGCGCGCCAGCCCTTTGTGGCATTTTTTCGGGAAAGGAAGCGTATGGAAAAAAATGATGCGTAAGATCGTTGCTCTCCTGCTGGCGGCAGTGCTCTTTGCCGCCGGTATCTCCGCCGCTTTTGCGGAAGCTGCCCCGGCCTCCATGCCGGAAAACTGGTACATGACCGAGGCTTTGAATCTTGCCGATGCCATGGGCGCTCTGGCGGATAACGAGGCCTATGTGGAGCTGTTCATCGGCATGGGCATGGATACCGACGGCTTTGCCGATACCATGGCCAAGGTGGCGGGCCTTGCACCGGATCAGGTGATCACCTACCTGTACCGCACCGATGCCCTTGAGAAGCTTGCCGCCTCCTACCAGATGGATGAGGTATCCACCAAGCTGGCAGGCCCTGCCATGGACGCGATCAACATCCGCATGAGCAACAGTCTGGGCTCCCTGCTCAACGGCCATGTGGGCGGTGAATTGTGGCTCGCCGTTGCCAGCTCGCTGGCATATACCCGCACCTACATCATGCCTGCGGGCTTTGTGCCCTGCTCCCTGTTCCTCAGCTACGAGGGGCAGGAGACCGCTGTGCTCGTCACCTTCAGCCAGACCGGCGAGGAGACCGTCACCGCCACGGCCACCTATGTGCGTGCCGGCGTGTGGGCGGATGAGGTGGCGCAGACCTACCTTGACCTGATGTGGGAGCCCATGGAGTAAGCCCCCCGATACGGCTGCACCGCCGGAGCCATCCCTCCGGCGGGCAGCCTTTTGCAGACGGCCCCCCAGACCCGTGAGCCGCCTGCAAAGGGCTGCACAGCACCCGCTGCGCCGCACCCTTTGCACCCTTGCTGCCCGACCCGCTCCAAGGAGGAAAGATCGGATGAAAAAGAAAAGAAAATGGCTCATTATCCTGCTGGTGATCGTACTGCTGCTGGCAGGGCTGGGCGTATACGCGGCCTCCCGTCTGGGCTATTTCGGCGTGGAGGACAAATGGCACACCTTTTTGCTCATCGGCACCGATACCCGCAAGGACGAGCCCGATGCAGGCCGCTCCGACACCATGATGGTCTGCGCCGTCAATCTGGCGAAAACGGAGGTAAAGCTCATCTCTCTTGCCAGAGACATGTGGGTGGATATCGCCGGGGACGAATACGGCTACAACAAGCTCAACGCCGCCCACCGCTACGGCGGCCCCCGGCTTTTGCTGGACACCCTCAACGAGACCTTCTCGCTGGATCTGGAGGAGTATGTCTCCATCAACTTCTACGGCCTGATCGATATCATCGATGCGCTGGGCGGTGTGGATGTGGAGATCAGCAAAGCGGAGGCCTCCACCATCAACAAGAATGTGGGCATCGACTTTCCGGATGCGCAGGTGACGCGCGTCAGCGCCGGGGTGGCCCACCTGAACGGCGTGCAGGCGCTCACCTTCTCCCGCATCCGCAAGCTGGACAACGACTTTGGGCGCACCGGCCGCCAGCGCCGCCTGCTCAGCGCCATGCTGGGGCAGGTAAAGAATTGCTCCCCCGGCGAATTGTACCGCCTTGCCTCCACCTGTCTGGAGCACACCTCCACCAACATCAGTCTGGATCGGCTGCTCTCGCTGGGCGGCCCGCTGCTGCGCCGTGGGCTGGAGGATTTTGAGGAACTGTCCCTGCCCTCCAGCGGCAACTACCGCAACGTTACCAAAAACGGCACCTCCCGCATGGAATTTGATGCCCAGCAGGTGACAGAAGAGCTCCACGCCTTCATTCTGGGCCAGTGACCCCCATTACCGACAAGGAGACCCACTATGTTCAAACACTGCAAACGCACCGCCGCCCTGCTGCTTTTTGCCCTGCTGCTTTTTGCCCTCGTCCCGGCGCAGGCCGCAGACACCGAAGCGGAATGGTTCAACTTTCTGCTCATCGGCACCGATACCCGCAAGGATGAGGCCAACGCAGGCCGCTCCGATACCATCATCATCTGCTCCGTCAATCTGACGGAGGGGCGCATGAAGCTTACCTCCATGGCGCGGGATATGTGGGTGGATATCGCCGGCGAACGGGGCTGGAACAAGCTCAACGCCGCCCACAGCTACGGCGGCCCGGAGCTGTTGCTGCAGACCCTCAACGAGACCTTCTCGCTGGATCTGGCGTATTATGTATCCATCAACTTCTACGGCCTGATGGATATCGTGGAGGCGCTGGGGGGCGTAACGCTGGAGATCTCCTCTGCGGAGGCGGGGCAGATCAACCAGCGCATCCAGCAGGAGTTTGCGGATACGGGCACGCCCCGTGCCGTCGGCGGCTATGTGACGCTGGACGGCGTGCAGGCGCTGTGCTTTACCCGCATTCGCAATCTGGACAGCGACTTCGGGCGCACCGAGCGGCAGCGCCGCCTGCTTACCGCCATGCTGGGGCAGGTGCGGCAGGCCTCCATGCCGGAGCTGTTCGCCTTTGCCGGGGTGTGCATGGAGCATTGCTCCACCAATCTGGGGCTGGATCAGCTGACGGGCATGGCGCTGTCGCTGCTGTCCAGCGGCATGGACAGCTTTGAGGAGCTATCCCTGCCCTCCGGCGGCAACTATCAGAACGAGACCATCGATGGCCACTCCTGTCTGGTGTTCGACCCGGAGCAGGTGGCGCAGGAGCTGCATACCTTCATCTACGGCAGCCCCGCCCACTGACAACAGATACCGAGAGCCCCCGCCCCATTCCCGCTGTACACAAGGAGGAAATCCTCATCATGCAAGACGAGATCGTTCGTTTTTCCCATGTAAGCATGCAGTTTCCCGGCACCCTTGCCAACGACGACATCAGCCTGAGCATCCGCAGGGGCGAGGTGTTTGCGCTGGTGGGCGAAAACGGCGCAGGCAAATCCACGCTGATGAATCTGCTCTATGGCCTCAACCAGCCCACGCTGGGCGAGATCTTCATCGGCGGCAAGCCCACCGGCAGCCAGCACAGCCCGGAGAAGGCCATGCAGATGGGCGTGAGCATGGTGCACCAGCATTTTAAGCTGGTGCCCAGCTTTACGGTGGCGCAGAACATCCTGCTGGGGCATGAGCCCAAAAAGCTGGGGCTGTTCTACGACGAGAAGAAGGCCAACGAGCAGGTGCTCAAGCTCTCCGAGACCTACGGTCTGGAGGTGAACCCCACCGATGTGGTGCGGGATCTGAGCATCGGCCTGCAGCAGCGGGTGGAGATCCTCAAGGCGCTGCGCACCGGTGCCAAGGTGCTCATTCTGGACGAGCCCACCGCCGTGCTTACCGTACAGGAGACCGAGGAGCTGTTTGCGGTCATCCGCCGTATCGTGCAGGAAAAGCAGATGACGGTGATCATGATCACCCACCGCCTGCCGGAAGTGATGCAGATCAGCGACCGGGTGGGCGTGATGCGCCGGGGCCGCATGATCGATGTGCTGAACACCGCCGAGACCAGCGAACAGGGCATTTCCTCCCTGATGGTGGGGCGCGATGTGATCTTTGACGACCTGCGCACCGAGCAGGAGCCCGGCGAGGAGTGCCTTGCCATCCGGGATCTGAAGGCGCTGAACGACCGTATGCTGCCCGCCCTCCGGGGCGTGAGCCTGAGCGTGCACGCAGGCGAGATCGTGGGCGTGTGCGGCGTGGAGGGCAACGGACAGACCGAGCTGAGCGAGTGCATCATGGGCATGCGTGCCGCCAGCAGCGGCAGCGTGCTGCTGGGGGAGAAGGAGATCACCGGTCTCCAGCCCAGACAGATCCGCCAGCTGGGTGTCAGCTTCATCCCGGAGGATCGCCTGTCCACAGGCGTTGACGAGAAGTCCTCCATTGCGGAAAATCTGGCGCTGGGCAAGCACCGCACCGGCGAGATGAGCTTTCTTAAGCTGCACCTGCGCCACGGGCGCATGAACCGCTACGCCCGTCAGCTGGAAAAGCAGTACGACATCCGCTGCGCCGGGGTGGATGAGCCGGTCAAGTCCCTTTCCGGCGGCAATGTGCAGAAGGTGGTCATCGCCCGCGAGTTCTCCTTCGATACGCCGGTGCTGGTCATCTGCCAGCCCACCCGCGGCGTGGATATCGGTGCCATCGAGTTCATTCACGAGCACATTATCGAAAAACGCAATCAGGGCTGCGCCATCCTGCTCATCAGTGCCGATCTGGACGAGCTGTTCCGCCTGAGCGATACGCTGGTAACGCTGTACGACGGCAGGATCACCGGCCGGTTCAAGGCCGGTGAGATCTCCATGGAGGAGATCGGCTTCTACATGCTGGGTGCCAAGACCCAGCAGGAATGATCCCCCCCTACCATACGCTTCACAAAGGAGAACTGACCCATGACCAACTCCTTCCTCCAGTCCCTGCGCGCGCTGGTGCGGCTGAAGCCCTCCCAGAAGCTGCAGCGGGATTATCTGGTCTCCCTTGCCATTGCCGTGCTGCTGGCCTTTGTGGTGGGCGCAGGCATCCTGCTGCTTTGCGGGCACGATCCGCTGGCCTGCTATGCCGCGCTGTTCAAAGGCGCTCTGGGCACCAAACGCGCCCTTGCCAACACGCTGGCAAAGACCATCACCCTTGCGCTGTGCGGCCTTGCCATGAATGTGGCTGCCAAAGCCGGTATTTTCAACGTGGGCGGCGAGGGTCAGCTGTACTTCGGCGCGATGGCAGCCGCCATCGTGGGCGCTTATGTGAAGGGCGTGCCCCCGTGGGTGGTCACGCTGCTGGCGCTGCTGGCGGCGCTGGCGGCAGGCGGCCTGTTCGCCCTGCTGCCCGGCTGGCTGAAGGTGCACTGGAAGGTGGATGAGGTCATCACCACCATCATGCTCAACACGGCAGCCATCTACTTTTGCACCTATCTGGCCAACGGCCCCCTCAAAACTGCCGAAAAGGGCATTGCGCAGGGCACCGCCAGCATTATGAAGGGCTCGGAGCTTACCAAGCTGGTGCCGCTGAGCAACCTGACCACCGGTCTGTTCTACGCCATTGCCGCCACGCTGATCATCTGGTATCTGATGAGCCGCTCCACCATCGGCTTTGAAATGAAGCTGACCGGCAACAACGACCGCTTTGCCTTGTGCGGCGGCGTCAGCACCAAAAAGCTGATGCTCTGGTCCATGGTCATCAGCGGCATGCTGTGCGGTCTGGTGGGCATGCTGGAGACCTTCGGCCTGCACAAGCGCTTTCTGGTAAGCGTGAGCAACGAGTTCTACTTCGACGGCATGCTGGTAGCCATGATCATGCGCTACAACCCGGTGGGCACCGTGCTGATGAGCTTCTTCTTCGCCACCCTCAACATCGGCGGGCGCGCCATGGAGATGTCTGCCGGCATCCCCAGCGAGCTGATCCTGATCGTGCAGTCGGTGATCATCTTCTTCATGGCGGCGGAGGGCGGCATCCGTGCCGCGCTCAAGAGCCGCGCAGCGGTGCGCAGGGCGCGCCGTGAGGCCGCACGAAAGGAGGCAGTCTGATGAGTGATATCTTCAACACCCTGCTGCTGCAGACCACGCTCCGCTCCGCCACCCCCGTGGTGCTGGCGGCCATGGGCTGCCTGCTTACCCAGCATGTGAACATTACCAACATCGGCATCGACGGCATGATGCTCATCGGCGCATTCTTTGCGGTGCTGGGCAGCTACTTTTCCGGCAGCTGGGTGGCGGGGCTTGGTCTGGCCATCCTGTGCGGCGTGCTGCTGGGGCTGTTCTACTATGTGTTCGTTATCAAATTCGGCAGTGATGAGTTCATCATCGGCGTGGCGCTGAACATTTTTGCGGGCGGGCTTACGGTGTTCCTGCTGCGCACGGTGTTTCAGGTCAAGGGCGCTTTCTCCGACCCGGCGCTGGTGCCCCTGCCCACCATCCACATTCCCCTGATCCGGCAGATCCCGGTGCTGGGGCAGCTGCTCTCCGGGCACACGCTGCTGGTGTATGTGAGCTGGGCGCTGGTGCTGCTGCTGTGGGCGTTTGTCTACAAGACCCCCGCCGGTGTGCACCTGCGTGCCGCCGGTGAGTACCCGGATGCCCTTACCGCCTGCGGCAAGAGCCCGGATAAGATGAAGTGCCTTGCCAGCGTGGCCTGCGGTGTGCTGGCCTGTGTGGCGGGTGCGCACCTGTCCCTTGGCTACCTGACCATGTTTTCCGAAAACATGAGCGCCTCCCGCGGGTATGTGGCGTTTGCCTGCGTCATCTTCGGGCGGGGCAATCCGCTCATCGTGTTTCTGGCGGCGCTGCTGTTCGGCTTTATCGATGCGCTGGGGCTGCGCCTGCAGAATTACATCCCCAGCGACCTGACCGCCATGGCTCCCTACCTTGTTACCGTGCTGATGATGGTGCTGGTGGTGCTGTGGGAGAGGCGGAAGCGCAGGGCGGCTCCGGAAAGCAAGACTGCACCGGCCTCCCCTGTGTAAGGGGAGGTGGCGCGTAGCGCCCACCCACAGCCTCCCCTGTGTAAGGGGAGGTGGCGCGGAGCGCCGGAGGGGTTGTTTGCCTTGCGGGAAGGCAACCCGCAGTTCCGCTGCGAGCAACAGGGTGGGGCTCCGCGCCCCACACCTGCGGTTACTCTTTTGACGCAAAAGAGTAACCAGAAAACAGCGACACGTTCGCTTTGGTCAAATCCCTTGATTACCCTTTCCCGGGGCGG
>JAZQHO010000125.1:0-7489 GCA_045540635.1 Candidatus Limiplasma sp.
TTGGCCCACAGAACGACATGGCTACGTTCCGACTTGGCCGCAGCATTTGCACTGCGGCCGGCGTTTGGTTCCATGTATCGCTGCAAAGCCTTACAGCATCGACGTTCCATTATCAGTGACCGGGATGCCGTTCTCCCGACAGAAGCCGAGCAGCTCCTGCAAGTAGCCTTCCCTGTCCTTCATCAAGCAAAGCCCATGTCCGGCGCCGGGCATAATGACCAGTTTTTTCGGAGCGGCGCAGGCTGCATGGTTCTCTGCGCTCATACAGTGCGGCACAAAATCGTCGCTATCACCATGATAGAAAATAACAGGCACGCTGCAACGGGCCACTGCCGCCAGCGGAGAACGCTCCTCCAGCGAAAACCCGCCGTAGAGCCTTGCCCCCAGCCGCACAAAGGGGTAGAGCAGCCCAGGCGGAAGGTGCAGCTTCTTCATTACATGGCAGATGATGGCCTTGGCCGAGGTGAAGCCGCAATCCGCGAGCACACCGATCACATTCTCCGGCAGCGGCTCACCGGCAGCCATCAGAACAGTGGCAGCCCCCATGGAGATGCCGGAAAGCATGATCCTGACCTCCGGGCCGAAGTACTCCACCAGAAAACTGACCCACCGGAGACAATCCCTGTGCTCGTTGATGCCGAAAGTGATCACATGCCCTTCGCTGTAGCCGCTGGCACGCTGATCCACCAGAAAAGCGCTGTGCCCCACCGAAAAGCTGCGAAAGATACCGGCGCTCATATCCCGCTCGGCGGTGCCATGGTAGCCATGGATCATCAGCTCGATGGGCGCACCCGGCTCGTACTCGAAATAGCGCCCCCGCAGCGTGAGACCGTCAAAGGAGCGGATGGTGAACACCTGCTGCGGCATGGCACGCATGCGCTTTGTCCAGCCGATGATCTGCTCCCGGTAGGGTTCGTAGATCCTGCCGGAAGGAACGGCAATGGCCTTAAGATCCTCGTGCTTGCGGGAAACATAGAAAACGATGCGGAAGCAGATGAAAGCCACCAGCAGCCCCAGCAGGAGCAGGGCGGCAAGACAACCGAAGAAAACCGGGAGTCCCATCATACACACCACCGTTCGAAGGTATTGGTCGCTTATTTTTCCAGTTTTTTGGACAGGAACAGCACCAGATCATCATCAACGGTGCAGACCGTCTCATACTGTACACATTGGCTGTTGCGGTACCACACGCCGGAGCCGTCCGGTACATAGCCGCGCCGCACATACATCCGCTGGGCGGCACCGTATTCCCGGGAAAGCCCCACACCCAGACAGACAGCATCCGCATGATCGGCAGCGAGCTGCTCGGCCACATCCATAAGGCGGCTGGCACAGCCTTTGCGCTGATACTTCTGCAGCACGCTGAGATCCACGATGATCGGCAGACCCTGCCCTTTGAAGGGGCCACCTGCCGCATTCAGATACAAAAACACATACCCGGCGGGCTTTCCCTGATAATCGACCGTGAGGGCATAGCACTTGCCCTCTGCCGCCTCCCGCATCCGCATATGGTAGTATTCCACGTCCGGATGCCAGCCCTGTGCGGTGTATTCGTCATAGAAACATTGGGCATCCGCTTTGTCCATATCCCGAATGAGCAGGTTCTTGTCCCGGTAGTAATACTTCATGGCTGTATCCTTCCGTTGGCAAACAGACTTGTATGACACACCACATTTTATCACCGCTGCGGCTCAACAGCAAGTCCGGCTCCGGGGATCGATTTGGCAAAAGGGCCGCTGTGTGGTATGATACAGGCATCGTATCAACGGCTTTTCCTGCATGCGCACCGCTGCGGGAAAGCCACCGGAGGTTTTGGGAAACCATGAAGAAGATCCTTTTTATCTGCCTTGGCAACATCTGCCGCAGCCCCATGGCGGAGTTCGTATGCAAGGATATGCTCCAAAAGCGCGGTCTTGCGGATCGCTGCCATGTGGAATCTGCCGCCACCAGCTACGAGGAGCAGGGCAACCCCGTGCACCATGGCACCCGCAGGGTGCTGGCCGAGCACGGCATCTCCTGCGCAGGCAAGACCGCCCGCCGCATGACGGCGCAGGACTATGAGCGCTTCGATCTTCTGATCGGTATGGACAGCGGCAACATCCGCTCCATACGCTCCATCTGCGGCGGCGATCCGGAGGGAAAGATCGTCAAGCTGCTGGAGCTCTGCGGCAGCTCCGCCGATGTTGCCGACCCGTGGTATACCGGCGATTTTGAAGCCACCTGGCGGGATGTGAACCGGGGTGTAGCCGCGCTGCTGGACAAGCTTTTTCCAAACCGATAAACAGAAAGGATGATGGATATGGCAAAGGAACAATTTCAGCAGGAGCTGCATGCCATGCTGGACAGCGGCAGCCATGATCTTGCCTTCCGGCAGGTGCTGGAGGGGCTTCAGGAACTGATCGAACGGCACAGCGATGTGTTTACCGATATCTCAGCCAGCTATCGGCTCACGGCTGCCGATTCCGGCATCAGCCGTGCATTCGAACTGAAGAGAGGGCAATATCGTCCCCTCGGCGAGGACGAAGCCGCCGATGTGACCATCTCCGGCAAGGAACAGCATCTGCTGGCGGTCTTTCACAAGAAGCTGAACCCCGCAGGCGCTCTGCTCACCGGCAAGATCAAGGTAAAGGGCAGTCTGGCTGCGCTGAATGCGCTGGCCGCATATCTGTAACCGAAAGGGAGCTGCTATGAAAAAGCAGCTCCTTTTCAAATTGATTTTTGACCCGGATGGATATATCATTCAGGTACAGCATGCATGCCACCATTCACGAAGGGAGCTGAACCCATGAACGACACTTCTGCCACCGGGCACTTCTATACCCTTGGACACCTGACCATGTTTACCGGCCTTACCGACAGAACGCTGCGCAACTATCTTACCGCCGGTATTCTGCAGGGAGAGAAGATCAACGGTGTATGGCACTTCACGCCCGAACAGGCACAGGCGCTGATCGCTCATCCGGCGGTACGCCAGCAGATCCTCGCCAAAAAGAACGCCGTCATATATGATTTTCTTCTGGAGAATAAGCGAAAGGAACAGGAGTGCTGCATGATCCTGGATCTGCCGGGACTGCCGGAGCAGCAGACGCTGGAATACTTCTGCCATACCATCAACGAAGGCAGCTTCCAGAACCTTTCCTTCTCTTTCGACAGCATCTCCGCAACGCCCCGCATCATTCTGAAAGGAAAAACCGAGCAGGTGCTGGCGCTGGTAAACGGCTTCTATGCCCGGTAACAAACGAGCCCCCCGCAGCCTTTCAAGGGCAGCAGGGGGCTTGTGCTTATTCTTCATCGCTCCACTTGAGGGGATACTCCTCGAGCGCATACTCCAGCGATTTACCGTTTTTCTTCAGGTTGGTAGTAACAGCTTCAATGTGGTTGCCCTTGGTGTAGGGCGTGGGGATCAGGTCGTTCTTATCGGTGCGGCTGGAAATGCGGCAGGGAATGATCTTGATCTCCTGCCCCACCAGCTCGCCTTCCTTTACCCGCATACGGGTCTGGAAGATAAAGGTGCTCATATCATCCGGCTTGTTGTGACCCGCAAAGCTGAAATTGCCCAGCGAATAGCAAATGTACCGGCCATTGTAGAACTCGATGGGATTGATGCGGTGGCTGTGATGCCCCACCACCAGATCGGCTCCGGCATCAATGGTAGCCCGCCCCAGCAGAATCTGGGTCTCGGTGGGCGCATAATCCTTCTCGTTGCCCCAGTGGTAGCTGACCACCACCAGCTGGCACCCTTTCCTGCGCAGTTCCCGGATATCCTCCGGCATGCGCTCCAGCACTTCCTCCCGGCGGTCACGCCAGCCCTGATAGGCCAGAGAACCGATGGTAACGCCCTTGATAGTGATGATGGCAGGCTCGCCCTCGCTGGCGTAGGTGATGCCTGCTCCCAGCAAGGTCTGCTTGGTCTCGGCAAGGCCATCCTCGCCCATATCCAGCACATGGTTGTTCTCCAGCGAGACCGTATCCACGCCGCCCCAGGGCAGCATGCTCACATAGCTGGGATCGGCACGGAAAAGGAAGCTGTTATCCAGCCGATCCCGGTTCTTGCCGGCAGTGGTGAGGGTACCCTCGAAGTTGACCATGGTCAGATCGTCTGCCAGAAAGATCTCCCGGGTGTTCTTGAAGGGGAAATTGATATCCCCGCCGTTGGCTGCCAGTTCCTTCTCGAAGATGGATTTGCCGCCGGACTGGGTATTGCTGCCGATGGTCACATCGCCGGTAAAGGACATAGTGAGCAGGATCGAGCCATCCGCCTCATAGACCGGCAGGCTGGGATCGGGGGTGGGTTCGGGCGCAGGCGTAGGCGTTACGATGGGCTCGGTGCCGTCCTCGCCGCCGCCGGTAACGGCATTGCCGTTGGCATCGTAGATGATGATGGTCACTTCCTCATCGTCCGACTCGGCAATGGCGGCAAGCCCGGCGCAAAGAAGCAGGGTTGCTGCCAGCAGCCACAGCAGAATGCGCTTTTGAAGCATGAAATGAACCTCCGTTCAGAACATTACAGGGTCTTGATGAAACGTGCGATGCGACTGAGTGCCTCGTTGAGCAGATCCAGCGCCGTTGCATAACAACAGCGGATATGCCCTTCGCCGCTTTCGCCAAAGGCAGTGCCGGGCACAGCCACCACCTCCATCTCCCGAAGCAGCTTCTCGCAGAACTGCTCACTGGTGAGACCCACCTTGGGAATGGCAGGGAACACATAGAATGCGCCCAGCGGCTCAAAGCACTCCAGCCCCATATCCCGGAAGGCCTTCACCATCACGCGGCGGCGCTGGTTGTAGCTGTTGCGCATCTGCTGCACATCCTGCCAGCCGTCCTCGCGACCCTGCCGGAGCGCCTGCAGCGCTGCCACCTGTCCCTGCCGGGGCGCACACATGATGGTGTACTGATGGATCTTGCACATGACATCGCAGAAAGCGACAGGAGCGCACAGGTAGCCCATGCGCCAGCCGGTCATGGCAAAGGATTTGCTGAAGCCGTTGATCACGATGGTGCGCTCCCACATGCCGGGCATGGTGGCGATGCTTATATGCCCCTCAGCGGTATAGCAAAGCTCGGCATAGATCTCGTCGCTGATGACGACCAGATCCTTTTCCACAAATACCTTGCTGAGCTTTTCCAGCGCTTCACGATCCAGAATGCCGCCGGTGGGATTGTTGGGATAAGGCAGGATGATGGCTTTGGTTTTTTCCGTTACCGCCTCCAGCACCGCCTCGGGGGTAAGGGCAAAGCCGTTGGAGGCATCGGTGTGTACAGGAACAGGCTTACCACCTGCAAACACCACGCCGGGGGCGTAGCTGACATAGCTGGGCTGAGGCACCAGTACTTCATCGCCGGGGCTGACAAGGATGCGCAGTGCCAGATCGATGCCCTCGCTGGCACCAACAGTGACCAGCACCTCCTTGACGGGGTCGTAGGTAAGGGCAAAGCGCTCCTTCATGTACAGAGCGATCTCCTGCCGCAGCTCCAGAAGGCCCCAGTTGCTGGTGTATTGGGTCTCGCCATCCAGAATGCTGTTGATGGCAGCATTGCGGATATGATAGGGGGTTACAAAATCCGGCTCACCCACGCCCAGAGAGATAGCACCGGGCATGGTCTGCGCCACATCGAAAAACTTGCGGATACCGCTCTTTGGCACATTGACGATCTCCTGATTGAGATAGCGGGAGGGATCGAAACTCACGCCATCACCACCAGTCTCTTGTCCTCCTTGCCATCCTCAAAGATGATGCCCTCGCTCTTATAGCGCTTGAGAACAAAATGGGTGGCAGTGCCGGTGACGGTTTCCAGTGTACTCAGCTTGGTATGCACAAAGAATGCCAGTTCCTTCAGGGTGGGTGCCTCCACCAGCAGGAGCAGGTCATAAGCGCCGCTCATCAGATAGACAGACTTGACCTCGTCAAAACGGTAAATACGCTCGGCGATGGCATCGAAGCCCTGATCCCGCTGCGGTGTGACCCGCACCTCGATCATGGCCTCCACACGGGCAAGAGAAGTCTTATCCCAGTTGATGACCGGGGAATAGCGCAGGATGACGCCTTTCTTTTCCATATCCATGATGGCGGCAGCCACCTCCTCCAGCGTTGCGCCGGTCATGGTGGCCAGCTGCTCAAGGGGCAGTCGGCAATCCTGCTTGAGGATCTGCAGCAATTCCATCTGCAAACTTTGCATTTGCTATCACTCCTTCATGGTTACGATCCTTCGGGATCATAGCTTTCACAACAGAAGTAGTATAGCGTAAAGCGGGCGCGGTTGCAAGTTTTCGCTGTGTTCTGCCGGAAGCAACGCACAGAGACAGGTACACAAAAACAGAGGGAGCGGGCACGCAGCTTGCAAAAGCTTGTCCTTTCCCTCTGTTTGCTGCGGGTATGGCAGCTATGCCGTCACCCCTTCACGGCTCCCGCCATCACACCGGATACGATATATTTCTGACAGAAGAGATATACCACCACAATGGGCAGGATCGCCAGCACCAGCATGGCCATCATGGCCCCCATATCCACCGAGCCGTAGCCGCCCTTCAGGTACTGCACAGCAATGGGAATGGTTTTGAAGCGCTTCAGGTCCAGCACCAGATAGGGCAGCAGGTAGTCGTTCCAGATCCACATAGCCTGCAGGATGCCCACCGAAACAAAGCAGGGCTGCAGAATGGGCAGCACCACCGAAAAGAACACCCGGAGCGGTTTTGCCCCGTCGATCATGGCAGATTCCTCCACTGCAAGGGGGCAGCTCTTCATATACCCGCAAAACAGGAACACCGCCAGCCCTGCGCCAAAGCCCAGATACACCGGCACGATGCCAACCGGCGTGATAAGCCCCAGCACATTGGCGATCTTGCTCAGCGTAAACATGACCATTTGAAACGGCACCACCATCGACAGAACAAACAGCCTGTACAGGAGCCGGGTCGCCCGGTTGCGCACCCGGTGCAGGTACCATGCGCACATGGAGGTGAACAGCAGGATCGCCCCTACCGACAAAAGGGTGATGACCACGCTCCACAGCATAGCCATCAGAAAATCGGTGCGTTCTATGCCGGTGCGGTAATTGGTAAAGCCTGCATACGTAACCTCTGTGGGCAGGGCAAAGGGCATCCGGCTGATGTAAACCTTTTTCTTTATGCTGTTGATGAGTACCATCAACAACGGATACACATACACCAGCGATACAAGCCCCATGCCGATGCCCAGCAGCCGGTCGATAACCGCAGGTGATTTACGGGCGGTTCTCAAGCCTCCACCTCCCCCTGTTGCGTAAGGCGCAGCTGCAAAAGTGCTATGCCAACCACAATGGCGCAGAACACCACCGCCTTGGCCTGCCCGGCCCCCTCCCAGCCGCTGCGGCCGTAAAAGGTGTTGTAGATGTTCAGTGCCAGCAGCTCGGATCTGCCGGAGGGCATACCAGCCGTCAGCGCCAGATTCTGGTCAAAAAGCTTGAAGCCACCTGTCAGGGTCAGAAAGGTGCAGATGGTGATGGAGGGCAT
>JAZQHO010000126.1:0-27230 GCA_045540635.1 Candidatus Limiplasma sp.
GAGGCAGGTCTCACTCCGTGCCTGTCGGATTCCGCAGTGCTCCCTTCATCCGCCCCGAAAAAGGGCAGGGGATTTGACGTCGCTCTCTACCGTCGCGTGCGGGCCGGCTGTTGGCTGCGGAAGCATCTCCTGCCTCCCGAACAAGGTTGCCGGTGGTGGATGAATTATCTAAACAAGAGACATCTCGTAAGTTGGGCAACAAACCGAACACCTCCGATCGGCTCAAGAAAACAAGACCTGCTGCGGAAGCACCGCAGCAGGTCTTTTCTGTTCCTTTTTTCCCCTCTTTCCCCGCGCCCTTTACACCATCACATACCGGGCCATGCTGTCGAAAGTGGCGTAGTGCAGGTCATCCATGCGCAGGCGCCATTCCCGGCGCTCCCGTGCCAGCCCGTCCAGCGTGCGGCGCAGAGCCATCAGCTGCTCCTCCCCGTACACGCCGGGGCGGTAATAGGCCAGCGTGGCGTGCAGCGTGAGCGGATAGCCCAGCGGGCAGATGCGCTGGAAGCGGTCGTAGAGGGTCATCAGCCGGTGCTGATCCTCCTCCCCCGCAGGTTCAAAGCCCATCACGATGCTGGTATTGACCATGCTGAACACGCACGCCGAGCGGATGCAGATCTCCGGCGGCAGCGTATCCCGCAGCTCTGCCAGCAGCGTTTCGCAGCGCTTTTGGTTGCCCGGCAGCCCGGAGGGCCAGCCCCCGGCGCTGCTTTGCAGGTCGTGCAGGGTAATGTGCAGGCTCTCCCGGGACAGGGGCTCCGCCAGCATGCCGCCGCAGGCTGCATACAGCGCATCCTGCACAGCCGAGAGCCAGCTTTTCATTTCCTCAGGCAGATCAAAAATGACCGTATCGCCGTAAAAGGGCATCAGGCAGCCCGCCGCATCCGCCTTCTGGGCAAGCTTGGGGTTGGTCACGATCCCCCCGCTGTGGGGCAGGCTGTCCCACATATAGCCGGTGCGGGCACGGTATTCGGTAAGGGTCTCCATAAGCATGCCTCCTTTGAGGGTAGTATGGCCCGGAGCGGCGGGAAGGATGCAGAAAAGCCGTCGATCCGCCGCCGGGGATGGGATCACTTCAGATTGCCGTCGGGGTCCAGCATCCGGATCACTTTTGCACAGGTATACAACGCATGGGCTCTGTTCTGGCGGTGATCCACCCACGGAACATTCCGTTCATCGGCGTCATCATGCTGCACCCAGTTTCTCAGCGCCCTTACCTCTCTGCACAGACTCACGTCGCCCGGGTCTGCATCTCTGATGAGCTGCAATGCTTCCAGCACATTTTTCGGATACCACGGGATCAGCTTCTTGTCCTCATCCAGCTCGCGCAGGCTGTACTTCTTCTGGCAGTACAAGACCCACGCCTGATAGATCGGGATCAGCGTGCTGTTGACGGCCCGCTGCAAACGGTGCTGCCGCTCCCGGTACAGCTTGGGCGAATCCAGCAGGAAGGGGGAAAGATACCACTTCCCGTTAAACTGACCTGCCAGACCAACCGACCAGAGAACCAGCCAGTCCTCATCATCCGGGTCTCTGAGCAGGCGATCCATGCCGCCATTGCCGCGGAACCGGCGCTTGACGTACGCAGTCTCCTCCTCCTGCTCAAGCCCGCTCTGGTAGTCCTCCAGACACTGCTGTGCATCGGGCAGCTGCAGCGGATTGCCCTCAAAAGCTTTGATCAGGTTGTCCCGGAGGTCGTAGTAGCAGTTCAGGATACCTGCACTGAGCCACAGCGCCGTTTCATGCGCAATATCAAGAAACCAGCGGTTGTCAAAGTCTTTCAGATCCGTATCCAGATCTCTCTGGTACAGGTACTCAAGATCGGTCCTGCGGATCGAGCAGGGAACAAAGATCGTCTCATACCCCATCCTCCGGCAATAGAGGCGCAGATATTCGACCGGATTGCCTACAGAACGGCTCGCAAGGCTGTGAAGGATGATCAGGCGGTTGCCGCTCATAACAGGCAGCTGACCCAGATTGTCTATGTTATCCAGCTCCTCCGCCGGGATCTCTTTGCCGCAGAGCCTGTTGAGGATGTTCAGAAGGGGCCCGGGCTGATTGCGGCCCACGACCACCACCAGCCTGTACGTTTCCCGCTTGCATTTCTCGGCGATGGTTTTTATGAGCCCTCCGCCCTGATTGGTCAACCAGATCTTCATCTTTCATCCCCGCCTTTCATAATGCGATCGGCAAAGGGATCCAGACGGATGCTGCACGTCTCCGGCTGCCCGATATCTCCGCTGATATCCACCAGACCCATCATCTGCATATAGCCGACGGTGCGGAGCATCAGGTCTCTGTCATCGGCAAGCTCCAGAATATCGCTCAGGCTGTCGCCCCCGCCTTCTGCGATCTCATCGTTGTGCACCAAGCGAAGCATATCCCAGATCTGCTTATCCACATGGTTCAGACCCAGCTGCTCGGCGATCTCGTTTTGATCCTGCCCGAAAATAACATCTCTGAACTCGTTTTCCAGCTCGCTGAACGATGCATAGGGGCGGGACTGCATAAGGCTCCAGAAGCGCATGACCATCTCCGGCCAGTCGCCCGTGATCTCGCCGACCCGTTCGCACCATTTTCTCAGATCTGTCGAATCTTCGCCGAAGCGGTATTTCTGCTTCACATTCACCCAGTTGAACCAGCCGATGCGGAAGGAACGGGCAATGCGGGAGAGAAGGATCTTGTTCTTTTCCGGGATCTCCAGCAGCATTTCGGGCTGCTGCCAGCACATATCGGGGTTGGCCAGGAAAACCACGGAGACGCTTTCGTGCTCTTCCCTCTCCCTTGCCCAGTCCACCATGCTCCGGGTCCAGCTGCCGTCCACGATCAGAACGATGTGCTTCTCCTGCTCGGTGCAGTACCGGTCATGGCATTCCACCAGCTGCTGCAGGCCGTCGCCGTCGGTTTGCTCCGCGTGGAAATTCTGCACTTCGCATGCGGCATTGCCCAGCCGGATGCGGGGGAACATGGCGTTCATGTCCGAGAGCCGCAGCATATCGGAGCCGACCACCACCGCATAGCCGCTCTGCTTCAGCGCCAGATTCAGGGTCTCCAGCTGGGCGCTGGTCAGGGGGAACACAAAGCTGTCCTCGGCGATGAAGCGCTCAAGGAAGAGCTCTCTGCGGGCGATCTCCTCGCTGGAATTCCGGCTTCTGGCAATATGGGTCTCCAGACTTTCGATCAGCTGCGCTTCAATGGTGGCGGCATCGCCCAGCATCTTCATCATATAGTGGCTGAACAGGGCAAAGCAGGTGGAATCGGCATTGTTTACGCTGCGCAGGATGCCCATGGAGACCAGCTCTTCCAGAATGGTGGAGATGTAGGCATTGGACTGGGGCACGCCCTTGGAGAAGTTGGGGTTGTACGAATCCAGCACCGCAAGGATCTCCTGCGGCTTAAAGCCCGTAAACATGCCCTTGATGCTGTTGCGCAGGCTCAGCAGCGCCACGGCATAGGCGATGGGCGCATACACCGCCGTCTCGCCCACATTCAGCGGGATGCGGATGCTCTGCTCCGCCTGCTGGCTGTGGTAATCCGTTACCACGCTTCTGCCCTCCTGGATCCCCTTGACCAGCTCGTAGGGGATGTACAGATACAGGCTGTTCTCTTCGAAGCGCACCGCATCCCTGACGCGCACCGCCTCCAGCAGCGCACGGCAGTAGTTCTGGATCAGGTTGGGGCGGAAGCAGCAAACTCTGAGGATGTAGAGAATGCTGTCCCTGTCCATCCTGTAGCCCATCACCCGGAAGGGGATGTCGATCAGGTCGTAGGCATTCTGCATATCGATGCCCAGCATGGGGCGCACGCAGATGCTGGCGCTGAAGCGCTGATAGCTGGAGGAGTTTTCCGGCAGGAACATGTTGTATGCGTTCAGGTTGCGGATGAAACGGGTAACGCGGTCCAGACCGGCAAGCACCACCTTGCAGTGGCCGTCGCTCTCGTTCATCAGGCTGACCAGCTCGTTCATCCTGCCGGTTTCCCGATTCTGCTCCTGATTGTTGTTGCGGATCGCATCGCGGTAGACCAGCTCGTCACATTCGTCCAGCAGAAGCAGCAGATGACGGTTCTGGGAGCGCAGATGATCGCTGATGTTTCTGGTAATCATGCGCGCATCGGCATTGGCGGCTTCCTCGGAGGGGTTCTCGTTGCGGTAGTTGCTGAGGGCGGGAATGCTGCTGCTCAGTTCTCTGGCCACCCGGTACCACAGCATATCCGGATTGGTGCCCTGCAGGTTGATGTAGAGCGCAATGTGGTCATTGCCCACGCTGAGCCACCGGAACTCCGCCTCGCGCATAATGCTGGTTTTGCCCAGACGGCGGCCGCCGTAGAGCACATGGCATCCGTTGATGCTCGTAACACGGTCGATCTCATCCCCTCTGCCAAAGAAGGTACCTTCCCACTTCAGCTCGGTAGTGACCGTGTAGGGATTGAGCCGCATCAGGCTGGCGGTGCAGGAATAGAATGCGCTCAGGCGCTCGGTCTCGTTGAGGCACATGGCAAAACGCAGGAAGCACGTATCCAGCAGGAACAGGTTCCGGCTGCTGGTCATCTCCCGCACGCTCCTGAGCATACCCATCCGCTCGGATGCAGTGATCGCAAACGGGCACAGAAGGATGGTGATGGTATCGTTCAGGCCGCTCTGGGCAGAGGAGATGAGCGTGTTGACCTCGCTGATATCCCGCATGATCCGCACCTGATAATTGACGCACCAGCCCTTTTCGCGGCTGGGGTCGCGCATACCGATGCCGATGCCCAGCTGGGGAATGGGGCAGATGGAACGGTCAGGGATATCCACCCGCAGGTTGAGACGGTCATCCTGCTTTTCCAGCCGCGGGGTGCCGAAGCCGAGCACCTTGAACAGATCCTGAAGCCGTTCCAGACGCTGCTCGGTAAGCGATTCCTTATCGGCCAGATAATCGTTCGAAATGTTGATGGCACGGCCGATGGTTTTGATCTCCGCATCCCCGACTTCCAGCTTGCTGAGCCTTGCGTATTTTTCCACAAACAGCGGATTCACCTTTTCGCGGGCCCAGTTTTCAATGGCAATGGTGGTGGTCAGCGCCCGCAATACGCTCAGATCGAAGAACATGGAGGCAGGGGTCTCCCTTGCGCCCAGATAGGCGATGCTGGAGACCTCATCCGCAAAGCGCTCCGTGATAAAGTTTATGTCGCGGCGGGCAACTGCCTCGTCGATCTCCTGCATCAGCGCTGCATACTCATCCTCGCTGCCGCTGCCGGCGTGCTGCTCTATGGAAGCCTTGACCGAATCGGCCACAACGCTGAAGATGGCCTCGATGCGCCGGTCAACATACCAGATCTCCATCTCATGGCGCACCAGCGGAAGGGTGATGGATGCAGCATTGCCCCCATCAAGCTGCTGCCGGATCCTCTCCAGCCAGCCGTAGGTATGGTCAAGGATATCCAGCAGGTCTTTGCAGACCTCCAGATCGATGGAGCTGAAGCGCTTCATTTCGTGCAGCTGTATGTTGAGCTCGGTGCAGCTGCTCAGCAGCCGCTCCACCGCCGACAGGGTCTTTGCCTTATCGCCTGCCGCAGTGCTGCGGCTCATTTCCAGGGTGGTCAGGTCGGAAAGATGCCCGGAGAGCTCCATCAGGCCGCAGATCAGCTCATCCTCCCGGAAGAAGGGCCACGGGTTCTGGTTATCGCATGCGTAGTACAGCTTGGCATTCTGCCCGCCGTTATCCCATACCAGTTGCAGCGGGTTGCACCCGTTGAGGGCGGTAAGGTAGGCGATCATTTCGTCATCTGCCGGGAAGCCCTTGAGATGAGACACCGCCAGCTCCCGCCAATCGTTCAGATCAACGATGATGCTCTTGTACCAGCCATGCATCTGCTCTCCGGCCTCCGGCCGCTCGGTGCTCAGGTCGCGCAGCTGGCAGAAGGCATCGTTCAGCTCGGTCATATAGAGCAGAATGGCATTTCTGGGGGAACCAACGATGTCGTTCGCATCTTTGATGCCCAGAGCCGTTTCCTGCAGCGCATTGGCATAAGCCATCATCTCATCTTCGTCTTCGAAAGCGAAAGCGCCGTTGAGAACCTTCCTCTGCTTCAGGCTGTTGAGCATGGCAAAGGTACGGGGAGATTTTTCCGTTACGAAGCTTCTGATCACATTGCGGGCATTACCATATCTGGCACCGCAGTTGGCAAACCGCTCCCACAGCCGCTCGGCGACTGCCTGCAGCCGCTCCAGCGTAGAATTTCTGTTTTCGAGGTTGTTGACGGCGATCAGCCTTGCGGTCATATCCCGGTGGTTGTTCAGGAACTCCGGATCCGCATTGGGATCCTTCAGATGCCCCTGCATCCGTTTCAGCAGCCGCTCCGCCTTGCCCTGGGGCAGCCACTTGCACTCGCTGAATGCAGCCAGCAGCTCCTGCACGGTATCGATCTGGAAATAACGGGTGATCATATGGTGGAGCTGCGCCATGATGACAGCCGTTGCCTTGCGGCTCATCCCGTTTTCCCGCTGGGAAAGCTCATTCCAGATGTTGCGGATCTGCTCGCTGATGTGGCTCAGCTGGCTGGGCTTGTTGTCGGTAGCCTCGTTGGCCAGCAGATACTGCACCTTGATAACGATATCGTACAGCATCTTGTGAACGCCGGGCTCCAGCATTTGCAGCAGCCAGCTGGACAGCTGCAGCTTTCGCTGCCGGATGGAATGATTGAGGCACAGCATAAGACCGGCTTCGCTGCGTGCCGCATCGGAGGTGAGCATCTGCGTGGCGATCTCCTCTGCGGACATTCCGGTATAGCTGACGGGCGTATCCGTGTATTTCCACTCGCCGAATCTGAGCAGCTGCATTTCGGCATCGATACCGCCGCTTCTGCACTGCTCAACGACCGCCTGATCGAACACAGCCACGGGAGCCTCTTCCTCCTGCGGCTGCCCGGTGCCGGGCTGTTCCTCCCCGCCGGTCTCCCCTGCCTCATCCCCGTTTACCGCAGGAGCGGATACCGGTTCTTCATCGAGGGTATCCTCCTGCTGCTGCACCGGCTCAACGGAGGCGGGCTCACCGCCATCCCCGACAGGGGCGGCTTCCTGCGCCACCGGCATGTTTTTCCTGTTTTCTGTTTCGATAAACATGCTGACCATGGACGTGATATCGATATCCGACAGCTCGGGCCCGTTCTCATCCAAAGGCAGCCACGCAGCCGGAGCAGCATCGGCTTCCTCGTTGGCTGCATCCTCTTCAAAAAGATCCTTGAAGCTGTCATCGAACTCGAACACATCCTCCTCATCCTCCGGGGAGAAGGCTTCCATGGCATCCGCCATCTTCTGCTGCTCCAGAGCCTCCTGCTCCAGCCTCTGCTGCTCGTTGATGGCGTTTTCGAAGAAGCTCAGATTCTCTTCCACCTTCGTCAGCTTCTGCAAAACAGCCTGACTCTCTTCTTCGCTGCCCTTCATCAGAAAATCATGCAGCATATTGATCATAATGGGCGCAAGCGAAAACTCGGTGGTCAGCCGGTTGGACTGGGGCACCTCGCCTTCCCAGAGCGCACGTACCAGCTGCCCCAGCAGGGATACCCAGCCCTCATAATCCGCCTGATACTGCGAAGGATCGCTGCCCGTAAGAACGGCGGCGCTGGTGCCGGCAAGATAATTTCTGCATTTGGCAATGGCATGCGAATTATCGGCGGTATTGTGGGCAAGGATGTTCCGGAAAACATTCTCGATCGGCTCCAGCAGATCGGAGATGGCGCTGTTCAGCTTTCTGAGCTGCGTCAGGGCGCTGTTGGTGCCGATCTCATGGAACATCTCGCCGATCTTCTTGCTGGTATAATCCAGAGAATCCTCCGGCAGAAACTTGGCCCGGCGCTTGAAATCGGCGCACTTGGACAGGTACTCGCGAACCTTGGTCATCGCATTATCATCCAGGATATAGCCGTCCGCCAGACGCCGCAGCGTAGGCTCGATCTCCGGATAAACGCTGTTGAGCATTTCCAGATTCAAAATGGCACGCTTGCGCAGCTCTGCCATAACGGTATTTTTATCCCCGCTTTCCGGCAGCACATCCAGAAGCCACATGCCGTATGTGCCCAGCTCGTTGCCCGCATAGGTATACTCGCTCAGCGCCCACGGCTGTTTGGCACCCGGATTGGGCACAAGGATGGCAACGATGGTCTTGCCCATGATCGTGCGCAGACCGGTTTTGAAGATGCACACATTGTGCTCCCCGGGCACATATTCGCGGTAGAGCAGCTCGTCCTTTGTAAACACCTGATTAAACTGCTTTGCGATGATGCACGTCCACACATGCGGATCGTTGCCGCTGTAGCCGGTAAGGCGTTTGAGCTGCCTGTAGGTATTGTTCCACCAGCCCATAAAGGCAAAGTGATGCATCTCATCGATCTGGGCTTCCACCTGCGCATCGTTTGGATCGATGTACACCGGATAGCCGTCGAACACGATCACATCCGCATCGCTGCCGCTGCTGCGGGGCAACGATGCCACAAACACCTTATTCACATCCTTGCCCTCGGTCTCCACAAGGACATCCGGCGCAAGATCCTTCACCAGACCGGGCAGGGATCCATATGCATTGCGCAGATTGATGAACGTCTCCTCATTGACAATGGAATCTCCAAGGATCGACATCAAAAACGGGTTGCCCTTTTTCTGGGCCAGATCTGTGATGAAACTGACCAGATACGCTCTCTCTTCGTGCGACAAACTGGGCACTGTAGCTCAACTCCTTCGGTGTTTGATCTCCTGTGTGTCCGGGTCTGTATCCATTTTTCGAGCCGATTGAACAGCAGCAACGATTTTGCGACTATTTACAAATATTATAGCAGCTCTGCCACAGAAAAGAAAGTACGCTTTTTTTCCGGGCGCAGGCCCTTGCCGTCCGGTGTGCGCTGCTTGAGTGCGCAGAGCGGCGGAAATGAAAACACCCGCATGCATTGCGGCAATGCATGCGGGTGTCTGACCCCTGACAGGCTACCGACTCCGCAGCAGGTTCTGCGACGGTGCCTGTTGTTCACTGATTGGTTCCGGTCTGTGAGATCTCTTGCTCATTCATTCGCGGCGCTGCATCGTGTTTTTGCATCTTGATAAAGAAGCGGAAAAACATGATGGTGGTAACGGCAGCGGCAACAATATCCGCCACCGGCTCTGCCAGAAAAACGGCAAAAGCCTTGTCCGCAAAGAAATTCGGCAGAATAAAGATCAGCGGGATCAGCAGGATCACTTTACGGAGCAACGCCATAACCAGACTGATCTTTGCCTGCCCCAGCGCCATAAATGCCTGCTGGCAGCTGATCTGGAAACCTACAGAGAAGCCGCAGGCAAGGAAAATGCGGATGGCCCATGCAGTGTAGTTCACCAGACCGGCATCATTGGTAAAGATGCCCGCAAAGAAATCGGGAAAAATCATCATAGCCGCCCAGAATACAGTGGTATAGGCTACACAGACACCAAACTGACAGAAGAAAGCTTCCTTTACCCGATCGAACTTCTTCGCGCCGTAGTTGTAACTGATCAGAGGCTGCCCGCCCTGACAAACGCCCGACAGGGGCATGGTGATGAGCTGATTGATAGAGGTGAGCACAGTCATGGCGCCAACAGCTACATCGCCGCCGAACCTGGCCAGCGAAGTGGTGAAGCTGATGGACAGAATGCTCTCGGTAGAAACCATGATAAAGCTGGAGAGACCAAGCCCCAGACAGGGCAGGATAATGCCGGGAACCAGCCTCATATTCTTCAGCCGCAGCTTCAGCACCGTCTGTTTGCCGGTCAGGAATCTCAGGATCCACACCGCGCTGACCGCCTGACTCAGAACCGTCGCAATGGCAGCGCCCTTCACACCCAGCCCAAAACCGAACATCAAAACAGGATCCAGCACAATATTGATGACCGCGCCGATCACCGTCGTCAGCATGCTGATCTTTGCAAAGCCCTGCGTCGTGATGAACGTATTCATACCCATAACATTCAGAACAAACACACTGCCCAGAATGTAGATCTGTGCGTATTCGATCGCATAGGGCAAGGTTGCATCGGAAGCGCCGAACCACCGCAGCAATACCGGGCATGCAAAGAAGAACACACCGGTAAGAACCACTGACAGGATCAACAGCACAGAAAAGCAGTTGCCCATGATCTGCTCGGCTTTTTCCTTGTTGCCCTGCCCCATGGCAATGGCAGCACGGGGAGCGCCGCCGGCACCTGCCAGCATGGCAAAGGCCGTGATCAGCATCAGGATCGGCGTAAACAGGCCTACACCGGTCAGGGCGGTGCCGCCGATCCCCGGCAGGTGCCCAATGTAAATACGGTCAACAATGTTGTAAAGCAGATTGACCACCTGACCGACCAGTGCCGGCACCGCCATTTGCGCCATCAGCTTTTTCACAGAGCCGGTTCCCATATCCCGCTTCGTATCTGCCATGAAGAATATCTCCTCTTTTTTGATATTCTGCCGCCATTGAAAAAAAGATCCCGGCAATTGCCAGGCATTGATCCTGTGCCGTCCGCAGCGCATCCGTTTCATTTTTCCCAAAGCATGCGGTCAGCCAAGTACAGTTTTCCACACAGACAGCATCTGCTGCCCAAAAAGAACCTTTCCATGCTGTGCAGCTGCTTCCGGGATCCGGCGAATGAGCTTCATCCGGAGGGCGTGCATTATTCAGTATAGCATGATGCCTGCTTGTTTTCAAGGAGCGCCGCACCTGCCGAGCGTTACGGGCGGATCGCCAGACAGGCGGAGCATGGTTGTGTGCCTGGGAGTGTGCGCCACAGCCACAGGCATGCAAAAGAACGGACGCCTGCATTGCAGGAATGCATGCGGGCGTTTGGGATGGCTAATCCGGTTGATTATGATACAGGGGACGTTTGCACCTTGTCAGGTGCAGGAATGGGTGCAATGCACCCGTATTCACGCTTTTCTCAAAGTGATTCAGCGCTTTCCTGGATGCCCATTGCTCTGCTCAGGACGCGACTGAATTCAGTTTCTGAGAGAATTGCTGGAGTTTCCAATGCAGCCTTGCGAATGTATCGAACACATACACAATACAGAAGTTGCCTATAGCGTTCACCCGAATAATCGCCGCATATATCCGCCAATCGCTTGTTCATATTGATCACCTTGGGATATAGAGATTGCTTGTCTTTTATCTGCGGCTTGTCTTTTATGAACAGCTGATCAACGAAATATTTGGCGTCATCTCGCAAAGTAAAATCACATTTTTTGCATACACCGCAGATCGAGCACTGACTATATGGCTTCAAAAGCTCCTGTTTATCATCCCAATAGTGCATCCGCTGAAGCAATTCGCTATCAGGAACGACAAGCCGGATTCCTTCTTTTTCACGGATATCCTCTGTCATAATCCTTACGGGCTCAACCAATCCACGAAAATACGCATAAGCTTCACCGGTATTAAGTCTGGACAGCTGGTCTTCATCAGCGGCACTCATATTACTGCTGGCAGCAATAATGCTCTTATCCTCTATCTGAACCAACTGGAACATGATTTTGACATCGGTATTGCCCACTATTTCTTTCGTTACCTTCTGTGGAGACTGGTCAGCAATGATGATGCCTGTACCATAGGAGCGAATCTCAACAATCATATTCTGCAAAGCTTTTACCGTTGAGGCACCTGCTTCAGCCGCACCTTCCTGTGCCGCAGACCCGCTTCCGCCAAGCAGAACATGAGCTTCATCTATCAACATGATGTTCTTCAGTGTTCCATCACCAGCCTGATTATGTTTTGTGAACAACACAATGTTAATCAGAAGCAGCGCCATAATCAGAGCTTTTTGCTCCTGATTATCAATCGCATTCAGCTCAATGATTGTCGGTTTTCGAAGTAAGTCACACAAAGGAACACTATTCTCGGTATCATAGATATTGCCGTTCTGGATTACGAGATTCATCAGACGAAATACACCGGCAGACTCCATGTTGCCCTTCGATTCAGCAGAATAGTTTGAATTACGAATGATCTCTCTGAATGTTAGAACAAATTCATGAAGGCCGAATGTTTTCGTTCCCGGATCTCCTCGTTTGCTATAGCCCCTCCATCCATGTTTGACGTAGCAGGCATCAATCGCGTTGGCGAACAGAATATCTAACGGTGTCGGCATGGAAAATGCCGCTTTAAAGGCGCTGACAAGGCTTGGTTTGAAGGTTTCCAGCGTTATACCGTCCGGAGGCAGAAAAGGATTAATGATAAACGGCACGACACTGTTTTTTCCAGGCGTAAACACCTGCAAATCCGGGACCGCATCAATCATTGCGCGATATTCAGATTTTGTTGGCTCAATAGCCAGAAAAGGAATCCCTCTCTTATAAAACTGCAACAGTAGATTTACAGAGAAAGTTGTCTTACCAGTACCCGGCATTCCGACAACCAGCGCATGTCGAGTAAATCCTTTCAGCGGAGCTCCGAACGGCACGGTATTGCTGCCGGTACCCATCAATCGCCCCAATTGAATACTCGATTCGTCGATAACACCTCTACCAAAGGTTTCTCTCGACATGCGTATTCTGTTGACCTCAAACCCTGTAACGGTTCCTTCGTCAATCGGTGTGTGGAAGAAAGTGAGTGCTTCCGCAGCTGAAACCATATGAACCATTCTTCTGAAATGAACAGGCGTGATCTCAGGCTTTTCTGGTCGCTGCGTTTTATACGCAATCAAATTCCAAGGATACATGGCATACGCACGAGCATAATGCGGCAGACTCCCAGTTCTATCAATAGCTGAAACACTAACGGAGTTATCTTCACGCTGTAGGATACTACGCAATCTTCCGCTAACCATCATAGCCCCCTCTGTTGGGCCCGCTATAATGATATTGCACAGATACTGTGATTTATCCATTACCTCCAGCGTTTTTCGATAGTACTCTGCCGCATCATTCATCTGCATCGGCGGCTGTCCCGGCTGGCCGGGCATGTCCAGATAACTGATTACTCCCTGAATAAAACTTGCCTCATTTTGAACGAAGTTCGTGGGTATCAGTTGAAACGAAAGAGCCATCCTTGGGTAATGTGTCATTGCTTCATATACACGCGAGAAGTTTTGAATGCCGTCTTGCTTGTAAGCATTCGTATAGCACATATATCCCATTTGACCGGGCAACGTTCCTACACGCACATTCTTTTCTATGGAAATCAGAGATTCTTCTTGAATTCCATTTAGAGATTCTTGCAGTGTATCCCATGAGGTTTCAGCCTGTTTCACAATATATGCAGATGCCTGCAGCGAAGCCAAACAGTTTCCAGCCATTGCACGTAGCTTTTGCTGGATAACTTCCTGATTCCGACCAAATTTTCTGAACACAAGAAACAATCTAGGCTGGGCTGCGTATGTCTGGCCAGAAATCGGAACTGTTAGGCATAACAACTCAATGACTGTATCTTGCTGGGAGGCTCCTTGTGCTGCAATTTGCAGCATTTCTGCATACATAGAAGCGTTTTTCTTAAGAGCAGCATTTGAATCCTCATCCAAATTAACAGAGGCAGGGATTGCTTCTATCTCTAACGCAGCAATGCCTATGCAATTTCCATCCTTGAGGCGAGTTATTCTCTCCATGCATATATCCTCCGTACCTGATTAATCAATTGAATCACCACCGCCATCAAAAGAGCCACTATCTCCTGAATCAATAGAAACGTCACCAGAATCAAATGCACTATCATCATAGGATCCGGAATCGACATCATCAGATATATCTGCATAATCAGAGGAATCCATAGGCTCGTCTACCACATCATCGGAATAATCTGAATAGTCGGTATCATCTACAAAGTCGTCGTTAACATCGTCTGAAAGATCACTATAATCCTCAGATGTATCATATTCATCAACGGCTTCTTCGTCGCTCAAGTCATCAAACGAATCTGTTGCCTCATCTGGTATATCATCATTCTCATCAGACAAATCGGTGTAATCGCCTGTAATATCTGAGTTTTCCGAAGACTCATCTATATCCGAGAAATCATCTGCTGGCTCCTCTGCAGGTTCATCGATGGGTTCTTCCATCGGCTCTTCTGCGGGCTCATCGATGGGTTCTTCTACCGGCTCTTCCGCAGGCTCATCAATGGGTTCTTCTACCGGCTCTTCCGCAGGCTCATCGATGGGTTCTTCCACCGATTCTTCTGCTGGCTCATCGATGGGTTCTTCCACCGATTCTTCTGCTGGCTCATCGATGGGTTCTTCTGCTGGTTCGTCGATGGGTTCTTCTACCGGCTCTTCTGCGGGCTCATCGATGGGTTCTTCTACCGGCTCCTCTGCGGGTTCATCAATGGGTTCTTCTACCGGCTCTTCTGCGGGCTCATCGATGGGTTCCTCGATCGGCTCTTCCGCAGGTTCATCGATGGGTTCTTCGATCGGCTCTTCCGCAGGTTCATCGATGGGTTCCTCGATCGGCTCTTCCGCAGGCTCATCAATGGGTTCTTCCACCGGTTCTTCCGCAGGCTCATCGATGGGTTCTTCCATCGGCTCTTCCGCAGGTTCATCGATAGGTTCCTCGACCGGCTCTTCCGCAGGTTCATCGATGGGTTTCTCGACCGGCTCTTCTGCAGGCTCATCGATGGGTTCTTCTACCGGTTCTTCTGCTGGTTCGTCGATGGGTTCTTCTACCGGTTCTTCTGCAGGTTCGTCGATGGGTTCTTCTACCGGCTCTTCTGCTGGCTCATCGATGGGTTCTTCTACCGGTTCTTCTGCTGGCTCATCGATGGGTTCTTCTGCAGGTTCGTCGATGGGTTCGTCTACCGGCTCTTCTGCTGGCTCATCGATGGGTTCTTCCACCGGCTCTTCTGCTGGCTCATCGATGGGTTCTTCTACCGGCTCTTCTGCGGGCTCATCGATAGGTTCTTCCACCGGTTCTTCGGCTGGTTCATCGATGGGTTCTTCTACCGGTTCTTCGGCTGGTTCATCGATAGGTTCTTCCACCGGTTCTTCTGCTGGTTCGTCGATAGGTTCGTCTACTGGTTCTTCGGTAGGTTCATCGATGGGTTCTTCTACCGGTTCTTCTACCGGTTCTTCCACCGGCTCATCAATGGGTTCTTCCACCGGTTCTTCCGCAGGCTCATCGATGGATTTTTCCACCGGCTCATCAATCATCGGCTCCAGCGGAAGTTCCTCAGGTTTGTCGATCATCGGCTCTAAAGGTATTTCTTCCGCTTTATCAGCAAGTAGGTCTACCGATTCTGCTTCTTCATCCGGAATCCAAATACCTTCATCATTGTAATGACCGTTCTCGCGATTAAAGGATTCCAGTTCTTCCTTTGACATCCGGTCAAAATCTTCACCTTCAATCCAATCACCATCATCTTCCTGGCTGAGCACATCGTCAATGATGCGCTGTGTCTCCTTTACTTCTGCAACGCCGCCCAAATGCCCAAAATCTGCATTTATCGCTTCAGGAACCATCTGCATGGTTTCCATGTCGTTGCATTCATGCCATGTTAATCCGTTATCCTTGCGATATTGGGCTACATCATCAGCAGTCCATTCTCTGCCATCTTTTCCGTCTGCCGTCCATTGTTCAGCAGTAAGCGCATCGGCCTGTTCGAAATTTCCTGGTTTGTCATATTTCATGTGCAAGTCTGCCATCGAACCCTTATCGGCACGATGCGACGAAGAAACCAGTTCACCATCTTCAAAATGGGCATATACTGTATTCTTTGAATCACGCCCATCAACCAAACCACTACTATGCCTCGCATCGGTCATATACCCCAATTTGACAGTAGATTCAGAGAACGGGGAGAAATCTGGAACGCCATTCTGATATGTAACACCTGACATACCGCGCTCTTCAAGGATTTGCCGCGCTGCATCGCTTTGAGGCGCACAAATGGATTCTCCTCGTTCTCCCGCCCAGCGGTTAGACTCCAGAGAAGGCGTTTGGCGAATACGATCTGCATATGCACTCTGATAGCGATCCCCCAAGGTTGTAGCCTGAGAGTAACCTTGAGCAGATTCGGTCTGCGGGCTTCCTTGAGATGTCATTGGTGTCGGGATAGCGTCATGCATATCATTTACAGTTGAGGGATGCACCTCTTCATATCGTTGCGAAAGCAGAGCATCAGCTGATTTCTCCCAATCGCTCAATTCCTGATGCTCCCAATCATTAACAGGATGATTGAACGCCTTATTCAGTCTCTGCCATTCTGGATCAGCCTCATATATGGCTCTATCGCTCTCGCTATAATTGTGCTCCTTCATGTAACCCATCAAAGCATCATAGCGTTCTTGTTTTTCCCATGGAGATATGGAATAACCATCCTTATTGCCATATTCGTTGATCTGTACCGGGATTTCAATACCTAGCTCCTGCGCAGCAGCAATCCTATGGCGTCCACCTGTAGAATACTCATAGTGCCCATCTGGAAAGCTCTCGATCCTAATCATGTTCTCAGGAGAGAAATATTGCGTTGCGCAAGCGCCCAAACGCTTATCCTGCATCAAACTCTGAAGGGATTCTCCATTGTTGAGCCTTTCCCGTACTTCGGGAATGTGTGAAGCCATCTCCAGATAATCAGCCTTGCTATGACCATCGCTTCTCCCATATTGCTTGTATTCCCAAAACCCCTCCTGATCAGGCCCGAACGAAGGCGCAAAACCGATATGCTCCGCCTTCATCATACCAAGCCGATCAATGTCTCTTCCTTTTTCCATTCCTCTTATAGATTGTGGGAGCGGAGAAATGGACACCTGTTCAGGCATCCGCGCAGCCTCTGTAACCTTTACTTCATCAGGTTGAGCAGATGTAGTTTTCCCACGAAATGCCTGCCTGACACGATCAAAAATACCCATACAGGAGCCTCCTCACTATCTGTTGGACAACCCGTCTTATAAGAAATGCCGTGCAGAATCTGAGTAGACTGCACGGCATATTGCCTCAAAATTACCTTTTCAGAATCGCCGCTGTTCTGTTTCTTTCTTTCAGCAGCCTACGAATGGCCTCTATTCTTGCATAGACATCGGCAGCATCATCCGTCAATTCATCCTGAAGGATCGCAACATTCTGTGCGATACGTCCCTCTACATCTGCCAGCGCGGGATAAGTTGCTACATCGCTGAAATGAATTTCTTCTGCCAACGCCTTCAGAGCTTTTTTCTTATCAGCATCTGTTTGTTCTTCTGCCATACCGAGAATATCGCTTTCCAACAGACGCATCTTTCTGACTGCATTCTGATCGTTCTGATCCTGCGCTGCGCTATGGCTCTGTGCGCCGTACATGATAAAAGCAATCACCAGATACGCAGCAAGAAGAATGATCTCGCACACCAGCACAGCTGTCATGGGGAGATCGCTGAAGCACATGCAGATAATTCCACCAAAGATGAACTGAAGGCCGAAATAAATCAGCGTTACAACGCCCAGCGCAGTATCCATGACAATACTGCTACTCTTTCTGGAGGCCGCAACAGACTGAATGGTGATCAGAAGGAAAGCGACCATAGTAAAGCCATAGAGCATCCATGCGCTGATATCAAATGTAGTCTTTATGAGAAACAAAATAGCGCTATATACTGCCGCCATGAACAGCGAAGCTATACCGACCCAAAAACCGGCGTGACTCTTTTTCATGAACGTATCCTCCTTTATCAGATCTCGCTCATAATCTGAGCAATCTTCTCGTCATACTTGTCCTGCGAAATCATGCCGTTGTCGAACATAAACTTCAGCTTTCTAACGCGTTCTTCAAAGGACTCCTGAACCGGCTGCACGGCAGGCTGAGGTTCAGCTTCCTCCATCATGCCGAACATACCGCCACCGGGCATAACGCCGCTCATATCCTGCGCAGGCTGCTGTGCGGGCTGCTCAGGCTGATTCATCAGCATTCTGGCAATTTCTGCTGTACCGGCAGCAGAGGGCTGAACAATATTGCCGCCGATCATACCGGGGAAGCCGATTCCACCTGCGCCACCCATGACCGGACCGGGGTTGCTGGCCAGCGTCTGGCCGATCTGCGCCACCCACTTCTGCTGTTCGTTGATGCCAAGCTCGCGGTTTGCAAATGCCTGAGCCTGAGCCACTTTCCGCGTGTCTTCGGTGGAGACATCCGTCTCCATACGGTGCTCCTGCAGGTCGCGTGCTTTCTGCTTGATGGTATCCAGTTCAGGCGCAGTAATGGCTGCAATAGTGAAGTGGTTGACTGCCATGCCATACGGTTCAAAGACCGGACGGATCTTCTCTGCGGCAGCGGCGGACATATCGGCAAGATGTGCGTCAATACCGATAGGCGAAAGCTGACGCTCCAGCATGGTGCTGGAGATTACGCCGCGCACCTGCGTAGCCATCATATTGGAGAAGAACTGCTGGATTTCCTGATGACTGATGCCGTAAGCCTGTCCTACCAGCTTTTCCATCAGCTTATGACCATTCTCCACCTGCAGGGAGAAGTCACCATAGCTGCGGATATCAATCGGCACACGATAAATAGGATCGACAACAGAAATTGGCGTATCTGTACCCCAATCGATGCCCATGGATACGATCTTGTTGATGAAGTAAACCGTGCAGGAGAAGGGAGAAACGCCACCTGTGACCAGTCCGACCAAAGAACGAATGAACGGGTAGTTCTTGGTATTCAGGGTGTAAGTACCCGAAACGAAGCGTTCCAACACCTGTCCACCCTTGACAAAGATAGCCTCCTGAGAGGGGCCGACAATCAGTTGCGTATTGGTGTTGAAGTCCTCGTTGGGAAATTTCCACACAAGAATGTCATTAGGACCGTCGTACTTAATCACCTCAATGATAGAATGCTTCTGAGAGGGGGCTTTATCTCGATTCCAGAATGCCATATGCATATCTCCCTTCTGTAATATGGATATACTGACATCAATCTACGATTGTACCGTAAACTGATGTCAGTATATCCGCTGGCGACCAGTTGTAAACCAGCCGCCAGCAGATAATGCGGTTACTTGCGGATATTGTAAGTCAACTCATTGCCATCAATCGTAATGATCATCTGCAACGGAGACTTTGTATCCTCAAATACGCTGTTGGGCAGAGTCGCACCAAAGGCATAAGTACCGGTATACATCATACCAATTTGTTCCACATTGGCAGGGTCAAGAACGACAACGTTGGGATTCTTCTTATCATAGCCCATTCGAGTGACATCGCGGCCATTCTGTCCATAGTTGAGGTAATCGTAATTTACCTGACGAACCCAGCCGGCAAATTCGTATTCGTCCTGATAAATCACCTTGACCGTTGCGTTCTGCATGAAGTCAAAATCCTTCTTCTGCAGGTTAGTCACATCCATCAGGAACCAAGCGAAATCAGCGTTCACACCGCTGTCTTTCCAACCGGCATCCCACCAACGCCAGTTATAATAGTAATCCTTATTGAGCTTATCAACGAAGACATAGTCAGCGTTACCACTCTTATTGCCACCTACAGAAGCATAGTTGGCATCTTTCTTGAACTGCGCAAAGAAATCCACCACCTGATATTCTACAGGCTCGATAATGGCATAGCCATCAATGGTGTACTGCTGGCCAATCTGCAAATCATCAAGTGACATAGGAACGTTCTCCGTTGCCGGACCACCAATAACCTGAACGCCAAGGTCTTCAGCATTGGCAACAGCCATGGATGCAAAGAGTGCTACGATGACTGCGAAAACAAAGAATTTCTTCATCTTGATATCCTCCCATTATTACTTTCGGATGTTGTAGGTGATCTCGTTCCCGTCAATGGTAATAATCAGCTTCAGAGGTGCCTTGCTTTCAACTACTGAATTGGGAAGCGTGCACCCGAATACGTAATGCCCGATATACATAGGCGAAATTGCAAAATTATCCGCAGGATGAATAGGGGAAGTCTTAGGGGACATAGATGATCCGCGATCTCTATTGTCCCAGTTATATTGATAGCACCATCCAGCAAACTCGTAGACTTCGTCGTAGACTACTTTTACATTGCAAGAAGCAATGTAATCTTTGCTGGTTAGAGTCGTATTCAAAATATCAACATTAAAAAGTGCATATTCAGCCTCGGCGCCAGAATTGTAATCTGCCCAATTATACGAATCGCCTTCCTTGTAGGTTCTGAGAATATCTGTATAGGAAAAACCGGTAGGAGTAATCGTTCCATAATTTTCAATCTCAACTGAAACATCGATTTTAACATCGTCCAGCGATACAGACTCAGTCTCAGTTTCAGGCCCTCCAATAACCTGAACCCCCATGCCTTCTGCCAGTGACGCAGAAGCAGATAACAGCATCGAAAAAACGAGCAGTACCGAAAGAATCTTCTTCATTGTATTATCCTCCATCTAATGAATTAGTCCACGGCGATGTTATACACCGTACTCAGCCATGTCGACGGCTTTACCTTGATGTAGTACTCCCCGGCAGGGAACTGAAGCTGCTGCTCCATACCGCCGCTATCGCCCTTGATGTTGGCAGTCCATTGTGTTTTTCCGTTCTGTTCAACGGTCAGCACAAAGGCAGTATTCTTACTGGTGCTCTGCGCAAAGGAGAACTTGAGCGTGACCGTTGTCTGTTCGGCAAAGGTCAGCTTGTAGTAGTCGACGTCCGCATCCGAAGTGAGGACGCCTGTGCGTGCTGATCCAATCAGCAGATCCGTTGCAAGGGCTGCGGAATCGTTCGGTTCTTTCTCTGCGGCGTCTACAGCCATACTGACCAAATGCAGCGTGTAGTCCTGACGAATGAACCTCGGATTCTCAATCCTCACGGTGTACGTGCCCGCCGTGAGCGCGACCGGGGTAATGACCTTGGTGGATTCCTTTCCGCCGATGTTCACCTTGAGCAGTTCACGACGGCTGCTGTCCATCATGGTCAGCACGTAGGTCTTGGAGGAGCTGTCAGTCGGCTTGAAAGTGAAGCGCGGCTGTACGACAGCGTCTCCGTCCAGAGTAAAGGTAAAGCAGTCGATATCACCCTCCTGTCCAACAGATGCGTGAATGTCCTCGTTTACCGGGACGGCATCAGCGGTTTCCAAGGTATTATTGGCCTCGGATTCCATCGTGCCATTCTGGGAAACGTTGACTGTGAGCATATACTCATCATTGGTATAGGTGCTTCCCTTGGCCACCTGTACCAAATAAGTACCGGAAGAAAGATAGAGGTTGCCGGTCTCCGTCAGCTGTACATTGCCGGGCATGCTGACCGTGGAGAGCTTGCCGCCATCCGCGGCGTTAAACACAGCATAAACATGGGTAGTAGATTTACTGCCGTTGCCGGGCGTGCCAAGCGTTACGTTGACCGCGCTGGTTTCCTCCAGCGTGAAGGAGAAGAAATCGACATCCTTCGCGCCGGAAAGAGTGCCGGAGTATTCCGTGTTCAGCGCAACAGGAGTAGCTTTGGCAGCGGTATCGTTGCTTTCCAATTCAACATTCGTTTCGGAGTCAAACGTGATCGTCAGATGGTATTCCGCCGCATCGGCAACCTTTGCCTCAACCGTAACGTAATACACGCCAGCAGAAACGAACATATCCTTACTCTGCTGCTTGTTCAGGCTGGGCTGCAGATCAAAGGTAAATACCGTATCGCCCGTCAGCGCGCCATGATACATGGTCACATTATGAGAAGTGCGGGACACAGCCTTTGTTCCAGACTGCCAAACCAAGCCCAGACGACCGGCAGTAGGAACCAGCAGGCGATAGGTGCTGCGGCTTCCCTTGGCAGAAATCGTATTGCTGACTTCCTCGTTCAGACTGATCAGCTCAACAGAATAATCAACATCGGCAATGCTCTGACCTGCGCCATAGGTATCCGCAGCGCCGATCACCTTCCAGCCATTGATGTATTCAGCTGCAACCCAGGTGCGGATGGTCTGCGTACCGGAGGGATATGTAACTTCAAACAGTTCCATGCCGTCTTCCGTCTGATACGCTACGGCATTTACCGTGCCGGGAACATCCGGAACAGAAAGGGTGGCAAGTTTGGCTGTATCAAACAGTCCGGGAATCGTTGCTTCTTCCGTCAGTAGATCAGCTTCCTCCGGAATATCATAGGCACGCGCTTCAAAATATCTCTGAATTGCGGCAGCCGCACTTGCGGGCTGCGGATAATCATTCTGCTGCCAATCGATTCCAGTACGAACAGGTCGATTGGTCGTTCCGACAGCTTCGTAAGTGAAATCGTTATAACGATCAATGGAGCCTGCCAGCCAACGGGAGAAAGTAACCATCGTGCCATTCACGGCATAGCGACTGATGCCGCTTTCACGGAAAAGAGTACTGAGTTTTGTGCTGGTGCCGGTTACTGCCAGCAATTCGTCCTTGTTGCTGGAAAGAACAAGGATAAGCGGCGCGGTTTCATCCGCAATCACATAAGAACCATTGGTGATTTTCGTATCGATTGTCGAAATAGACTTCCATGTTTCGTTGACACCATAAAGAACAAGTTTTCCATCCGCATCAAGCGTCAGCAATTCCTTATATCCATTGGCATCCCAGTCTACAAAACTGCTCTGCGTGATATTCCCTGCCGCAGCGATAGCTGCCTCTTCATAGACGGTGTCTCGGTTTATGCCGGACAAGTCAATGCCTTGCTGATCTGCAAAGAAAATCAGAGCAGGAACATCCGCAGGGGTGATGCCACGGGTCTTCCACTCACTGATCGCAGTGCGCACTTCGCCGGACATATCATTGCGAATCTGTTGAACCTTTCCGGCATCATTGCTGAAAAGATCAATTTCCATCAGCCTGAGATGCGCAAGAACAATGCCCGGCTCAAAGTGAGATTCAGCTTCGGCAACTGCGCCCGTTACATCAGCGCCCATTTCAGATGCAGTCCGAAGTTCGGTAATACAACCGGCATCCTTCTGTGCCGCCAGTTCAGCAGCATAAGCGATATGAAGCTGGGCAGCATCGCTCTGCCAGCGATCTTTGGCAGAATAGCGAGTCAATTCAGTCACGCAGTTCGCTGCAAAGTCATCCCACAGGGCGATAGCAGTAACAGAATCATTGCCATTCTTGCAATACCGCAGATTTACATCATAGAAGAACGTAAAATCTTCGGCGAGGCCAGAGGTATCCATCGCGTTCCTGGCATCGGCAATGGCTTCATCCATTTTACCAGCGTTCTCATAAGCGGTAGAACGCATGCGATACGCGTCAGTCAAAGCTGCGCGGGTTTCATCATTCGGCAGGAGGCGATATGCCTCAGAGTAGCACGCAACGGAAGAATCCAAATTGGTTTCTTTATAGTAATTACCAAAAGTCATCACACATGCTGCTGCAGTAGTATTGTCTACCGCAATTCGGATATTTCCATCGGCAGTCATGCGGTACACTGTGACAGAATAATCATTGTTCAGAACGATGAGATCAGGTTCGCCATCGCTGTTTGCATCTTCCGAATAGGTAGACAACTGAGTTCCGTCCAGCAGTGCAGTATGTCCTTCAACCTTCAATGCGGCAACATCCAGCGTACCATTAGGATCAATGATATTCGCTTTACTAAGCAGTAGCAGCAATGCCTGCGGAGTTAACCCCTTTTCATCCCAACTCTCAACGACAGGAAGCAATGCGTCTGCAAGCTGCTTCGCTATATCACCCTGGCCTTCACTGGTCAGCTGATCCAATTTCATAACAGCATCTTCAGGACGGCCTTCCTGCAGATCAAGCATCGCATCACACAGAAGCACTCTTGCAGAAGAATCTTTGTAGTCGCCTAACGCATCAAAGCCATTTCTCGCAGCTTCATACTCTCCTGCGACAAATTTACCCGTTGCATTGTTGTAATTTACGCTCGGTCGAACCACGAAAAAAGCAACAGCAGCGGCAATCAGGCACAGCGCGATTACCACAACAACGGCTTTCCTTACCGCACTCTGATGGCGTTCCCGGATTTCTTGTGCTTGTGCCTCTGCCTTTTCACGTTCTGCGTCTAACCGACGTTTTTCTTCTGCAACAGCGTCTTGGCGATTCTGTTCTGCAGCTTCTGCATCAAAACCAAGCCCCGAAGGGGATACCCATTTATGCTGAGAGCAATAACCAATGTGACCATTGAACTTCTGGAGCGGGCGACTACATTTGGGGCATTCCGTGCGCACATTTTGCTGCATATCTCATACCTCCGATGAATGGTTCTGATTTATAAATTGTTTTCTTTAAGTCCTGTTTCACGCGATTCAACAACGTGTATAAAAACTGCTTAATGATTAGAAAACAATCTCTGGCATAAATAGCAGACTTTGTATTCCGCCTTACAGAGATCAATAATCCCAACCAGAACAAGCCTCTTACGCTGCAGAACCTGCCTGATATTATATTGAATTTATTATACTACAAACGGTGCGTAAAGTCTACCTTCTCTTACAGATTCAAGCAAACAGTAAAATTTCTTGATAAACTCACGCTCCGTCTGAGCCACATAAGACAGAAGCTGAAGTACAATATCTGCGATCAGCGTTCCCGTCAGGTCTCGTCCTTGCCGGGTATCCAGCAGAGGCATGTCCAGTACCACGATGGCTGCTTGCTTCTCCCTTGTGATGATTCGCCATTGATCTATGATCTCGTCATAGTTTCTTCCGATAATTCAGCACTTCGTAAAATACACATATTGACTGATTAAACGTCACCGTTTATAATAGACTACGGAGGTGCTATACCGTGAGAATCGACGAACCGCTGAAAATCGTATGCGTCAAGAACGACCTGACCATGGCGGAAATCGCCAGAAGGCTGGGCGTTACGCCGCAGGCGTTCAGTCAGAAAATAAAGCGAGGGACCATCTCTCTTGACGATCTGGACAATATAGCTACCGTATCCGGATGCAAAATCGAATGCAGCTTCGTGTTAGCAAACGGTGAAAAAGTATCCGTCATCTAGCAGGAGGAGTCACCATGATTGAGTATATCGAAGGAAATATCTTCAACAGTCCTGCACAGGTTATCGTCAATACAGTCAACACAGTCGGCGTGATGGGCAAAGGGCTCGCCCTGTCCTTCAAGAAACGCTATCCCAAGATGTTTGAAGCCTATAAACGCGCATGTGATAAACACCAGCTGACTATCGGCAAGCTGATGCTTTACTACGCGCCCGACCACTGGATTCTCATGTTTCCCACAAAGGAAAACTGGCGCAACCCTTCCAAGCTGGAATATCTGGAAGCGGGTCTAAACAAGTTCGTCAATACCTACGCCGAAAAAGGCATCACTTCCATTGCATTCCCGAAGCTCGGCTGCGGCAACGGCGAGCTTTCCTGGAACGACGTCAAGCCGGTCATGGAGAAGTACCTGAAGCAGCTGCCCATAACGGTGTATATCTACGTCGGCATGGATACCACGCAGACGCCAGAACATAGAGCGCAGGAAGAGACAATGGAATGGCTGCGAAAAAATGCACGGGATATGTCCTTTACCGGCCTTTGTGATGATCTGAAACACAACTCCACACTGCTTCCTCGCCAGTTTACAATAGATGATACAAACTATTCCGTAACATGGAATAGCGGCGTTACGTTTGCAAAAGAATCACAGCCTGTCGGAACCATTTCCGAAGAAGATCTGTTCCGTCTCTGGGATCAGCTTCGCGTCAATGGCATCGTTCCATACGCCGAAACCAATGAACTGCATAGCCTCTTCTATCATCTGCTGAATCACATGGGTTACCTGTCGCCTGTGCGCATTCTGAACCAGCAGGGAGAATTCGTTCAGAACGGCTATCAGGTGCACGAGGGATACGGCAGAGTGTTCGAGTTAAGGAGTGATTCCGTATGACATACGCAGAAATCATTCAGAAAAACTGTGAAAGAGTAAATCCTTCCTGGTGGCCGAAATACGCCTATCACTATACCGATGTGACCAACGCTGTCGGCATTCTTTCCTCGGGCAAGCTGTACAGCCGCGTCAAGGCCGGAGCAAAGGGCGTCATGGAGAACGACAACGCCAGCCGTCAGGTCATCGACATGACCGAAACGCGAGCCACGTCCTATGTACGCTTCTATTTCAGACCCCTGACGCCCACGCAGTATTACAACGAAGGCTACAAACACCGTCAGATTCGCTATGACGGAGACATCAACGCAAACGTTCCGGTGCCTGTTTTTCTTCTGTTTGATCTGGAAAAGCTGCTGTCCATGGAAGGCACGAAGTTCTCCGCGCTCAGCCAGGCAGGTCATGGAAACCCTGTATACAGCGGCGTCGACGCCTTTGCTTCACTGCCCTTCGACAGCATCTACAGCAACGGCTATTGCACAGATGAGGTCCGTGTTCACCGTCATGCTGAAATCCTGTATCCCAACGAATTTCCGATTAATTCCGCGATCAGAGGTGTTTTCTGCAGGAACGACTGCGAGCGTTCCACGCTGATGAACCTTCTGAAAGACTACAATCCCACAGCCTTCTATCGTTATAAGGACATGATCCGCGTCGCACGCAGCGATACCTTTGAGCGAAACGGATTCTTTGTTGAAACGATTCTGTTCCACAATGATACCATCAGCTTTGTGTTCGCAGAAACGCCGCAGAAGATGCGATATGCGGACAAATACGCTCACGGAACGCTTGAACGCATGGAGGCGACCTTCCTGTTTGAGTGGAAGAACAGAAAGGAAACGCTGAGATCCTCGGAACGTGCCGTGTCCATCGATTACTGCAAACAAAAATCCATCTCTTTTGAGAGGCTTCCGCATATTCAGGGAGCACGCACATTGAGAGTTACGCTGAAAATCGATGGTCAGCTGATCTGCGTATTCGAACACTCACTGACAGCGTTTGAGGTAGTGTAAGAGCCGAACCGTGCGCTGATGTAGCAGGGATGACAGCAGCCGATCTTGACGGAAGTCGGATCCTGTGCTATGCTGTCATCAGTGATCGCGTTGCAGAAACCCGCGAGGCCTGCGACCGGGGGAATCCCTGCGGGGGTTCCCTTTTTTACTCACGAGTTGCTTACGTTTTCTGCGATGCCCACGGCGACTCTCAGACAGAATACCTGAATCCTCATAGACCGTCATGTATATCTGCATGGCGGTTGTTTTCATAGTTACTTCAGGGAAGGGGTAGATTTATGCCGTCTATCGATGATCTGATGCGTGAAATAGGACAGCTGCGTGCAGAAAACGATATGCTGAAGATGCTACTTAAAGAAAACGGCATTGCGCTGCCGACCACTGTATCCAATGCTGATTCCTCCATGAATGAAGAAGCGCTCGCTGATACCGTAATCACAAAGCGCAGCCCCCTTTTAGAAAAAGTTTCGCTCTTCCTCTCTTTATTCCAGGGGAGACCTGATGTATATGCCCGCCGCTGGGAGAGCAAAAACCGACG